>NZ_CP159330.1:2400000-2725105 GCF_045055805.1 Christiangramia sp. LLG6405-1 | reverse complement strand
TCAACGAGAGCTTTCTGAAAAAAACCTAGTGTTCTCCCAGGCTGATTTAGAAGTTAATTTTGATAGGATTTATGAGGAGGCGAAGTCGATTTTTCAGAATTAAATATGCATTATTAGCAGCCTTAAATTAAACTGGGAAACTTAAGAGTTGGGGAATCTAATTCAACCCCTAAATTATTAAGTTTTTCTTTTGTGTTATCTGAGATTGGTTCTAAACAAGCTATACATAGCACTTTTCTTGCCCTACTGAAAGCTACATAGCCCAATCTTGGATAGTCACTTGTGCCTCTGTCCGAATGTGCATCTCTGGTTGCAGTATTAGTTTCTAACCAAAGATTAAGTTCTGCTTCATTTTTAGCAACAGCGAGTATAGCATCTAATTCAAGACCCTTAAATCTATGAATGTTTGAAACCATTATAGCTTTTGCATCGGTGTTAGAAACGATGATTTGCCTGAGGTTATCCAATTTAAAAGGTATATTGTTTTCGATAGTAAGATCAAACTCATCTTTAACGAAAGCAGCAAAAGTGTTTTCGTTGGTTATAATTTCTGCACGGATGGCTCTTATTATTTGAACCGCCATTATTCTTAGGTCAAAAGGTGTAAGTCCTTGCTCATCACAAAATGTAGCTTGGTTAGTTCCCAAGGATGATAATAAGGTGTCCTTTATTTCTGAAACCGCCGAAATCTTAGCAGATTTATCTGGAGCAAGAACATTCCCATTCAAAGCAGCAATTGCCTTTTTGATTACTTCGTTCTTTTTAGCAATTATGCCTCGCTCTTTATGCGAAATGTTTTCGTTTTCACATCGAGCAAAGAATTCTGGAAGCATTGCAGTTATATTTTGGGTCGCACTTATAAATTTGACAGGTGTACCAGGTATCTCGTTATGACATTGTTGCTCAAATGTATTGTCCTCGTAAACACGTTTGCTAAAATTATTCAAGAAAGTTACAATCGTATTTACTGAGCGTCTATTGCTTTTATTTAATACGGTCTCATATTGGTTCATTCTTGAAGCTTTGAGAATTGGGATATTTTGGAAGTCCCTAATTGAAGAGTCAAAGCTTTGAATATATTGTTCTGGGTCGCCAACGCAATAAATTACTGTCTTTTTTTCCTTTCTAAGAGACTCTATTATTGAAAACATTTTATTACCAGTATCTTGAAATTCGTCCACGTACAAATATTGTATTCTGTTAGCCAACATTTCCTTTATTCTCTGGTTCGTGATGGCTCTTTCAGCTAAATTGAGGGTCTGGTCATAGGTAATGTATCCACTTTTGTGTAAGGACGTGGTTAATCTACTTTTAATATAATTTTTAGCTTTATAGTCTGGTGTTTCACCACTATTATCAAACATCCTTTTTAAAACATCATCAGTTCCACATTGAATAAATAGTTTTTCGCCATTTACATTTTCGTTATGTAAACTTGAATATGGAATCACTATAAATCTATTCAAGAAGGAATGTATGGTTCCAATAAACAAATTTGGTGGTATGGCTATTCTTTTACCGAGCCGTTTTTTTATGTTTTTTGTTGCCGAATTGGTATAGGTAACAACTATCATATAGCGATGTCGTTCCAAGGTTTTAAGGGCGTTAATTATTTCGTCTACCATTCCGTGAGTTTTTCCAGCCCCAGGACCAGCGATAACAAGTTTTGGCTTACTTATATTTCCCATATTTATTACATCAAGGGGTCTAAAAATTTAATGCCGTCTTCAATGTATTTTGGTATTGTAAAACCGCTATGGTCATCGGATAACGATAGTGAAAGTTGCAAAGCAAATTCGCTTTTGTAGTTTTCAATCAAGGAAAAATAGTCTTCGATATCAATATCATTTGTACCTAATTCTTCTACATATTTTTTCCCAGCGTTAGGTCGCACCAGTTCAACAACATTGCACAAAATGGTTTTACCGCTTCCAGATTTATTGCAGTCAATTAAATCTTTTTCAAATGTAGATAACTCAGAAATTTGAACATCAACTTCATCTACAGCATCATATTTGTCTTTAAGTTCTTGAGCTCTATGCTCTGTTTGTGTTCCAATATCGCTATCAGTTAAAACTAAGCACCTTGTGTGAAAACCGTTTACGATTATTTGTATAAAATTTTTGAAGGCAAGGCCATTAACATTAACCACAGCAGTTGCAGATTGGTCAATAGTTTCGCCAGTTTGGATTTTATAGAATATAGGAAATAGAAGTTTTTCAGAAATCCCTTCCACCAATGCCAATCGTCTTGAATAAAACAAATTGACATTCTCACTATCGAGATATTTTTTGAGATAGTTAACCTGTCTATTTTCTTCGGCAGTTGTTCCAAAACCTTCCAATATATAATGAGGTTGTACGATACCGTTTTTATAATGAAGCACCACAGTATTTTCGAAATCTATTTTGGTGGTAATATGGTTAGAATGTGAAGTTAGAATGAGCTGTATATCCTTTCTGTAAGTACCATCCTCTTTTTTTATAAGCCCTTCAAGATTAGAGGCTAAATGATTTTGAAGATTTGCGTGAAGATGTGCTTCTGGCTCTTCAAGTCCGACAATTCTGAAAAAAGTGGACTGCATTCGCTCTGGATCTTCTATAAAAGAGAGCATTAATGAAATGAAAAGAAGATTATTTCGTCCAGTTCCATTACGTTCAATTTTTATGGGATTATCGTTGTAAATTAGGCTCAATTTCCTCAATAAGTCCGATACATTTGGTAGAGAGAATATAAGGTCTACAACATTATTGGATGTATCGGTACTCAATGAAATTTTATCAAGTTGCTCTGAAATCCGCGTCTTTATTCCTGAAATAGCTACATTGCCTTCAATTGCTCGCTGAAGACCTACTAACTGTTTTTTTAAATCTTGATAATCGGTTTCTTCATTTGCATTAAGTACCCTAAAAAGTAATCCATTATTCCTACTTGCGGAAAGTTCTGATTTGGCATCTCTGAGTGCATCCAATAGCTCAAACTTAAGTTGGTTTAAGTGATAGGCATTCGCTACGCTCTCATTTTGATTTCCACCGTGTATACGATAATGGTACTTTGAAATGGGAAAATTTATCAGATTCAGAATTTCGCTTTCGGGTATTTTATTAAATTCCTCAGGCCCTAATTCATTTTCGTAGTCTTGAAGAAACTGCCTTTGTTGGGTTATTTCTTCAATTGTGTCAAAAGATGATATTGGTGCAAACGTATAGGTAAGAGTAGCTTCTGTAAATTCAGAATTACTCATCCAGTCAGTTACAACAGCTTCTTGTTTTAGATCCCAATCCTTAAGAGTTGCTTTTATTGTAATTTTTGGATAGGAAATATCCTTTGGCCCTATAGAAGTATCAAGGATTTCTTTTTTAAGTTTCAGAATAGTCTCGTAATTAAAGTCTGAGACCTCTAACATACGCCTTTTGAAAAAAGACACTTCTTGGCTGAATATTAAGCCCAAAGAGTCTAAAAGATTGGATTTTCCGATGTTATTTTCACCAATAATTTGCGTTACTGGTTTTAGTTTTAAAGTAAAGTTTTTAAAATTCCTATAATTTATTACTTCAAGTTGTGATACATACATATGGTAGTCGAAAGGTTGGTTTTAGGTTATAAAATTAACAAGGTTAATCCTGCATAAAAAGAAGAATAACTATTAAAGTCCAAATCCTTTGAAATCTTCTTTCCTGTAAGTCTTACTATGTGAGATAGTTGGTTTTTTAAAATAACCTAATTCGTTTTGAACTTCCTTGGCACTTGCTATGAATTCTTCACTCATTTCCGGAATATAGTGAGCGCAAATATCATAAACATCTTGTCCATTGCCATTATTCCCAAAACCAATACCTATAACTTTCTCAACACTTGGATTTTCCATCCTGGCGACAATGCATCTAAGCTCTAACTCTTTTTCTTTGCCTTCCCAATTCTTGGAAGTTAAGGGCATAAATACGTAACAATGATTAGCGTCTTTCAGAGGTCTTAGCATTCTGGCACTCGACTTTCTTTGAATAGCATTATCCAAAATACCACCTAATTCTATTCTATTTATACGAGATTCTTGATTGATAACTCTTATGGCTTCCTCTAACTCATTTCTGTGTTCATCAGTAGTTTCTTTGGTAATATGGTAATTATGTAATTGTGCGATCATATAATCCCAAATATAGCTTTGAGGCAAGAGATTTTGCCATTCTGCATATTCTTCAGACTCTATGTAAGAATTCCACAGCCCACCGTCAGATACTATCGAGTCCACTTTTTCATCTACATCGAGAGCAGTTTGGATATAAAAAGCAAGAAAATCAGATTCTTTGGGCATAGAGAAATATTTTCCTTTTAGAAACTGCACTTTGTCTGTAAGATACTTTGTGAAATCTGTAATGGTGTCAAGTTCGTTCAACAGTATTGAGGTCGATTCTTCATCAAAAACGTGAACAAAGCCTTGACTAAAATCGCCATACGGTAAAGGGAATGTGTTGTCGCTTCCAAAAGCAATCGCAATTCTAAATATTATCCTTTCGTCTTTTGGTGGTAGGGATATTTTGTTCGCTCTATTTTTGGCATAAACTTCATCCGCAGTTTTAAGAAAGCGTTCAGCACCATAAATTTGTTTTGCAGAATCTTCAATAGCTTTTTTTACCCAACGCTCATATCTAACATTTTCATCAGAGTGGTTTGACATTCTAATATCCTTTACGGAAATGATTAAAATATAATTACCGCAAACAACCAAAACATCACATAATTCTTTATTCTTTTTACCTACAGGATTTGGAAAGTTCCAAAAGGGAAGGAAAGATTTTTGGCACAAATTGGCAACATAGCGTTCTGAAGGTGTCATTAAATAAAGTGGATGTTAAACAGATTATTATAAGAAAAAATAAATATAATTTATAAATGCTATATACTTTATGATAAGAAGCAAAACATATCCTCACAATTTAATATCATTATCTTTACTGTCCGATTTTATTTAAACAATGACCGAAACAAACCGCATAGAATACAAACGAGAACTGTCCGATGGACTTGAAAAAGAGGTCATTGCTTTTTTAAACTACCGTGAAGGTGGCATTATTTATATTGGTATTGATAAGGAAGGAAACACTTACGGTCTGGCTGATGCGGATGGCGACCAATTAAAAATTAAGGACAGGTTGAAGAACAATATTCGTCCTTCAGCTTTGGGTCTGTTTGATATTTTAAGTGAAGAACGATATGGTAAGAATATCCTGAAAATCATTGTGGCGAGTGGTCCCGAAAAACCCTATCATCTCAAAAAATATGGAATGAGCGAAAAGGGTTGTTTTATCCGCTTAGGTTCAGCAGCTGAACCGATGCCACAAAAAATGATAGACGAGCTGTTTGCCAAACGTACCCGAAATTCCATCAGCAAGATTGAAGCCGGTCGGCAGGATTTAAGCTTCGGACAGCTGAAAATCTACTACGAAGAATCAGGACATACCCTCGGTAAAGCTTTTGCAAAGAACTTGGAACTATTGACCGAAGATGGCGCATTCAATTACGCTGGCTATCTTTTGGCAGATAAGAACAATACTTCTATTAAAGTAGCCAAGTATTCGGGCAAAACCCGAACAGACTTGATAGAAAGCAACGAGTATGGTCACGAATGCCTTGTGAAAGCCACCAAGCAAGTGATTGATAAAATTGCGGTTGAAAACAGAACCAACACAAAAATAACCTCCAAAGAAAGACAGCAAGCCAACCTTTGGAATCCCATCGCATTGCGCGAGGCCATTATCAATGCCTTTGTGCATAACGATTATACCAATGAAATTACCCCAAAGTTTGAAATCTTTGCGGATAGAATTGAAATCACATCGGCAGGCGGTCTTCCGGAAGGATTGAGCAAACAGGAATTTTTCGAGGGCTTTTCAGTTCCACGGAATAAAGAACTGATGCGGATTTTTAAGGATTTGGAACTCGTGGAACAATTGGGTTCTGGCATCCCTCGTATTTTGGAACACTATGGAAAAGAGAGTTTTGGCTTTTCGGATAACTTCCTTAGAATGACTTTTACTGCTAAAGAAACTGCTGTTGAAGAAGGTGGTCAAATAGGTGGTGTAATAGGTGGTCTAAAAGGTGGTCAAATAGGTGGTCAAAAGGATGATGAAATTGATGATATTAAAGAATTGACACATAGACAAAAGGAAGTTCTAAAACTAATTGCTTCAGATAACCGAATAAGCCGTTCAGGAATTGCAGAGGTTTTACACATAAATGAATCTGCAATCCAAAAGCATCTAAACAATTTGAAGGATGCTGGCTTTATAGAGCGTGTAGGTGGTACGCGAGGTTATTGGGAAATAAATCTCGATAAGAACTGATAAAGCTTAAAATGAAAGTCCTTTTTAAAAAGGCGATTTATCCTTTGAGCCTCTCGCATCCGCCAACCATTTGCCATTTTGCTGGACCAGTTTAAAAACACCAGGCGTTTTATCATAAGCTGTGGTATATTTTACCCAAGCCACGTCACCCATAATCGTATCCTGCAAAACAGTAAAGTTGGAATCATCCTTTACCGTAGCATTAAACATATTTAAAGTATTCATATAGTTAGAATATGCCTGTGGTGTTGAGTTAGCTTTTAAAGTCTCTTCATCTTTTTCATAAAAACTTTCAATAACAATTTGGGCTGTGGCACTTGGTCCCGAGATTTTAGTTTCGGAATCAGCACAAGAAAGGAACAGCACTATGAGCGAGAAAACAACAAATTTTTTCATAACAGTATTAATTTGGGTTATTAATATATCTATGCGATAGTTTCATTTCTATGTTCCGTTCGCCATCCTTTTCGTTCAATTCCAAAATTGCCCTACGGTCATCGGATAATGAAAATTTGGGCAACACATAAACAAAGCGAGCCGTTTTATTTTCCTTAATCTTAGACGGTAGATTATATTTATATATCGGTTCTTGATAAAGTCGTTGCAACGATTTTCTTTTCCCTTTTTGCCGAGTTTCAATCGACAGGTTCAAGAAATTCAAATCGTAATCTAACGAAGAATTATTTTCAATCTCGATAACGAAATAGAGTTCATCCTTATCAAAAACAATGTTCTTTACGGTCAAGATAATACCTTCGCTTCGTTTCTTGATTCGCCCTATGCGCTGTTTTCTATTGAGAAGATATGAGCAGAATTTTTGGTAATAATAGGTGCTGTTATCTACAAGTTCTTCAGAAGATTCAACAAGAACCGAATCGGTTACAATCGGTTTTTCATTACCGATACTACTTGATAGCGGAATGAAATAATTGAGCTTAGAAAGCTGTTTTTTATACCTTACAATATACGAAAAAACTGAACCATTTCTATTGACTACCAGTAGATTACTTTCCTTCCCAGGCTTTGCTTGAAGAAGTCCGAAATACTGCTCTTTTTCACGGTTGTAGGTAAATACAAAATTGTCCGAACCCGTTATGCCTTGCCGAATGGGTTCTGGAAAGAAAAGCGCAACATTTTTGGTATCGTTTGCATAAATGGTGTCGAGTGAATGAGTGGTTTGTGCTTTTACTTTTGCGAAAGCGGAAATAAACACAAGGACTATTATTATAATTGAATTTTTCATAAGAGTGAAATTTTAATTGCCCATTATGGGTTCATAACTTGGTTTTTAGAATGAGTTTATAATTGTTCAGTACGGTTACTTTAACATTGCGGTTGCTACTCCTAAGCACCTTTGTTACGCCGCCTACCTGCGGAACGGTAGGGATATTGATGTCGCCAATAATATCATCCAACACTTCAGTAGTAGCTTCTGCTCTAAAATTGTTCTGTACGTAGATACCTTCGCTTCCATCAGATAAATCAAAAGCTTTAAGTTTAGTGGAATGATGCTTTATGTTTTCAATTTCAATGAGCGCACGATTTGGCTGAAAACTGATAAATCCGAATACAGGTGTATTCTTGGGCATTTCCTTACCATTGATTGTAGCAGTTTTGGTCAGGCGCATTCGCAATCTGGTATTCGCTTTTACGACTTGGTCGCCATCTACCACCACGTAAATAGTTTTATCTGTATTGCCCATGATGGATACCTCATTGGGTTTAGGCGAAACAGCGAAGAACAGTTGATGTTCCAAGCCCAATTCTTTCACTTGGATTTTTTGTTCCCGTTTTACTTCAGCAGAATCAATTTTTGACACCGCTTTATGAACAGTTCTTTTCTTTCCCAAATTTTGGTATCGCTTTTCTGAGTATTGAATCTTTCCAGCTTCATAAATGCTATCTACGATACGCTCTTTTTCGCGTTCCGGAAGGTCTGGGTCGTAAAACCCCAAGGAATCAATCAGTTTTTCATCATAGATGCTGGGTGCATTGTTTTCACGAACTTTCCTCAAATCGTTAATCGCATCCAGTTTGGAATCGTACTCTTTTTGGTCTTCTTCCAAATCTGGCACCAAGGTCTGTTTAAGGTTTTCAGTTTCACTTTCATCATCGCCCATTAACATTACGGAATAAAAAATGATGAATATGACAATCACGGCCAATACTGCTGCAAATACTATTTTATTCTTTTCTACTTTCATCGTTTAGTTTTTTTAAGGTGTTCTCGAAATAGTTGGTAATCAATAATCCGTGCGGATTGTTGGGGAAGTTTCTGTCAACCGTAATCAAGTTTCCGGTGGAAACCAACTCATAGGTGTCGATGATTGAACCTCTATTGATTTCAAAAATGGTGGTTGTTGTAAAACTATACGAGCCATTATTTTCAGATATTCGTGAATCGATGCTCAGTACTTTTTGAACTAAGGAATACTGAAGCAACCTGTTGTAAACACCATCCGCTTTTTTCTGGCGGTAGAGATTGTCCACGGAACTATTGCCCAACCACAATGCCTTTTCCAAATTGCGTTCAAAATTACTCGCATCTATGTTATAGAAGAAGCTATGGAACAGATCCAAATGTGCTAAAGCTTCAACCCGAAAATTTTCCTTTTGGGTTACGAGCTTCAGCGGAATTATACTGCCATCGGTGTTGATAGCAAAGGCACTATTAAGGGCTTTTTGATTGGTGTTGAATACCATCCAAACCGAAAATGTGCAGGATAGTAAGGCGCAGACAACCACTGCCAAAACGATAAACCGATTCAACTTTAGGACGCTGTAAATGTTCTTGTAAGGTGTTTTCATTCTGAATATATTTAGTTGGTAAATAGTCTTAGCGTAAATGACGTGGCACGTTTATATAGGGTGAATTTCAAGAAAACAATAAAACCTACTGATCCCAACTGAACTACAGGTGCAAAAAAGCCCTGGCCAACCTCTGTCCCAAAAAGGTTGACCCAAAAATTGGTGTTGATTTCCGTATATATGGCATTGATAAATATATTGACCAGAAAGAAAGCTGGCACGAGCATAAACACCGCTGCATATAGTTTGAAGAACGTATAGGCGAGCGAACGAAACTTTTCAAAAACAGCAAGGCTAATGACCAAAGGAAAAAATGCTTGCATTATTCCTAAAAGGAAGAAGCGCTCTGCTAAGAATAGCGGGTAGATGAACAAATCCAATATCCAAAGTATGGTAGTTAAGATAAATGCCAATATTTTAAAACCGTATAAAGGTGTAACCAGGGCTTCATATAAAAGTGTCATCGCTGAACTTGCGGCATCAAACAAACTTACGTCTTCCTCTAAAGGAATATCCTGCATTTGCAAAGGCAATAATGCTGGTGCTGTTCCTCGATATTGTTCTTCAATGGCGACCAATATGCCATCAAAAAATCCCAATACCTGAGTTGAGAATATGACCAAGATGACAATGGTAAAATTCTTGACCAATTCACCAGGACTCAATCCCCAAGTGTAACCGTCCTTCTCTGCAACGCCTTCGTTATACTTTTTAAGAATGTTGACCAAAAAGAACAAGACAGCGAGCGTTTTCATTCCCGCAATTGTGTATTGCGAAAAATTGCTAGCCTGTATGGTCTGGAAAACGGTATCGATATATTCCAGTCCGATTCCTAAAAGAATGGTCGCGGTCATTTTAATAGAATGTTTCTCGGTTATTGACTTTATCTTGCATCTTTCTGAAAGAAATAATGTCTCGATAGCGCTTTGTTTTTGTAGTTATGTTGGAAACCATCTGCTTTGATTCTAGCTCCTTTGCTTTTAAAATTTCAGCACGTTCTGCATCACTCATTTTGAGATAATCGCTGGACAGGACTTCATCAATAAAATCTACCGTGTCCAATGAGTTTTGAACAATAGCATCAAAAGATTTTACAATCCTTGAAACTTCCTCTGGTTTGATGTAGGGCGAGTTGAGTATGTCCTGTACATCGTTCTGCATTACGTTGATAAGGCGCTGATTGTTTTGTCCAATTTCCTCAACTGCTCTAAGCTGTTGTACCACACTTGATACTTTCTCAATGCTCTCCTTTGCATCTTTTAAGAACTTTACAGACTTAATCATTTGAGCTGTCTGTTTACCTGATTCTACAAGTTGCTTTACCAAGCTGATAAAATTGGTATTGTCATAAGTGGGCATTCCCTGACACGCAGCGCGTGTGGGCAATAAAAAGATGAATGCCGTTGCGATAATTAAGATTTTTGTCTTCATAATATTATGTTTTAGATGCAAATTGAATTATTGCTTTTTGCATATCCTGATGCTCTTTGTAGAGCTTCTTTATTTCCTCATTTTCTTGTCCATCGGTCAAGTAAGCTGCGTATACTTCCTTCGGAACTTCCAGCCGGAAGATGTTACTTTCTCTGCCAATTTTGATAAACATTTCGGTGTACTTCCGTGGACCGGAAAGATTGTTCTTAATTGATTTTAATTGGTTCAAATCGTGGCTGGATAGATTGAGACGTTTGACCAATTCGTCATAGCCTTTTTCATTGTTCAGGCTATAAATGACCTGCGTGTTTTCAAGAATACTTGCAGAAGTTGAATTGTTGGGCAGCTGATTTATCGACTGAAGAATAATCCCAATCGCACCATTTTGTTTTCGGATGGCTTGATAGTAGAATTCTACACTTTCCAGTACATTTTCAAACTTTAGTTGTTTGGCAAACTCATCAAACAGGATGATACCCTTTTCGGCTCTGTTTTTCCAAATGGTTCTTTGGATAGCTGACTTAATCAGTTTTAACATTACAGACAGGATTTCCTTATTGTCCTTCACTTCATCCAGTTCAAAAACAATCAAACGCTTGTCCTCAATTTTATAGGTCTGGTCTTCGCTCACTTCAAAAAGAAAACTATATAGACCATCGCCGACATATTCTGACATTACGTGCAAGAAGCTCGTCACATTGAAATAATCGGGATGGATTTTTAAGGTATCCAGAAGGTCTTCTTGATTCCTTTCTATAAAGTTGTAGAAACCATCCAACGAATGATTTTCTGAAGTGCTATCGTAATAATGCCGAAGTATCTTTTTAACCGATACTGATTGTGCTTTGGTCACTTTTAAATCTGAAGCAAACAGCTCGAATAGAAAAACAGATAGGTCTTCCAATCGTTCAGGTGTGAGGTCATTTGCATCACTTATATAAAATGGATTGATACCCAAGTTCTTTCCACTTTCATAGCGAAGCACCGTGTATTTTTCAGGATAGAGTTTGGCAAACTTGGTGTATGAGCCACCCAAGTCTATAATTACCAAGCGTACACCACTTTCAAAGTATTGGCGCAGAATGTTATTGGCCAAAAAAGATTTTCCTTCGCCTGTTGGTGCAAAAATGGCAAAGTTTCTTGCCTTGATGCGTTTCTTCTTTTCATCCCAAACATCTTTTAGAACAGGAATGTTATGCTCACGGTCATTAAATATGATTCCGGTGTTATCACTTTTGTAATTGGTATTATTGATAAACAAGCAAAGTGCGTGTTTCAAATCGGTTACATATAAATCGTTGTTTGAAAAATTTGACGAAAAACAGCAATAACTATTTAGAATATAGTTTTTCCGTTCTTCGCCTCGTGGGTTATACGGGATGATGTCCAATTCCTTAAATTCGGTCTTGATTTTTGAAGTTATTTTATCGAGTTCTTTGGCTTCCTTCGCCCAATAAACAATGTTGAGATGACCACGAATGATTCTGGCATTGTCATCGGCATTGATTTGGTCAAGGATGTGCTGTATTTTACCAAGCACCACTTTATTCTGTGAACCGAAGTTGGAACTTTTGTTCAGTTCCTCAATCTTCTTATCGAGCAGCTTACGCCACTTCTGTTTATCATCCAGATAAAGGATTTGATTGACAATGTGGTTTTCGTTTAGCGTAAGCCCTAAGCCATCAATAAACCCTTGATGAAATACAAAATCGTCAGAAGTGAATTTCTCATTGGTCTTGCTACTCTGTACACTTTCGCCAAAGCACAGTTCGCTGTTGACGGCCAGGGCATCAAAATGGTTTTCGCCAATATTGACGCTTTTCTTATCAAGTAAAATATCGGTGTCGTAGCCTTCATTGAAGCCATTGAAGTAGGCACTTGTTAGTTGCCGAATATCTTCCGCTTTAAGCGAAACAAAATCCATCTTTCGGCTGTTATTGATAAAGGAAACTGAATCACTTACCGAGTTCGTGAAGCTCTTGATATTATCATCCAGTTCCTGTACGATTCCTTTTGAAACTTTCCTGAAGGGATTGACATATTTCGGATTGTTGAGCGCCTTATTTTTAGTCAAGATGAAGAATAAATAACAGCTGTGCTCAATATGCCCACGACCTTTAAAATGCTCGTGGGTTGCTTTTTCTAAAAACGTAGCATTGGGAAGTTGTTCTGAAGTATATGATTTCTTGAGGTAGATATCCTGCTTGTGAACCACAGTACCAACTGGCAACGACTTCAAAGCCTGAAACCAAGCACCGTGCATATCCTCAAAGTCCTTTTCAGATAGTGAATAGATTTCCGGTAGATTCCCTTTATAGCATAGGACAACGGTACCATTGTTGGCAAACACGATATTGTCCTGAATATCTGCGATAGGTTGATATGCTGAAATGTTAATCTTGTTCATAATCAAAGCCTGAGGTTTTTTTGTTACTTATTATTTTTGGGAAAACGTTTGCCATTTGAAAAATTTGTGGAATGTGTGTTATCCTCGTCAGCACCACAAATAAGGAAGCATTGAGTACCAATACTCCTATTATTATCCCAAAGCTGAAAGAAAAAATGATGATGAGCAACGAAGCCAAAATGGAAACCATCATCAGGGCAAACAGGGAAATGGACAGTCCAAAAATGACAGCCCGTTTCCGAATGTTTTTATAGACTTCGAACCGCTTCATCTTTAAACTACGATTCCTATTAAGTATGTGAAGATGCCGACTACTGCACCTGCAATTAGTACAAAGACCAGTATTCTTGTTATCCCTTTTTTGAGGTCCGCATTTTCGCCGAAGAAATGTCCTGCATTAAATAGGAAGCCAACCAAGAAGATGACACCCAATAAAATCGGAAAGATGGTCCTGATGGTATCACCAACATCGTTAACAGAATTTTCTATACCACCAATTTGAGCAAAAAGCGAAGTGGATAAGAGCGAAAGAATGGATGCTAAATAGTGTGATTTTTTCATAACGGAAAAATTTAGATTTTAAGTTCATTTTTCATTATTAGAAATTTACATATATTTGATTGTAAATAATTGAAAATCAAATAATTGTGAATAAAATATTCTTTGATATTGTTTGGTTTTCATTGTTATTATTTGACATCAAATTCTATGAAGTTTGAGATAGAAGTTGTTGATAACCCGAAAACTGAAAATGAAAAATCTGCTCAAAAACGTCAGTTTTACAATTTTACTCTTGAAAATGTGCTTCATTTTAGGACAGGAAATCGATGTTCAAAAGAGAATTGTAATTGATGTTGGACACGGTGGAAAAGATGCCGGTGCAATTGGCATAAATGGCATCCAAGAAAAGGATGTGGTTTTGTCGATTGCAAATGCCATTTTGAAGCTGAATAATGAATTGAAAAAGCCTTTGGATATTTATTTAACCAGGTATAGTGATACGCTCATCTCGCTATCGGAAAGAACTAAGCTGTCCAAAGCGTTGAAAGCTGATTTGTTTATTTCACTGCATTGTAATCATTCCGATAATCCGGATGTAAAAGGGATTGAAGTTTATGTAGCTAAGGCTATCTCTAAATACTCAGATGATGCTACTTGGCTTGCTTTTCAACTGCAAGATGACCTAAATAAGAATTTGGGTTTTGAAAGTAGAGGTGTGAAGTTTGCGAATTTTCAGGTGTTACGGGAAACCGTCAATTCTTGTTCTTCGATATTGGTAGAACTTGGATTTTTATCAAATAAAGATGAATCAGATTATTTGGCTAATTCAAAACAAAACAAAACGTTGGCATTTCTCATTATTAATTCATTTAAAAAAAGAAGATGAAAGAATTTTTTAAAGAGGTTATTTTTTGCATAAAATCAATTTTCCTTTTGCAGTATATCGAAATAAAGTCATTGTTTAACAAAAATGTAGATAACCGTAAATAAGAAAATCTCAATTAATTATATTTATAGGATTTTTCATCAAGATAAGACCTAATAATATAATTGAACGAAAACGATAAAATAAATTTTGATTTTGTAAAAGAGATTAAAGAACCTGGTGTTTACCAACTACTCTTCCCAAAGAAGGAAGTCGGGTTGGCAGTTATGGTTTTATTTGAGAAAATTAAAAACAAAACGTTACCCGACGGAAAGTTCGTCGAAAAAGACCTTCACAATGCTTTTGCCCAAATAAGTAAACCGAACGAAAGATATCCAAAAGAGATTTATAGCGAACATATAAAGGATCTACAGGAATATTTTGTAGACTACAATCAAGAAACTCAGAAATATTATTTTAAGGATTACGCGCATAGGTTCTATGCCTATGCAAAAGAGACGCTAAAGGGTAATTTTAGTCCAACCCGTATAGAAAAGATTTGTAGTCTTCTTACCGCTTCATTGAAACAAAGGGAATCCTTAGAGGATTTAAAGTTTTGGCTCAATTCTGAGTTCAAAAAATATGAGCCAGATCTTAGAGAACAAGTAGATTTTTTAGATAGGCAAATCATAGAATCTGTAAATAGGCTTAAAAATAATACCACTAATTCCGATAAGAAATTTATTGACATTTTACGAGAAGTAGAAAGTAATTTAGATAAAGCCCAAGAACAGAGTAGAGAATTAGCAGCAGCCTATTCTGAAACTAAAGTGATACGCTCAATTCTAGAAAAACGAGAAGATACAGATTCTGAAGCAGACGATTTAATTGCAGATGTTCACTTCTTTATCAAATATCTCAACGAAAGACTAGACTCTATTGATGGAAAACTCGATAGAATTCAGCCAAAGATCAGGCATTTGTTCTCTATTCTAAATAGACCTCAATTTAATAGTAAAATTGAAAAATTTCTACACTTCCTACTAGATAAAAGTACCGTGACCAGCAAAAAGGAAACCCTACTTCCAAAAGTGGTCGAAAATCCAATTTTACATATAGACACACCTAATTTTACCATAGTTGAGAGAGAAAGAGAATTATTCCCTTCTAAACCCAAAAAGAGAGTTCCCTATAAATCAAACGAAGTAAAGATTGAGGAAAACACACAAAGTATTTTAAAGGTGCTCACTCAACAGGATATGATTAGAAAATGGGAACAACACATCATTGCCGACATAGAATTAAGAGGTGGCATTGATTTGTCCGAAACATTTTTCAAGATAATGGAAGAAACCGATGATGGCCAGATAGCTGTAAGTGTAATCTACAGTTCAATACAGCAAGCACGTAAATCAAAAAGTATTGATTTTAAAATGAATAAAACCAAACAGACCAATAGCAAAATAGAGCATATAAGTTTATGGAAGATGAACATACAAAAGATATAAGGGTACAGTTTTTAGACCATCCTGACACGGAAGAATTATTTGCCTCTTTGGACTATATGTTGAAAGATGGCGTTCATTTTCAAAGGGAAGGAAGCCAAGCAAGATTCTACAATTACATCTATTCTAATATAGACAGCTTAAAAGCGTACTACCAATCTTTATTCAATGTTGAATTGGCTTTTGGTGCAACTGAAACAAGTGGATATTATTTTTTGGACTTTATAGGTAATACTAGAGGTCAAATAGACGCTGGACATAGATATCATATGAAGAGCGAACACGTTATTATCGGCTTCGTTATTTACAAGATTTTTTTCATAGACAATCAAATAGATGTGGTTTCTGTAAAAGACTTGCAAAAGAAGATTAGAACTGATTATGAAGATTTAAAACCAGGTATTTACAGATTGATTGCAAAATCGCGAAACACCAACCCTGGAAATTTAAATGATGATGCCATTGATTCAACTGTAGAATCAGCGCTTAGAGAATTCAAAAAAATAGGTTGGGTAACATTAAATGATGATGAGTTTGACCTATTGCCGGCTTTTGATAGATTGATTGCCATACACGAAGACCATTTAAATAATATAGACGAAACCCTAAATGAATTGAAATGAAAAGATACCCTAGAATAAAAAGATTATCCACTCTGGGCATCGTACATCATCAATCATTTGATTATGATTTCAACCCCTTTAGAACAGACTTTGTTGGCGAAGGTGGTTCTGGCAAGAGTATGATTGCAGATGTTCTACAACTCATTTTTGTCGGTACCGCTGCGTTTCACTCGCCTACCGATAGTAGTGAGCCAAGAAAGCCTAAAACAATGGTTTTAAGGACTGAGGGCAAAGGAACAGATATGGGTTACGCCTTTATCAATGTAGAGCTCAATAAAGAGGCATTTGTAATTATTGGTATTTATCTTGAAAGTACCGGAAGTTCGCGCTCTTTTATTATTCAACAAGGCGAGAATTTTGAACCAGAAGATGAATTGCTTCCATTTAATAAAGCTCTTAGTTTTTCGGATTTTCTGAAGGACAATACTATTCTACCAATAGAAGATTTAAAAGATTACATATTCGATACTAAAGGATATGTATGCGAATCTTGGACACGATTAGATAAGTTCCACAAGCTATTGTTTGAAAATTATATCATTCCGGTTGACTTATCCATTAACCAAGAGTCTTTAAAAAGCTATGCTAAAATTATTCAGGCTTTTTCTCGGGAATCATTGGACATCAAAAAAAGCGAGAAAATTCAAGAATTCCTCTTCGGAATTGATAAGGAAAAAGAGCTTAAGCTAGATTTTGATAAGGCTGTTGAAGAATTGAGTGGCGATATACGTCAGTTTGAATCTAATAGAGAAGAGATTGATTTGTTAACCCATAAGCAGACCGAACTACAAGAACTTCTTAGTCTAAAAAAGGATAGAGACGGGGCTCAAAGTGATTTTTTAAACACAAAATTTCACTACTTAAATCAGCAGTTTGAAAAGTCTAATGTGAAAATGGCACAAAGGCTACATTCATTTTTCAATAATCGAAACACTTTAATTTGGCTTAAAAGTTTTGCCGAAACTAAAGTTGAAGAACTGAAATTGAATATACCTGCTTTAGATGAAGAATTTGATGATGCTTCTGCAGTAAGAATGTTGTGGCAAGGAAAAAGCAATGACTTGAAAAAGTATTTTTCTTGGATGCAACACTTTGAAAAAACGGGTAAGAAACTGTCAGAACATTATCACAATTATCATAAAAATAAACAGGACATTGAGCGAATAGAAGAGTTTAAGTCACTTTTAAAAGATAATGGTATATACAGTTTCTTTGGAAAAAATGATAAACTTAACAAAGATTCATTGTTGGTTATAGCAGAAACTGTCAATACAATCGAGAGGTCTCTTGAAGAGAAAAAGAAACTAAAGGTCCTCAATAATCTAGATGATACTTCGTCACTTGCGCATTGGGCTTTAAATCTTAAAAGAAAATTGAGCCCTAAAGAGGAAAGTGTAGTACACAAATATCAAAATGATAATATTACCACTAAAGAACCTGTAAATGGCATAATGTCAAGGTACATTCCAGATCCAAATTTATTGATTGAAAACCTGCAAGTTACAAAAAATGAAGATGATGGATTTTGGTTGGATTTAGGTGGTGTTCGTGAGTATATTCCTTATGTACAAGAACCAATATTTGATACTGGCAACTCAGATAAAATAAAGGAATATTTTTCAAATCAAAAGGTAACTTTGGAGAATGATATCAAGGATTTAGAAAAAGAACTTAAGAATTGGGCAACTTTAAAAGGATTGCTAAATGAGCTGGAAAGCCCATCAGCGTACCTTTTGTCTTGGGAATTAAAAGATGCTAATTCTAAGTTCGATAAGCACGAGTTGTACGGGGAAACAGCAGATGCCATCAAGCGTTATTTAAAACTACTTGATGAAGACGAAAAGATAGATGAGGGATTCAAAAAGGCAAACAATATATACAAGAAAATAGACAAAAAACGTTCTGATAACTCTTCTATGATTAAGGGTATAGAAACAAGTCTAAAAACGATTTCAATTCCTGAAATCGATGATGATGTCAATCAATTAACCGCCAAGTATAATTATCAAGTAAAAGACACGGATGGTTTTGAGAGTTTAAAAACAACTCTTACCCAACAAGAGAATTTCTACGATGCTTTTGTTACAAAACTGCACAAAGAATCAAAGAATGAAATTGCTATTGAAGATTTAAAGCTTGAAGATGAAGCAATAGATGTCTTTAAAGCGGATTTGCAAAAATTAGTTGATGACCACCCAAAAACTACTTCAGAAACTAATGTAGATGACCAAGAAGTTACTGAGGAAATATTAAAGGAAAAAGATGCATTAAATGCAGAATGTCAAAAGCAATACAATTATAAATATGTTCTTGTTATAAAGGAATTTTTGAAAGAAAAAGCCAACCGCTATTTAGAAACAGATGATTTTAAACAGATATGCTCAGAAATTCTACCACCAGAGATTTTTTCCGAAAACGACTTAGAAGATGATGAAATCATCCCACGTATTAAAAATTTGCTTGACGACATAAACATTAAAAATAAAAAGCTCAATATTAGAAAGCTTCAAAAGTTAACGAGCATCGTTGATAAGGTCAATACTGAGGTAAGCGAACAGATATATTACTCAAAAAAGATTAGGGATTTCATCGATGCCGATGATAAGACGATTACCGGTGGTCACAGGGCAAAACTGTCCATAAATTTTGAAAATAGCTATCCTAGAGGTTGGATGGAAGACTTTATTGATAAAATACGCGAAGATATCAGAGTCTCTAGTGAGAATAATTTATTCACTGATTTACAAGGGGTCTCTAATGAATTGGAAAAATACACATCTCTAGAAGAGAAAATGCAGGAAGCTTTTTATAGGTGCGGTGGTTCTAGAAACTTAAAACCTAAAGTTTTAGAATTACTCAATCCAAAATCATATTATGGATTAAACTTTACCATTAAATCCTTCCACGGAAAAACTAACCCAGGAAGTACAAGTCAAACCTATGCAGCTATTGCCCTTTTGTGTATTGCTAGGCTGTCGTTAATTAATAGAGGTGCTAAAGAAAAAGTCAGGGATGGCATTAGGTTTATGCCTATTGACGAAGCAGCAGGACTAGGAAGTAACTTCGATATGCTTTACGACATAGCTAAGGCAAATGATTACCAGATTATTTCGTTATCAATCCAGCCATATAAGGTAGATATGTTGAACCAATATATCTATTTGCTTCATAATAACTTAGAAGAATCTGACAAGGTAAATTATGAGCCAGTTCCAATATTTGGTGATTTTGAGAACAATAGCAATTAATGTGTAAAACGCTAATATGTTTAAGTAAGAATGAAAAAAGATGTTGAATGGAAATATCTGATTGGTCTTAACCAACTATATAAAAACGAAAAGACCAACTTGAAGATTGGCAACAATAGCTTCATTAAACAAATACTAATGAAGCAAAAAAAACTGATAAAGCCCAAAATGGGTAATCCCAAGATTTTAGAAGCTAAATATGGTTTTAAGGCATATTATGAAAAAGAATTTTTGGATTATTTTGAATACTATTCCAATTTCTTTGAAAAAGCCGGATTAGAGAGTAATGCACACAAAACTTATAACGAAGATGATTTGAAAAGTTTGGCTTTTATTTATTATCAAAAAGACCAACTCAAAAAGAACCTCACAACGGAATATACTTTTTCAGCACGAGTTTTTAAAGGCAAAGGAGCAAAGTACTTAACAAATAAGCCCAGTTTACGCAATGCAGTATTACAGCTTCTGGATATTGACGAGTTCCCAGAGAAAGACCCGAAGAATGCACAATGGCGATTCGTAGTAGATTGTGAAATTCCTAAGTTGGTTGTTATTTGCGAAAATATAGCTTGCTTAAAAGTACCCTACGAATATAAACAGAACAATATAGAATTATGGTACGTAGGTGGTAACAATACCAACCCTTTAAAAGATATTCCTGCCAAAAAGATAGAATTACCTCTATTTTATTTTTGCGATTGGGACCATCACGGGCTATCTATTTTTTCGAGAATAAAAGGCATCTTTAAAGAAAAAGGTAAAGAAATAACCTTAATTGAACCTACTACATTAGATGATGCACTACCCGTACATTCGCCACACCATAAAAGTAAATGGCGTAAAAAGGAATTTTCGGGATTGAAAAGTAAAGACTTTTCTAAGCAACAACAGGATATAATCAACAACTTAATTCAAGATGATATTTGGGTAGAGGAAGAGTCGATGAACTTGATTGAGCTTCTTTCTAAGATAAATTGAATTAAAATTAATAAATATTGAGATTTGATAGAGATAGAAAAAATAGATTCAAAACTTGTATTAAAATACTATTCTGATTATGAGCCTACGGAATGGTTGGATAAGAAACTGGAAACGCAACTTCCATTTACAATCAAGCACATTTTTAATTTAAATCGTGCATCACTTCTGAGAAGGGTAGAAAATGATTTTGAGGAATCTGAATACTTCTTTGAGATTGGGGAATTAATGAACGACTATTATGGCGTTTACAGGGAAGTTTTAGGGCTTAACAATACTTTTTTCTTTCATAAATCCCTGGACATAAAACTTGATTATTTTTTTGTAAAATCCAAGTCGTCACTTCTTCTACAAATTGATAAACATTTACACGAAGACATTTATATTGGCGGCTCAAAAGAGACTATATTACCAATTGAAGAGTTTGAAAATCTCATTAAAATATTTCCTACTACCCACGAAATTAGCTTGTATCGCCAGGCAAAAGTTACTTCAATTTTAAAGAACTATTTTGACCATATTTCAGACAAAGAAGAGTCTTATCAAAACTATCTAAACAAGAAAATACCTGCTTATGGTAGCAACTTAAGGAAAACTTTTCGTGAAGCTGACATTGTAAAATATCAAACGCTTTTAGAAAAACTAAAAGATATGCTTTCCAACGAGATAAAGTATACGGAACATCAATGGCAAGCTGAGATAATTGAAATAATATTATTGCTCTTTCCCAAGTATATCGCTGTATTTGACGAAGTAAAGTTTAAGGACATCTATAACAATAAAACTCGAAGATTGGATTATGGATTAATTG
The DNA here is from genome assembly GCF_045055805.1 of Christiangramia sp. LLG6405-1. Classification (GTDB taxonomy): domain Bacteria; phylum Bacteroidota; class Bacteroidia; order Flavobacteriales; family Flavobacteriaceae; genus Christiangramia. The sequence continues at coordinate 2,703,587 of NZ_CP159330.1, read as the reverse complement.
ACTTTATGGGAAATCTAGATATTGTGGAAATAAAAATCCCATTCGATAAAAACATAGTATCAGCGAACCCTTATAGAGATAATCACATACCAAACAGGGATTTATCTGGAACGATAATGCAAATCGAGAAATACATATTCTATTTAAATAAAACAGGTGCAATTGGCGAGAAAAAGTTGACCGAGAAATACAAAGACCAACTACCAGAAAACGTCAAAATTAAAATTACTAATCCGAATGGTATGATTATTATGGGAAGGGACAATAAACTAGCAGAAAGTCAGCTTTCAGATTTTGAGATAATCAAAAGGAAGTACAAAAATATAATGGATATTTTCACCTATGACGATCTAATAAGAAGAATGGAAATTATGTTGGCTCAACTAGAACAGATTTAAAATCTTATAATTTAATTAGGTTATTTATTTTCAATAAGATTATTAAGAGTAAGCATTCTATTTACTTCAGTGATACCGGTTATATGATGAAAAAACCCTGGATTATACTTATCAGATTTTGAGATAATCTTCGTGTATAATTTGAGATTGTCCCTTTGTAAATCACTTAGCTTTTCAAATTCTAAGCGTATCAATTCTTCAGAATGATTATTAATAAAGATTTTGTATTTGGAAGTTAAAGCTACAATGATGTCAGAAAGCTGAATCATTATGTCCGATTGAGAATCTTTGAACGTATAGTTTTCTAATATTCGTTTTCCATCAATAAGACGGAATTTGCCTATAATTTTTTGTATTGCATCCTCATTATCGAAAGTATGATAAGAGTTCTTAAACATATAAATTTGTTTTATGTAAAACTGATAAAATTCTTCTATTAGCATATTGTTTTTTTCTCCTCCTAGAAATGGCATTTTTTGTTTATCTCCTGAAAAATCAAGTGTTTCTTTAAGAATTTTTAGGCTTTTCTGGTTTTTTATATTCCTATTTTTATAGTTAGTAATATTTATGATTTCCTTAATAAATTCAGGAATATCTTCATTACTGATATTTGGGTAGTTGTATTTGAAAAACAATGCTCTGGTCTCATCTAAATTCTCTCGAAGTACTTGGTGCATAATGTCTTTCAGTTCTGCAATAAATTGAGGTCCAAGCTCAAATAATTCTTTACGATTCATAAGTGCAGAATCTACAATATCCACTATTGAGTAGTATAAAAGATTGATGCAAGAAAGATGAACTAGAATATCTTCATCATCTATAAATTTTAAGAATATATTTAGTTTTCTTGACTTTAAGCAATTAATAAAATCGCCACTAGCTAAATGTTTGAATTTTAATTCTTTTGTATTTTTTTGCAACTGTAGAGAATTCCATAGTTCTTCAAAATTGAACACAATTCCATTATCAACGATTCCGCCTAAAACAAAACTACCCGTTATTGAGGTATTAAAATCTGTCTCCCTTGTATATAGTTTTCTAGGATTATTAGATTCATCATAGAAAAAATGATATTCTTCATCAAAGTTGATGTGTGGAGCAAGTTGTTTCTGACCGTCTCTTATTTCGTTTACAGGAAAATCCATTTTGCGTTAATTATTTGGTAATCGTATTGTAATTCATTGAAGCATAGGGATGGAAATCTGGGGTATAACTAACCAGTTCTCCATCGAAAAATTTATGATGACCAATATTTGGAAAGTATTCCATATCTATAGGAAAATTAGCTTTCGGATTATGAAATAAGTTCAAACCCTCTCGCCAAGTTTCTTTTGTGTCTTCCGATACTTGATATTTAAATGACATCGGTTCCAAACTTTCAGGGTCTTGGTGCACACAATCTCCAATGCGCACAACTATTTGACCCTCTTCGACAAAACCCGCTTGAATACCCATACGAGTAAACTTTGCTAGGGTGCCAGTAGCAGAGAATAATATACCGCTTACATTTTCTGTGTCGGGTTGGTCAAAAAACCCTGTAGGGATTATTTCTCCTGAAGGCTTGGTATAATTGTTTGCCTTTACAGATTTTATTATTTCTTTACCATTTTTATCTTTCTGAATAATTTGTTTATGCCCATATAAATATTCAGTTAAGGCGACAAAAGACCATGTCATTGAAGCATCACTATGAAAGTCTGCAATGGCAAATACGAGAGGTTTATTTGTTACTTGTTCAAGTTTCCAATACTCTTTTTTAAGTTTTGAATAAAGGGCACTACCGTAGCGCAAAGGAGTCTCATTTTCAAGTTTCTTTTCAATGTCTTGAGAGGTTATAGTTCGCGGTTGAATATGAACTAATTTAGGAGGGTCATTTTTACGACCTAAAATGACTGCCTCCACTGCAATAGTTAATTCATCTTTTTTAATTAAAAAGTCAGGTCTATTAAACTCTCGTAGCATCTCAAATTTAAATTCTAATTCTATAAATGAAGCAAAAAGATAGAGTTCCCAAAGACGAGCGTCAAAGCCATTTATAGATTGAAACTGTTCTACGAAATTCCCGTCTATATCGTCTAAATGGTTGGATATTTCTATGATCGCCTGCTTTGAAGCTTTTGACCCTTTGCTATTTTTAAGATTATTGAAATAGGGATGAAGATTTTCGGGTGGTGGGCTTATATCGAACAGTTTAAGGCCTTGAGGTGGCCCTCCTTGTTCTACAATCTTGATATTTTGGGAACTGTGCCATTTCATTGAATTGGTTAGTGCGTCTATACATAGTTTTTCGGTTGCGAAATCTGTTTTAATTTCAAATGCTCGAAATTGCCTATTCTCGTCTCTCGCCATTAATGAATAATTAAAGTCTTGATCTGTGTAGTCCATAAAGACAACTCCTAATAAAGTATTTTCATCATTAGTATAGTAATGAAGTTCTTTAGCAAGAAAATTTAAAAACGGATGCCTAGTAAAAAGCATAAAAATGTCAAAGCGATTTTTATTGATTTCTACTATTTCAATTGGTTTTGGTTTTTTCATAATTCTGGATTAGGAGTACTAAATTCTATCCTCAATATGAAAAATAGTTTTGAAATGTACTAATGTTTTTTTGAATCACTTCCTCTTATCCCCAGCCCGTTCATCAAAAGCAATCAAATTAAACAATTCCCTCATCCTGCTGCGTACTCTATTTCCATAGCGTACTTCCAACTCCTCTGCATTTAAATTAGTAGTAGCATGGGTTTTCAGTTTGGTTTCAAGAAAAAGATCATAACGGGAGAGCAGGATTTCCCCGATGACATTACAATCTTTTCCATAATGCCGCCCCATAGGTTCTACACCCATATCATCAAAACAGAAAAAACTACTTTCTCCATAATCTTCTATGGTTTTATATCCCAAATGATTAAAGGCAAAAACAATATTCCGGCAGGGCATCACAACATATTTTCGTTGGTGGGGCACTAATAAATGTAAGAGTTTCATAAGACTTGTTTTACCACATCCTACGGGACCGGTAAGTAAGAGTCCCTTATCTAGGTCAATATCAAATTTTTTGCAATTTTCCTTATCCTTGATGAAGTAGGAGCATAGCTTTAATAAGATCTCTTTATCCTTTTTGTAAATTTTAAACTTTTCTCCAAAGAGGAGCTTACCTTTCGCATTCAGGTACACCAGGATTTTCGGAAAATCATACTGCACGGATTTTCCATCAAACCTGCCTAAAGAATATTCTACGCCGCCTTCGATTATTTTAGAGGGGTTGTGCATAATTCTTGGTTTTAGTGGTCTTGAGGTTGTCCTGATGATGGGACGCTTTCTTTTTTATTTCCTTGTTATCTTCGTTGAATAATTCGGTTCTATCCATCCAGTGGATCGCTAAGGCTTGCCAGTCCCTTACCTTGTTTCCATCACTTGTTTTCCAATTATTGGAGTGGTAATGATCAAAGAATTTTTTTCCTTCGTCAGCATTAAATCCTTTTTCTTCAAAAAAAATTAAAACGGCCTGCCTGCCCTTTGGCTGTTTATTAATGTTTATTTGTTTAGTATTGTTTATATAAGGTACTAATGCTTGTCCACTGGCGGGACGGTGTGGGTCCACAGCTTGTCCATTTCTGGGATGGTGCTGGTACACAACTGGTTCATCTTTGGGATAGTACTGTTCCGCAAGCTGTTCCAATATGGGATCGTAGTCGCCCGTAACCGGTTCATCAGTAGTCCCGATAATGGCCATCTTAATTTTACTTCCCTTGTAAGGATTATTGGATGGAAAATACGAGAGATAATTCCATGAATCAAGGTCTGTGATACAACGATGATAGGTAGATTTAGAGCCTATCTTAGCCACGCGCATCAGTTCCCTCCGATTTACAAAAAATACATCTGCAAACCGGCTACTATTCCATTCCTGAAATAAGGCCATATACAGGCTAATGTGGGTTGGGTTTAGGCGCTCGTCAAAAAAGAATTTCTCAAAAGCCGCGTTGAGTTGCTTAATATAATTCATCCTTTATAGATCAAAATTGTGTTTAACTCTGTTTTCATCCATGACCCGGTGGATCTCCTGGACATCATAGTAAATAATCCCACCTACCTTGGTATAGGGCAGGGTACCATTTATTCGAAGATTTTGTAAAGTACCCGGACTGATTTGAAGCAGGTCCATAACTTCGGAAGATTTCAGATAGCGCTTGAGTGTCCCGGAATTTTGTTTGGTAAAGAGGGTTTTTAATTCTGCGAGCAATTCCATTTTGAATTCTCGAAGATCGTCTGTGGTAATAATACTTGTTGGCATAATAGAACATTTTTAATAGAAAGGGACTACCAAATGGTTAAAGCTTTTTAATTGATAGCCCCTATCATAGTTTGACTTTCGTTCTACTAAATTGGTACTGTTTGGTGGATATCTTTCCCTATGGGTTTCGTAGTTACGAGAAAATTTAACATTTAATATCTATTGCTATAGTATGGTCTTTTTTGGGGAAGTATTGCTTAGAATTATAGACCAAACTATTAGAAAATTGATTTTGTACGGCAATTCTTGGACTTTTCGTAGTAACTCGTAACTACGAAAAGTTCATTTTTCATCATCCTGGTTCATCTTAGCTTCCAAACGCAGGATAAGATTATGAAGATATTTTGCTCTGGGACCTTTTCGGGACTTTATTTCAGAGTAGGTTTTGTAGATGTTCTCCAGTTTGATATTGAAGAAATCCTCAAAAGAAGAAGTGATTGTGCTGATATCTACAGTACCATGGTTAAGATCTCCATTGGCGTATAAGGCATAGATAAGTTCTACCAGTGAAGTTTTTGACCCTGACCACAGCATGACCTTATGTTTTTTATCCATCAAACCACTTTGTTTTCCTGGTCGTAGAGTTTCCATTGCTTCTCTAATGAAATGGATGAGCCGATACATAGCCTGGATCTTTGCCCATAGCATATCATGAGAGCTTGAAAATTCAGGATACTGGTAGTAATTGATCATGGGAGTGAAAGGATAGTTCTTACGATGGTTTCTGGTAAAAAGCTGATGATCCAGGTATTCATGCCCTTGTTCCATATATTGGACAAAATCATTATTCTTATAAAAGAACTTATTGATCTTACGTAGTTCCTTTTCAAAAAATCGAAATTGAAAATTCTTACCTGCTTTAGGTTTACGAGTCTCACAGGATCGTACTTCTGAGAAATAGATGAGATAGCTCATAGGACAGGGTTTGATTTTTTTAAAGAATTCGATCTCGTCCGGGGCATTTTCAAAATCCTCTTTTTCCACAATCTCTTTTAACTTAGAAAGGGTGTGATTTGAAATATCAATCCCTTTATCCGCTTTTTTTAAGGGATGGGGAATTGGAACCACCGTAGTATTCAAACTATTGTGAAACTCATGTATTACGTCATCAAACATCTTATTATTACCTTGAATCATTAAAAAATAGTGTGGTAACGGGATCTTCAAATTGTTTGGTTTTATAAAGAATAGGTAAGGACCGCGATTACAATATCAATTATTAAATTTCATTTCTCAACATATCCAACTGTTCTAACAGAAAATTATCGGAAGTTTGAATAAAAGCATGTTTTTCAATTATGGTTGCACCAAATTTTCGTTTTTCAAAGGAGGCGCTAAAACCTAAATCTATTTTCTGGAAGTTTAAATTCTTAGCCCTTTTTATGGTCTGATATAATAATTGACGATATACCTGATACTCCCTGGCATAGTCATAATCCATTCCGATTAAATTGGGGACGTAGATTCCTTCTATATTTTTGTAACAGAACATGACGCCGACTATCTGGTTTTCCTTTTGAAGTTTTAATTCGATGAACTCCCAGTTTGTATCGGATGCCATATTTTGAAATACTTTTTTCGGATAGGTAAAGGTGTTTAATCCAAAGTTTTTTGATTTAACATTTTTATAGAGTTCATGATAGATATCAATTTTTTCAGGAGTAGGGGAGTCTAAAATTGATATATGGAACTTATCTTCAAAAGGCAGTACCTCTTTTCTGAAATGTTTTCGAGACCGGGAGCTTAATGTTTCCGGAAATTCTTCTTCACTGTTCCAATTCAAATTTTTAATTACACAGGAATCTGGCATGGAGACGGGAATGTAACCTTCCTTTTGAAACAGTTCTGCTAAGGCTGTTGATTTTGAAAAATCACGCAGTACGGACATTCCGGTTCCCAGTTTTTCTCCCAACGTTTCGATTCTTAATAAGAGTTCTTTGATAGCTTCCTCAGATTGTGAATGCTTGTGGTCTACATACAAATGACTGCCTTCGGTAAAGAGACATCCCATAGACAGTACTTTAGTAGTCATCGCATAGGGATTGGATTTCCTGTCTTGCTCTATGGTTTTAGATACCGATTCCGGTGCAAGCATATCATTCTTCCATAAGCCGCTGGTTAAAAAAGTAGCTAAAATTGGAATATCCTTCTGATCTGTAATTATAAAATAATGGAAGTTCCAGTTATGCTCTTTCTGGTCGTTATGGGAAAAGCATTTCTGCAGAAATTGAAGTCCTTCTTTATTAAGCATATTATGACTTCCAAGTAGTTTATTCCATAGATATGTATCGATGTCTTCGATGCTTTCTGCATAAATCACCGATACATCTAAATCTGATTTTTCTTTTATCGTAGTTGGGTTCACGCTTATATTAAAAGCTTTTCCAACCCTCTCCAAAGTATTATTCGTTGCATTTAGTGCTTTTTCATAATGATACTCCAGGGCATCCACCAGGGCTTTAATATCTTCTAATTCATTGTGGCAGGAAATCGTAATTCTTACCCCGGTATTTTTCACAGGAACCGCTGGAAATAATCCCAGATTTACAAAGAATCCTTCATCCAGCATTCGTTTCACAAAATTATAGCCGGTGGCGGGTAAGCCCGTACCAATATAAAAAACCGGGGAGTCGTTCTTTGAAATTAAGGGCAGGTTGGTTTTTGAAAGCAATTCATTAAAATAATTTATCCGGAGCTGTAGTGCCTTTTGTAGTGAATATATTTCGGTAGAAAGATGAATGTCTGCCGAAGCACTTGCCGCAGCAACAGCGCTGGGTTCCAGTTGGGCAGAGAAGGTGAGGGGGCCACCAAAATTTTTAATTTTTCTAAAGAGTTTTCGATCTGGACAGACAAGGACTGCACCCGAGGCTCCAAAGGTTTTGCTTAAAGTGCCAAATAGTAAAATATTTTCAGGTAGTTCTTTTAGGACTTCCATTACATAGCCACTACCGTTATGGCCTTTCCAGCTCATTCCATGCACATCATCAAAATACAAGTTCAGCTGAGGATATTTTTCACAAAGGGAGATAAGATCTTCTATGGGGGCATAATCACCATACATGGAATAAACCCCATCTGCCATATACCATATTTTTTTAACCTTTCCGGATAATCTCTTTATTCGGTCTTCCAGCATGTCCATGGAATTATGGCGAATTAGGCTTACAGGTATACCTCTAATTTTAAGGAATTGGGCCGCATTTTGAACACTCCAGTGCACCTGGTGATCTAAAATTACAGCATCCTCATCCCTTACCGCAGTTGGTATAACCGCAATATGACCTAACGTACTGTTCTTTGTTATAAGAATTGGATTGTTGTAGATGGCTTCTATTTTCTCTTCTAACTCCGCATACAATGGATGAGAGATATAGGTCTTTGAAAGTGGAAATTGGGTGCCATATTTTTGAATAGCTTCAATGGCAGCATTTTTAAGGCGCTGATCCTGTTCAAGACCCAGGTAGCCAGTCGTTCCAAAATGAAAGGATTCAATTCCATTTACTTTTATTTTCCGACCGTTTAAACCCGGACCTTCAGCATGCAGGTGTAAGACTCCTGCATTTGTTGCATTGGTGATTACTTCATCTACCGTATCCAGAAAATTGTTGTGTTTTATTTTTGCCATAACTATAGATTTGAAAATTCTCATATTAAACTATGACAAAAAATTATTATAAATCTAACCGTTATTGGTAAAAGTCTTTTCAGAACAGTCATACGGCTTTTCATCCAAATGCAGGTAAAATCTATGTTTATAATTTTAAAACATGTTAAATGAAATCATTTAAGGTGTTCTGATAAGACTATTTATTTTTTATTATATATTAGTGATATCCAAAACTTTACGGGATGGTGGTGGATGGAACCTACGCGAAAATGTGGATCTCTGAGGGGATCTTATTCTTTGTCTATAAAGAGATTTATGAGATCAATAGGAGTATGGCCAGAGAGATAGTTAGTCAACGTTTGCAGCTGCAAAATGAAAATTCGTATCCTATATTTTGTGATCTAAGGGCCATTACCAATGCACAGAAGGAAGCCAGGGATTATCTCGCAATAGAAGGTGCCTTTATGACGACAGCTCTGGCTCTTCTGGTGAAAGATGATCATGCGATGGCTATTACCCAACTCTTTATAAAAACAAGCACCCCGAATTACCCTATCCGGGTATTTAAAGATAAAAAGAAGGCGCTTTTGTTTCTGCAGGACTATAAATAGTAATCTTTAAAATAAGAATTATGGAATATGCATTCAACAATGAGGACAAAATGAGATTCAATTCTTTATATCAGCAAATCATAGAAATTGCCTGTGGTAACTTCATGTTTCGTCAGGAGCCTTCCGGCAGAAGAGATCCCATTGATACTGTTACCGTACTGCTGAATATGATGTCAGAGGAATTATATAATTTTTGTTTTGGAACAAATCAGGAAATAAAGCAACCGGAAATACAATTTTCAATCTTTTTAGATAAGGATTTTTACATCACGTCATATTCTTCCAATACTCCTGAAATTTTGAAATGGAAACAGGACAAATTTGACTGCCAGGTTTCTGAAATTCTTTCAAAAAACTCGGAGAAAGCGCTGACGGACGAAATTGATTCAGCTACTGGAAAAATGTATCAGCAATTTATTCCTGTTGACTTCATTGTTAAAAATAAAGGATTACATAGATGTCCTTGCACTATTCAAAGGATGGTGGGAGTAGATCCCTCCTGTGCATATGTCATTACAGCTTTTCGTTTTACGAATGGTGAAGAACCTCTGAGAAAAGTAAGTAATATAAGACATTCATTAAAATCAGGAAAAAAGGAAAGCGCTGCAACAAAAATTTTGCTGAAACAAGTACGTCTTTATATCCTTAAAAATCTTCATACCGATCTTCCATCTCTTAGAGAATTAGGTCTTATTCATCGTACTAATAAAACTAAACTTAAAGAAGGATTTAAAAAAATGTACGGCACTACCATCCATAGGTTTCATATGGGAAAAAGGCTTGACAAAGGAGCACTCTTGATTAGAACTACGGAACTACCAATTTCTATGATTACTCAAAAATGCGGTTTTAAAGATCACTCCCATTTTTCAAAAAATTTTAAAATCCAGTTTGGACAGACACCTTCCGAATACAGAAGAGAATATAAGCCCAATTTCATGAGAGAATAGTTTTACGGCCTTTACAACCATTTTATTTGAAGGTATTTGGTGAAATTTACTATTGTGAAATACCAGGGTTGTAAAATTTGAAATACTAAGATTCTATTACTTCTTTACTTTTCAGTACCATGCTGGCTTTTACACCCAATAAAAGAAATTATAAAATCTTTTTGCGCAGAAAGTAGGAGAAGCCGAAAATCCTTGAAAGAGTAGGTGAATTTAAACTTTAATATTATGAAAAAGTTATTTTTAATTCCGATTATGGCGCTTCTGGTTGTATTAGGCATGTCCTTTACCAGCTTTGAAAGCGAAATTGAAGAGCAACCTGAAGTTGTTGCCAGTGATTATATACGTGTAAATGGAAACTGGCAACCTATATCTGAACAGGATTGTAATACTGGCTCCTATGATTGTAAGGTGAAATTTACAGAGAATGGACAAGAGTTTAGAGTATATGATGAAATGGACTTAAGTACTTTGAGAAAAAGTCCAAATCCTGGAGCTACTTTGATTAATCCATAAATAAAGTAATTATTTTAAATGAGTAGCGCCTTGAACTATTCAAGGCGCTATTCTTTTCCTTTTGAATTAAAACTAAATTTCAGGTAGAATGATAAGTTGCTGCCTGTTTTCTGCACACAGATATTTCTTGGCTGCCTTATTCAGTTCCTCAAGATTTATAAAATGAGAAATTACCGATTCGTATTTTAAGACTTTATCTTCTGGGTCTTCATTATGTTGCAACGATCTTTTCAGATATTTAGGCCAGAAATTAAGCATCCAGAATGTTTCCAGATTTTGTCCATATTTAGATCGCTCCTGCGCTATAGCAGTCTCCAGCCAGGCTTTTGAGATGCCATGTTGCTTTAAGTTTCCAAACTCTTCCATAGCATATTTTATCATTTTTCTTTCGTTACCTAATTCACTGTCAAAACTGATGTTGAAGGCATATATTCCATTTTCATAATCCATTCATCTTCCAGATGCTCTCGGGGTATAACAATCAATGCGTAGTCTGTCAAAGATCATTTGATTTAATTTCTTGACCAGCAAATCCAGTTGTACCTGGGTTTTAACATCTTTAGTAACCTTTACTGGAAATGATATTTCGACAATGGCCTCTTTAAGGTTGTTGAAGTGAACTATTTCTTCGAATGGTGTATAATTATAATGGTATTTCTCTGCTGTCAAAGAATCTTGATTTGTCAATGTTGGAAACTCAGAAAGATAGTGAGTTATTTTAGGGAGCATATTATCGGCATTAAAATCTCCTGTGATTATAAAAGTATAACCACTTAGATTTCCGAAACCTTTCTTATATGCTCTTAAATATGTTGAATAATCAATCTCCCGAAGATCATCTTTAGAGAGTTTGGGCAAATTGGAATATTGAAGTTCATTAGAGATGTCTTTTAATAATACATCATTTAAACCATATTTATAACCACTCAGCAACTCTTGTTTATCTGATTTCCAGGATTGGAAAGCTTTAGAATTTTCATTTGGATCTGTAACATATAGATATAAAAGGTTAAAGAAATTTTTGACATCCTCCGCCTTAAATTCCCCTTCAATTTTAAATTCATTTTCGGTGGTTTGTGATCGTAGTCGAATTTGCTGATCAAGCATAAAATCCTGTAACTGAAATTTGGAATAACCACCGGCATCACCGGATAAGACCATGTCTGAAGACGAGGTTGTAGCGATATAATTTTTGACATCTGAAGTCGCTACCGATATTTTTTTAAATCCTAGAATAGAAACTATATTGTTATAACTGGGAGATGCCGGTGCACTGGGTTTAAATACTAAATTAATGCCGTTATTCAATTTTACCTGGGTCAATCCTATAATATTCTCTTCATAATTATCTTCATATATTTTCTTTTGATTCACCGAAGAGAATCGATTTGGTAACGAATCAATAGCTTTAAAATTAAAAACGGGCTGTGAAGAGAGGTCCTTAGAGTTTTTCATCCATTTGATTATTTGTCCATGACCAGGTACTTGTTTGTCATCCACATTAAAAAATACAAAATCAGTATTTTTATTAAGGTTCCATTGGTTTGTTATATATTCTGAAATTTCCGATACACCTATATCATTCAGTATTACTCTAATGGTTTTTTTCTTTTCATCTAAAGTCCAGGTTTTATTGTTATAAATAAAATGATCCTGGAACCTCAAAGCTTTATCTTTTGAGCTTTTAGTCTCTGTTATTAGGTCATCCAGAAGCTTCGCTTTTTCATTATTTAATAGAGAGGTGCTGCTTTGTGTCTTTATTACTTGGTATGCTTTAAAAAAATTAAGCATTTTCTCCTCTATATCTTCATCCTTTCCTAATGGGATTTCCCATAAGCTTACCTGAAGTTGTCGATTTGCCAGAGTGTTAGAAATAAACTTGTTTGTATACCTTATAAAAGGCGGTTCGTATTGCTTCACAAATGGGCTATACAACTTTGTTAAAATATTCATACTTAGCCTTTGCAGGATCACATTTTTCAAATCTTCTTTAGATCGGAGAATATCATCATCATGATTGATTTTCTTCTTCAATATTATGATTCTTCTTTTTTGATTAATTGAATCATGAATAGCTATGTATTGGTTTTTTCCAGATAGCTGTAAATCAAATTTCTCATTGATAATTTCAGGATCCTTAGGATTATTCTTCACTTTTAGATCGGTAAATTTTTTTCGTATTATAGTTTCCAGACTATCTACATTCACATCTCCAACAATTATTGCTGCTTGCAAATCAGGACGATACCAGTCCTGATAGAATTTATTAATCTCATTTAAGTTGACATGCTTCATGCTTTCAACTATCTCTGAATATGTAGTTAGATGAAAATTAGTATTAGAGAGTGTGGTATTACTTAAAGTATCAAGTAACCAGCTATCATAGGGGGAGGTAGGTCTTCCTTCCGCTATAACAGCACCACTTTGAAGGGCTAAATGTTCAGGCTTAAATAACATATTAGTTGACCATTCATGTAGAATTTGCATGGCGGCATTCAATCTAACCTGATCTCCTGCTGCGAAGCTTAATGTATAATATGTCTTTTCGTAATCAGTCCTGGCGTGGTTATATATTCCTAAAGAATCTGTAAAGCGTGGCAGATCTGGAAATTTACCAGTATAAAAAGATCCCATATGCTCTAATAAATGAGCGTACTCAATTTGGTTTTGAGATTCTTGAAAATATCCAGCTTTTACCGATAATATCATCTCAATTCTTCCCGGTGGATTTTCATTATGTTGCAGGTAATAAGTAAATCCATTATCTAACTTTCCGTACCTTACGGTAGAGTCTAAAAGTTCTACATTTTCTTGATGTTCCTTACTTGATTCCTGCGAGAACGTGATAACAACACAGAATAATATAAAAAACATGGCTAGGGTATGTTGTGTCATTTTAATAACCTTCATTTTGTGTTAGATTTGGATTTTTAATTCGTTCAGTCTCTGGAATCGGATATAATAAATCCGTATCTTCCCAATAAGGGTTCTCATCCTCCAGTGCTTCTGATGTACGATCGCTACGCTTTAAGTCTAACCAGCGATGTCCCCATTCAGCAAACAACTCTTTTCTGCGCTGCAGGAATATTTCGTCCAGCAACTCAGCCTGTTCGATAGTAGGATTTAAATCGGCCAGTAAATTCAAACCGGCTCGTTGCCTAATGATATCTAAATCTGAGATAGCGCCGGCAATATTATTCTGCATAGCTCGCGCTTCGGAACGTATTAAATACTGTTCTGCTAATCTTAACACCATGGAATACTCCCTTATAGGATACTCAGTACTATTCCAAATTTTATATTTATAAATAAAATGAGCATTTTTTGATTCGTTATAACCGATCCAGTTGAGTAACCGTAGATCTTCGGTGTCAAATTGCTCTACAAAATCTTCCTGCAAGCGGATTGCTGCAAAGAATGAAAATATTGGATCTATAATGAAAAAGTTTCCTTCATTGGTCTGGGTGGAGATACCATTTCCCCCAATTGGTGAAATCTGCCAAATCGCCTCCTTACTATTTGCTAAAAAAACCTCGTTGAGATCATCCTGCAATTTGTAGGTTCCATTTTCGGCGATTAAATGGCCGCTTAATTCTTCGGCCTTGGACCAGTTTTCAGTATATAAGTAAAAGCGTGCCATCAGGGCCTTTACGGTAAATCTATTAACCTGTGTTCGTTCTCCAGTTACGTAGTCTGAAGACAATTCCTCTTCCGCTTGTTGCAAGTCTAAAAGAATCTGGTCGTAAATCTCATTTTTAGGAGTTCTGAATGCCAACTGGTTTTCGCGATAATCGGTGCTTAGAATTAATGGAACATCTCCATATAAGTTAACCAAGTAGAAGTAAGTGAAGGCCCTTACAAATCTGGCTTGTCCATCCATTTGTTTCTTGAAATCCTGATCGAGCACTTGTGAATTATTTATCCCTTCCAGAAATGAGTTAGTGATATAGATCATATTATAAGCACTGGACCAGATATTTAAATTGTCAGGATTATCAGGATTTACTTCATTTTGTTCAAACTCCATCCTTGAGAGATTGGTAGTGCTAATATTGCTGATATTATCAGCAGACAATCCCGCAAGTGTTGTAACACTGCTCCTGTACCCATTAGAAAAATCCAGCTGGAATAACTCATTGTAAATTCCCGTCATCGCACTTTTTACAGTTGCTTCATTATTAAAAACCTCTTCCCGGATTAATTGGTTTGATGGGGGATCCAGTTCCACCATCTCTTCGCAGGACAGCGTAAAAATGCTTAGAAGGATAATTAGTAGTTGTTTTTTATAATTTAAAGGTTTCATATCATTTGAATTAAAGATTAAACTGTAAGCCAGCTGTAATAGATCGTAGGTTCCCTACAGACAAATCTGAAGTTGCTAATTCTGGATCGAGGCCGGTGTAGGGGGTAATCGTCCACAAATTCTGTCCATGTAGAAATAATTGGACTTTTCTGAGATTCATGCGATCTAGCATCTTAGAGGATAAGTCATAACTTAATGACAGCGTTTTTAACCTCAAAAATGAGGCATCCTGGTATGGAAAGGAGCTTTCCAGAACATTTCGATAAGCCGTCCCTCCCAGAAAAGAGGCAGAATATCTTTGATAACGGTCGTTATCCAAAACAGAGCTTAATACATTTTTATTGATTCCCGCCTGAAAGTTGGTCTGGATTCCTTCCTGCTTAACAAATTGAAATAAAAACTGCAGGTTGAAATTTCTATAATTCAGATTATTACTTATGCCTCCAAAGAATTGCCTATTCAGGTCCTTAATGATCACTCGATCTTCAAAATCAAGTTTACCATCATTATTAATATCTTTTACAGTATATAATCCAGTTTCGGGATCAAGTCCTTCATATTTATATAATAGACCAATATTTAAAGGATATCCTACACGATACGTGTTGGAATAAGAAGATTGTTCTAAGTCTGGGTAACTGATTAGCTCATTTTTTGGAATGGTAATATTTAAATTCGATCTCCAGCTAAAATTCTTTTTATCTAAATTGAGGGTTGCCAATTCGATCTCCAGTCCTTGATTTTCAACGGTCGCCGGGAGATTGGCCGGAACCGAAGTAAAGCCGGTTATATAGGGCAGGGAATACCCCACCAACTGGTTAGAAGACCTATTACGATACCAGCTTAATCCAAGATTTATACGGTCATTTAAGAATCCAAGTTGTAGTGCTGCTTCAAGTTTACGATTCACTTCCCAGGAATAATCGGGATTCGCTAATGAAGTAGGGTATAGACCATTTATACCTCTGGTAGCCTGATATGAATCAAGGTAACCGTAGTCTCCAATTTGATCATTGCCGGTACTACCATAACTTCCACGAAGCTTTGCGAAGGATAGAAAAGAAAGATTGCTTTTTAGAAACTCTTCTTCACTAATTATCCATGCTGCGCCAACCGCTCCAAAATTGGCAAATCGATTATTAGGTCCAAAACGGGAAGACCCATCTCTACGGGCCGTAAAATTCAAGAAATATTTCTTATCCCAGTTCAATCCAATACGGGAAAAGATTGCTGCGTATTTATATTTCGTTTCGCTACTTTTAGCATTGAGGATACTTTCTGCGGAACTTAAATTACCTATTAACGCTTCAGATGCATAGCCGCTTCCTTGAAAACTGCTAAGGGTTGATTTATTTCTTTGTAAAGTTCCCCCTAATAAAAATTCGGTCTGGAATTTATTAAACCCTTTATTATAAGTTAGCTGCGGTTCTATGATCCAGGATCTTCGACCGGTAGTAAGATGAAAAGAATTATTTACCGGATTGTTTGAAGGATTATAAGATCGTGCCGGCAACCTCCATAATTCGTCACTTTGATAATCAGTATAGCCGAGACTTGATTTCAACTTTAATCCTGGAAAAATCTCATAGGAAAGTAGGACGTTGGAAGTTAAATTTTTTGTTTGTGTGTTGGTAGTATTATAGAAGCCTTCAAATGGATTCGTAAGACCGGCTTCTCCCCATTCTTCCCAGTTCAGCGCTGTTTCCTCATTGAAAATGGAAGGTGCATTTGGTGGCAATAGAATTATTGAAGGATCCAGATTACCATTACCAACAAGGTTATTTCGATCTGTCCCATAATTCAGTTTCAAGTTTAATTGAAACTTATTATCTTTTGATAAATGGTTTAAAGCCATATTACCGGTACCCTTACGGTAATCGTAATCTCCCGGATAAACGGTGCCCTGTGTAAAATAAGTTCCTCCCAGTCTAAAGGAAGTAGATTCATTGCCACCGGAAAACGACAAATTAACATTAGTGACCTCTGAATTTCCACCAAACAAATACTCCTGCCAGTCGGTATAACGTTCCTGGTTCCATAAAACGAGATCATAAGCATTGTTTACATCCGGTTCAACTTCGTCATTTTGAAAAGCTTCTCGTCTCACCTGTAAATACTCTTCAGTATTTAATAAATCCATTCTTCCTGGTACTTTAGAAACCCCGGTATAAACCCTTGCTTCAAGTCCTGTCCCGTACTGAAACCCGGATTTCGTAGTTATTAAAACTACACCATTAGAGCCCCTAGAACCATAAATTGCTGTAGCATCTGCATCTTTGAGGACCTCGATACTTTCGATATTAGCCGGATTTAGATTATTTAAAGGATCTATTCCCGATGTGCTTAATAGTGAGTTGCTTGCTACCGGTTCGGAACTGATAGGAACACCGTCTATAATGTAGAGTGGGTAATTACCATCCTTCCTTAAACTGTTGGTTCCTCTAATTCTTATGGTAGATGCCATACCGGGATTAGCCCCACCGGAAATAATTTCCACTCCGGCCATTCTTCCCTGAAGGGCCTGGATAGGGCTAACCACCGGTTGGTTTTCTATTTCCTCTGCGGTTACGCGGGAAATGTTACCGGTACGTTCTCGCTGTGTTGTAGTGTAATAACCTGCATTAATCTCTACTTCGTTAAGCGACGCAATATCTTCTTTGAGTATTACATTAATAATGGAACGTCCATTAATCCCTATTTCTTGGTCTTTATATCCAATAGATGTAACAACAAGGGTGTCCTGTGAATTGGCATTTATACTATAATTCCCTGAAAGGTCTGTGTTTGTGCCGTACTGCTTATTCTTTATCAGAACTGTAACTCCCGGTAGAGACTTTCCATTAGTATTCGTAATGGCACCAGTAATTGGTTGCTGGTAAAATAGGGTAGGAGAGTAGGGCGTTGCCGCTTTGGCCTGACCCATAGCCAATAAGACCAACAGGGCCATGGCTAGAAGGAACATGATAATAAGCATGCCCCGCTTGTAAAAATTTTTCATAATTTTACATTAGTTAAATGAAACATTTGTTTTATTAAAGCTTAGGCCTTCCCTGTACGACTGCAATCTCAAGGGAAGGCTTTTTTGCTTTTACCCGTCAAAACGAGTGTTTACTTTTCTTTTTTCCATATGCATTTTTTTTTTGGCTAAACAAACTATTAAATTGGAGCAAAAAATCACCGTTCCCAAAACCACCTCTAAATTAGAACTGGCTTTTGCCCACCCAACTGCTATTACTTATATAAATAATAGCATCCCACGGGATTATTAGCGGATTTTACCTCGTTCCCGTAAACAAGCTTGATAAAAACACTCCGTAGGGAATGCCGGCCGCTTTGACCTTTTTTTAAAATGTAGGGTTAATTGTAGCGAAGTCTTTTCAGTGAAGAAACAAATGCTTTAAAAAATAAGTAGAGCAGAAAACACCTAAATACAAAAAAGGCGTGAGAGCTCATCTTATTGCATCAGAGGTACTGGTATACCTTAAAACCACAATAAGTAGCAAACTCACGCCCGGGTCGTGAGCATCCTTACTTATCCTCTCGTGGTTTATTTGAAAATTACCAGTTTTCTGACGCGAGATTCAAAGCGAATGCTTCTAATATTTTTACTTTAAGAAGTTTCGCAAATTTAATAAAAACAATCAAATATAAAATAAATTATCGGTACGTCAAAGCGTACCGATAATTTATTTTATACTCATTTACTTGCATTGATGGAAAAAGAGTTAGTATACCATATTAAGTTTAAGACTGCAATAACTCTAAACATTCTTCTAAACCAAGCAAAATCTTACTCTGAAAATCAAACAAAAGATATTGCTACAAGTCAAGGAAAAATAGCTTCGTTTGCAGTCTTAAGAAAAGCTACAGTTACCAATATTCTCAATGCAAAGACCAATCCTAGTACAGCTACTTTAATTCTAATAGTGGAAGCTATGGGATTTACAATTAAGAACTTTGCAGAAGTCTATGAATCTATTGGAACCTCCAATTTACGGCAACTTGCCAAGCAGTTGAATAATCTTAAAGCAAAATAGAAAAATTAATGTTGGCATTCTTTTCTGATATGATTATTTATACTTTTTCATCTTTTCTGAAACTAGTTATGCGTCTAATCTAAATAATTTTTGGATGTAATAGTTATCTTGCTGAGGATATAACAAGATTAGGCACAATCTAAAAGATAGTATGATAGAAAAAAGAATTATTCAAATTACAATATCAATAATAGGCTTAATTTTTATCGTATCTCATTTAATATGGCCAGAACTTAAAATTGACGGAATAACAGTAATTTTAGTTGTCATAATTATTGTTCCTTGGTTAGCACCACTTTTTAAGTCCTTTGAATTGCCTGGAGGATTAAAATTTGAATATCATCAATTAGAAAATGCTACTGAGAAATTAATAGGTGCAGGGTGGATAAAACAAGTTGATTCAGTAGAAACTTCCAAAGAACATTATAAATATTCTTTTTTAAATGTAGTTGATTTAGACTCAAACTTGGCGTTGTCCGATTTGAGAATGGAAATTGAATCCCGACTAAAAGATTTAGCCGAACATAATTCGATTTCTATAAAAAATAAGGGTATTAATCAATTGACTAGAGAACTCTCCACAAATGGAGTACTCACCTATATAGAATCTTCAGCTATAATAGACATTTTACCATTCCTTAATCGAGCTTCTCACGGTCAAGAAGTTGACAAGAAAATTCACGATTGGGTAATTCAAATCGGACCTCAAATTTTGGATAATTTAGAAGCTAGAATTGGGGAACAAAAACTACCAAACTTAATAGATTCATTTAAAAAAAGAGATGGAGGTCAAGGCGTTGAACTCGGTTATGAACTTTCAAAATATCTAATAAAATCAACTAATTCATTCTTCGAAAAAATGAAAAAAGAAACTTTTAGAGAATGGTTAGATGAATTAGAAAACAGCTCTTTTACGATTTATAACGCTGATGATGAAATTGAAGAACAACTAAAACATGCTGAAATGTCAAAATTAAAGGAAATGATGCTCAACTCGGTTAATCAGTTTCTTGAAGAGAATAGTAATAATAAAGAAGCGAAAGCTCTTCAAGAAAAATTAAATAAAATTGAAATTAAAAGTATTTGGTAAGACTGTGTCTAACGGCGATTAAAGGGGCTAATATGGGGTATTCCATGAAAACGAATAATTTATAAAAACAAACAACAAAAAAACAAGCCGACAACTCAGCGTGCTATATTCCGCACATTAGCCAACTGCAACCTTTCAGAGATTCAAATGCCCAATCTTTAGAATCCTTTAACATTAGAAAGATTTTTGCTAAATTGCCATGGCTTCCCCACCCTACCTCGGAAGCATAAATTATTTACTACATACCCGAATCTTAATAATGGCAAAAAAGAAAACTACCAAAGAAAAATCTATTGAAGAAAGCCTGTGGGATGCTGCGAATAAATTGCGTGGCTCCATCGAACCTTCAGAATACAAACATGTGGTGCTCGGGCTTATCTTCCTGAAATTTGCCAGTGATAAATTTGAAGTGCGCCGTGAGGAA
The DNA here is from genome assembly GCF_045055805.1 of Christiangramia sp. LLG6405-1. GTDB lineage: Bacteria > Bacteroidota > Bacteroidia > Flavobacteriales > Flavobacteriaceae > Christiangramia. The sequence goes on along the minus strand of NZ_CP159330.1, from coordinate 2,683,360 downwards.
CTTGTTGCCGAAGGCAAAGAAAAGTATCTTGAGATGAAAGACTTCTATTATATGAAGAACGTCTTTTTCTTAGCAGAGACTTCCCGATGGAACTATCTTATTAAAAATGCGAAGCAAGACGACATTGCACTAAAGATTGATACTGCGTTAAACCAGATCGAAAAGAACAACCCATCTCTAAAGGGTGCATTGCCGGACAATTATTTTTCCCGCTTAGGACTGGACAAAAGTAAATTAGCCTCTCTTTTAGACACCATTAATAAAATAGATACTCAAAAAGACAAATCCCAGGATATTGTGGGGCGTGTATATGAATACTTTTTGTCCAAATTCGCGTTGGCGGAAGGAAAAGGAAAGGGAGAATTCTATACGCCAAAGAGTATTGTAAACCTTATTGCCGAAATGATAGAACCCTATAAAGGGATAATTTATGACCCGGCCTGTGGTTCAGGTGGAATGTTCGTGCAGTCTATCAAGTTTATTGAAAGCCACCACGGGAGCAAACGGGAAATTTCAATTTACGGACAGGAGTACACCAATACTACTTACAAACTGGCAAAAATGAACCTTGCCATTCGGGGGATATCTGCTAATCTGGGTGAAAAAGCGGCCGATACCTTTAGCAACGATCAGCATAAAGATCTGAAAGCAGATTATATTATGGCTAACCCGCCCTTTAATCAAAAGGACTGGCGTGGGCCGCAGGAATTAATTGATGATCCTCGCTGGCAGGGTTATGAAGTGCCTCCAAAAAGCAACGCAAATTATGGTTGGATCCTAAATATGGTTTCCAAACTATCAGATGATGGGGTTGCCGGTTTTATTTTGGCTAACGGAGCTCTTTCCGGGGGTGGCGAAGAATATAAAATTAGGAGAAAATTGGTGGAAAACAACCTGGTGGAAGCTATAGTGATTTTACCACAAAATATGTTTTATACCACTAACATAAGTGTAACCGTTTGGATCCTGAATAGGAATAAAACCGCACATTCACGTTCTATTGGTGAGGAGGACCGCCATTACCGGGATAGGGAGGAGGAGGTTTTGTTTCTGGATTTACGCCAGATTGGGGAACCATTTGAGAAAAAATTCATTCAGTTTAGTCCAAAGCATATTCAGGATATTGCCAAAACCTACCACGATTGGCAACAGGAAAATACAGATTATAAAGATATCCCGGAATATTGCTACAGTGCCACCAAAGCAGCTATTGAAAAAAAGGATTTTTCATTGGTGCCCAGTAAATATATTGAATTTGTAAACCGGGATGAAAATATTGATTTTGATTCCAAAATGGCGGGTTTACAAAGCGACCTGTCCGATTTACTACAACAGGAAGAGCAATCTAAAAAGGAATTGTTAGACGTTTTTAATGAGCTGGGCTATGCGATCAAACTATAGGCCTATTGGAGATTACATACGACTAGTTGATGAACGTAATAAAGAGTTAAAAGTTACTACGCTTTTAGGCTTAAGTATATCAAAAGAATTCATTCCTTCTGTGGCAAATACGGTTGGAACAAATATGCGCAACTATAAGATCATTCGTAAAAATCAGTTTGCTTGTAGTGTTATGCAGGTGAGGAGAGATGGTAAAATGCCAGTGGCATTACTTGAAGATATTGAAGAAGCTATTATTTCCCAGGCTTATCCAGTATTTGAAATTAGAGATACCGAAGTTTTATTACCTCAATATTTGATGATGTGGTTTACACGTTCAGAATTTGACAGGCAAGCGACTTTTCACGCTGTTGGGGGTGTAAGAGGAAGCTTGGAATGGGACGATTTTTTAGCTTTTGAACTTCCCGTTCCATCCATCGAACAACAGCGGGAAATTGTAAGGGAATACAATGTGGTGAAAAATCGCATCAAACTGAATGAACAAATTAACCAGAAACTGGAGGAAACTGCACAGGCTATCTATAAACGTTGGTTTGTGGATTTTGAATTTCCAAATGAAAATAGAAAACCTTACAAATCTTCTGGTGGAAGGATGGTTTATAATGAAGAATTGAATAAGGAGATTCCTGAGGGGTGGAAGGTTAAAACAATTGGTGAATTTGCATTCAAAATGAAGAGTGGAAGTACTCCTAATCGTAGCAGGAAAGAATACTGGTCATCAAATGATCATCCTTGGATTAAAACAGGGGAGCTTAAAAACAGTGTTTTAATTGAAGTAGAGGAATATATTTCAGATTTGGCTTTAGGGGACTGTTCCGTAACTCTTTTACCAATAAATACTGTATTGGTGGCAATGTATGGACAAGGTAATACTAAAGGTCAAGTTGGATATTTAAAAATACCTGCTACAACCAATCAAGCTTGTTGTGCCCTTATCTGTGACAACGAATATAAATCCACATTTATTTATTATTATCTCAGAGTAAATAGAGATGAGATTGTAAGTGTAGCGATTGGCGGAGCGCAACCAAATTTAAGTAAAGAAATTATCGAAAAACTGAAAATGGTTGGCCCAAGTGAAGAAACTATTTTAAAACATCCGTTTATTAAAATAATGAATCGCAAAGAAAAAATAATGCGTAAATCTCAACTCCTCGCGAAACTACAATCAATATTGTTGAGTAAAATGAGTACAGTAGAAGAGATTATCAAACCTGAATCAGTAGAAATTTAAAATATGACAAGTAAAGGTTCAATATGGCGTAAATGGGATTTACAAGTAGGTACTAAAGATTATACTAGGTATACGGGAGTGCAGTTTACTGGGGAAAAATTGTCAAATCTTTGTGACTTAACAGGTTTAAACGAACAACAAATAAATGGAAACCATAAAGATTTAAGTAATGATGATTATGCGAAATTATTTGTTGAACATTTTATACACTATAATGATACAGATGTAATCTCTTTAGCCAATCATAATACAGGTGAAGGAATAGAAGAAATTTTATCTCACCTAAAATTGAGAAAAGCAGAGAACCAAGAATCAATTTATACAGATAAATTCATTTTCCCAGGTATTGAAATTGGAGGAAATGATAGATGCCATATTATTATTGTTTTCAATCCTGAAACCAATAATAACAGGAAGTTTGAGTTTCAGGAAGATGGAAGAACTATTAAACGAGAGTTGTCTTGGAAAGAATATATTGATAGGTTTCTGGATGCTATTAATATTCCTTCAACAAGGTTTAATAATGGACAACCTGTAAATTCAAGTTCTTTAGGTGCTAAGGATATAATTTCTAAATCTAAAGAATGGGATTTTATACCTGTTTTTCCCCATATTGAAAATTCAGATGGACTCTGGAAGGAACTACAGGATAGTAACAAAAAAGAAATTTACTCTAATGATAACTTTGGGATTGTAGATATTCCATTAACCTCAAAAAATCAGGATTTAAAAAGAGTATGCAGTGGCAATCACTCTAGTTGGGGAGATAAATGTATTGCAGTTATTAATACATCTGACTCAGAGTCTCTTGAAAAAATCGGCAGCAAGTTTAGTTATATAAAAGGCGATCCCTCAATAAAAGGTTTAAAGCACCTTTATATTGAACCAATTGATAGAGTAAGAACTGGTAAAGAACCAGAAATATTAGATAGAGTAAAATTAAACAGAACCAAATATTTAAAAAAGGTAAAGATTAATCAAATATCCAGCTATACTGGACAATATGGCAATTGGTTTCAAGATTTGGAAATCCCCCTTAATCCAGAATTGGTCGCTATCATAGGTAATAAAGGGAGTGGAAAAAGTGCATTGGCAGATATTATTGCTCTTTGTGGGAATTATAAAAATCAAGATGATTTTTCATTCTTACATAAGAATAAATTTAGAGATGGAAAACACGCTAAAAATTTTGAAGCAACTATAACCTGGGAAAGTGAAAGTTCAAATCATAAAAATCTAGGAGATTCATCGGTTAATGGAGAATTAGAACTCGTTAAATATTTACCACAAGGTTATTTTGAGAGGTTAACCAATGAAATAAGCTCAATTGAAGAATTTCGAAAAGAAATCGAAAATGTTGTATTTACTCATTTAAGTGAAGATGACAAAGTTGGTTATACTTCTTTTGAAGAATTAATTAATAGCAAAAAGGAACTAATAAACCACGAGATAAACAATCTGAAAGATAGATTGCAACCAATTAATTCTACAATTTTCGAAAAGGAGAAAAAGCTTAACACTTCGTATAAAAATAACATAATTGCCCAAATAGCAAAGAAAAAGGAGGAATTGACTGCTTTGGTAGAACCTATTGCTGTTCCCAATCCCAATGAGGACCTAGAAATTGCTAAGAAAAATGAGGAGGTAAATAACAAAATAGCTGAAATTAAAAATAGTATTGAGAAATTAGAACAAGATATATCTAACGAAACTCAAAAAAAGCAACTATTGTTAACTGAAATTAATGATTTAAAAAGAATTAAGCAATTAATAAAAGGAAAAGAAGAAGACTTAGACTTTTTTAAAGAAACTAATAAAGAATCTTTATCAAGGTATGATCTAGAGATAGATGAAGTTGTTAAATATCGATTCAATTACTCCACTCTCGACCTGGTAATTTCTAATAAAGAATCCACTTTAAAAGAGGTAAAGATAAAATTAGGAGAAGAACCACCGACAACACCTAATTTTATTTCATTTAATAATCTATTGAAACAAAAAAAAGAGGCCCTTAATACAATTCAAAAAGGTCTTGGTGAAGAGGAAAAGAAGTACCAGCAGTATTTGATTGACACAAAGAACTGGCAAGGGAAAAAAGATAATATAATAGGAAATGAAAATTCACCAAATACTTTAAAATATTTCGAAAAGGAACTAAAGTATGTTGATGAAACTCTCAAAAGTGATATAGACGTTCTAAGAACTCAAAGATTAGAAATCTCAAAGTTGATTTTTGATAAAATGAAAGTTGTCTTGGATGTATATATCGAGGTGAAAACGAAAATAGACGATATTATTTCAGAGAATGGTGACTTATTAGATCAGTACAGGATTAATATTGAAGCCTCTTTTGACGTAAAAGCCAACTTTGTTAGTAAGTTCTTGAATTACATTTCCCTTAATAAAGTTGGAACTTTTTATGGTAAAGAGAATGCGGACATTCAAATAGAAAAAATTTTAGAAAATAGGGATTTTAATGAATTTAATTCATTAGAAGGATTTCTTAAGGATATAGTTAAGGCTCTATTTGAAGATTTAAGGCAAGAGCCTACACAACAAGCTTTTGTAGAGAATCAGGTTACAGAAGTAACCGAACTCTATGATTATCTATTTTCTTTAGATTTTTTAGATTACAACTATGAGTTAAGACAGGGAGATAAAAGGTTAGAACTATTGTCTCCTGGAGAAAAAGGAGCATTACTTTTAATTTTCTACTTACTACTAGACAATAATGATATACCTCTAATTATTGACCAACCAGAGGACAATTTAGATAATAATAGCGTGGCTAATATTTTAGTTCCATTCATTAAAAAAGCAAAATGCAGGCGACAAATAATTTTAGTTACACATAATCCAAACCTAGCAGTAGTAGCTGATGCGGAACAGGTTATTTATGTTGAATTAGACAAAGAAAATAATATCACCTTTAGTTTTAAATCAGGAGCTATAGAAAACCCTACTATCAATGAAAGCATTGTAAAAGTCTTAGAGGGTACAATGCCGGCATTTAATAAAAGAAAACTAAAATATTACGAGAATTAGATAATGCCCGAAACTAACCGCATAGAATATAAACGTGAACTTTCCGAAGGGCTGGAGAAGGAAGTGGTAGCTTTTTTAAACTACCGGGAAGGCGGCATAATTTATATAGGCATTGATAAAGAAGGTGCCATAGTCGGTGTTCAGGATGCCGATGGAGACCAGCTAAAAATAAAAGACCGGTTAAAAAACAACATTCGTCCTTCAGCCCTTGGGCTTTTTGATATTGTTAGTGAAGAAAAGGATGGGAAAGAAATTTTAAAGGTTATTGTAGCCAGCGGTTCTGAGAAACCATACCATCTTAAAAAATATGGGATGAGTGAAAAAGGCTGTTTTATACGATTGGGTTCTGCTGCAGAACCCATGTCCCAAAAATTAATTGAAGAACTTTTTGCCTCTCGTACCCGGAATTCCATAGGGAAAATAAAAGCCCATCGCCAGGATCTAAACTTTGAGCAGCTTCATATTTATTACCAGGAAAAACAAAAACCCCTTAATAAACAGTTCAGGAAGAATTTAGAGCTTACAACCACCGATGGTGATTTGAATTACGCCGCTTATTTGTTGGCCGATGAAAATAACCTTTCCGTAAAGGTCGCAAAATATAAGGGTGACACGCGAGTAGATTTAATGGAAAGCAACGAATACGGTTATTGTTCCCTTGTGAAAGCTACTAAGAGTGTACTGGATAAAATAAGCCTGGAAAACCGTACAATCACACAAATAACTCAGAAAGAGCGAAAGGAACATCGTCTATGGAATGCCATTGCACTTAGGGAAGCAATTATAAATGCTTTTGTACATAATGACTATACCCGAGAAATAGCACCAAAATTTGAGATATTTAATGATCGCATCGAAATAACTTCCGCAGGTTCTTTACCTGATGGCTTAAGTAAAAATGAGTTTTTTGAAGGCTTTTCAATTCCCCGGAACAAGGAGCTGATGCGTATTTATAAAGATCTGGACCTGGTAGAGCAATTAGGTTCGGGAATTCCCAGAATACTGGAATCGTACAGCAAAGAATGTTTCCGTTTTTCTGATAATTTCCTCAGGATGATATTTCCTGCCGCAGATGATGTTTATAGGGAGACCCCGCAAGTCACCCCCCAAGTTACCCCGCAAGTCACCCCCCAAGTACGGGATCTTCTTAATGTCTTTAAGGGCGAAGAAAGTAGAACCGAATTACAAAAATCATTAGGTCTTGTGGACAGAAAAAATTTTAGAATCAATTACTTAAACCCCGCTTTAGAAGAGGGTTTGGTAGAATTAACAATACCGGACAAACCCAAAAGCAGTAAACAGAAGTATAGGTTAACTGAGAAGGGAAGAAAAGCCAGACAGGAATGAAATTTACCGAAGCACAACTGGAAAGTGTTTTTGCCAACCAGCTGGAACAGGAAGGTTATAAGCATCAATTAGGAGGCACTATCTCACGAAAGGAAGATGAAGTGCTCATTGAAAGTGATCTTCGGGAATTTCTATTGACAAGGTACCGGAAAAACGGGATTACTAAAAATGAAATAGATTCCATTATCCTTAGACTTAAAACTCTTCCGGCATCAGACCTCTATGAAAGCAACAAGGAGTTTATGCAAATGCTTTCTGATGGTTTTTCGCTAAAGCGGGAAGACCGTTCCCAAAAAGATATCTGGATCTATTTAATTGATTATTCAGAAGACAACCAAAATACTTATAAGTTCGTTAATCAGCTGGAAATTACCGGAACCCAAAAACGTATTCCTGACGGGATTCTTTATATTAATGGAATTCCGGTAGTTGTTTTCGAATTCAAAAAGGCGATTCAGGAAAATACCACCATTTATGACGCCTATATTCAATTAACAGTGCGTTACCAAAGGGACATACCTGAACTTTTTAAGTACAATGCATTTTGTGTCATTAGTGATGGTGTAAATACCAAAGCAGGTTCATTTTTTGCGCCTTATGAATTCTTTTATGCCTGGCGCAGGATCGCAGGATTGGCAAAAGAGGTTGACGGTATTGATAGTATGTTCACCCTTATCCAGGGAATGCTTCAGCAAGATCGCGTTCGGGACATTATTAAAAACTTTATTTATTTACCGGACAGTTCCAAGAAAGACGAAAAGATCGTGTGCCGCTATCCCCAGTATTATGCGGCAAGGGCTCTATTTGAAAATATTCAGAAAGTCCAAAAACCTAACGGAAACGGAAAAGGAGGCACTTACTTTGGAGCAACCGGTTCCGGAAAAAGTTTTACAATGCTTTTCCTAACCCGGCTTTTAATGAAAAGTGATCATTTTGAAAGCCCCACCATTATTTTGATTACAGATCGAACCGATTTGGATGATCAGCTTGCAGGGCAATTTACCAATGCCAAAGCCTTTGTTGGGGATGATGCTATCGTAAGTGCAGAAAGCCGTGCAGACTTACGCAAACGGATTAGAGGAAGAGAAAGTGGAGGCGTGTTCCTTACCACTATACATAAGTTTACAGAAGATACCGAGTTACTTACGAATAGAAGCAATGTTATTTGTATATCTGATGAAGCTCACCGGAGCCAGACCAATCTTGACCAGAAAATAAAAATCACAGAAAAAGGGGTAAAGAAAACTTTTGGCTTTGCTAAGTACCTTCACGATTCTTTGCCTAACGCTACTTTTGTAGGTTTTACCGGGACGCCAATCGATGCTACTTTAGATGTATTTGGGAAGGTAGTAGATGAATATACAATGACAGAATCTGTAATAGATGAAATTACAGTACGTATTGTATATGAAGGAAGGGCAGCGAAAGTGGCCCTTGAAAACAGAGAATTAAAGAAAATTGAGGAATATTACCGGGTAGCTGAGGAAGAAGGTGCGAATGAATACCAGGTAGAAGAGAGTAAAAAGCAGTCGGCTAACATTAATGCCATTTTGAGTGATCCGGATCGTTTACAGGCCATAGCAGATGATTTTGTCAATCATTATGAAAAAAGGCTGGAGGAAGGTGCTACCGTAAAAGGAAAAGCAATTTTCGTTTGTAGCAATCGTGAAATATCTTACGAGCTTTATAAGAACATCATAGAATTAAGACCGGAATGGGCAAAGATTAGAAAGGCAGAAGAAGGTGCCGATTTAACTGAAAAAGACAGGAAGCAACTCAAGCCTATTGAGCGGATAAAGATGATCATGACAAGAGGAAAAGACGATCCAAAAGAAATGTATGATCTTTTAGGAACAAAAGAGTACCGGAAAGAGCTGGACCGTCAATTTAAAAATGAGAAATCGAATTTTAAAATTGCCATTGTCGTAGATATGTGGCTCACAGGTTTTGATGTGCCGTTTCTGGATAGTATCTATATCGATAAGCCCATCCAGCAACATAACCTTATCCAGACGATTTCCCGGGTAAACCGGAAGTTCCAGGGCAAAAACAAAGGACTGGTAGTAGATTATATTGGTATTAAGAAACAAATGAATTTAGCTCTTGCCAAATACAATAAGGGTGAGCGGCAGAATTTTGAGGATATCCAAAAGTCCCTGAAAATAGTTAGAGACCACCTGGATTTACTGGCCAGGATTTTTCACAAATTTGATAGTACAGATTATTTCCAGGGAGATCCTTTAAGCCAATTGAACAACCTTAACCTGGCTGTTGAATACGTACAGCATACCAAGGAGCTGGAAACACGTTTTATGGATTTGGTGAAACGCCTGAAAGCTGCTTATGATATTTGTGCTGGAAGTGAAAAGTTAACACAGGAAGAAAGGGATTATACACATTTTTATTTAGCTGTAAAATCTATAGTTTTTAAACTCACCAGGGGAAATGCACCGGATACCGCCCAGATGAATGCCAAAGTAAGGGAAATGATCAAAAATGCTTTGGCAAGTGAAGGTGTGGAGGAGATCTTTAAAATGGGCGATCAGAACAACAGTCAGCAGGACATATTTGATGAGGATTATTTGGCGAAAATCGATAGGATCAAATTGCCCAATACTAAAATCAAACTTTTACAGCAATTACTGGCCAGGGCGATTGGAGAGATTAAAAAAGTGAACAAGGTAAAAGGAGTAGATTTTTCTAAAAAGATGGAAGGCCTCGTCTCCCGATACAATGAGAGAAAAGGAGATGTATTACGCGGAGAGGTCTACGAAGAGATGGCAGAGCAGCTCACAGACCTAATCTGGCAGGTACAAAAGGAGTTTTCGGCCGGGGAAAAGTTAGGAATTGATTTTGAAGAAAAAGCTTTCTATGATATTTTAAGAGAGCTCTGTGTAAAGTATGATTTTCAATATCCCGAACATAAGCTCATCGAGCTTTCAAAAGCTATAAAAGATTTAGTGGATGAACAGGCGAAATTCCCGGACTGGAGCAAAAGGAACGACATTAAATCTGCCTTAAAAGTGGGGCTAATTTTATTACTCGATGAACACGGTTATCCGCCGGTGGAACGAGATGAAGTTTATGAAGAAATATTTGAACAAGCGGAGAATTTTAAGAAAAATAGAGCAGTGTAAATGAGTTACTATGCTTTATAGTCTTGAGGCTAAGAAGTACCTGGAATAGTATTCCTTCGGATGATTATGACTCCTTTTAAACAATTTCCTAATAACCTTAAATAATAGCTCTAATTACTTGTAATTCACCTTTCTTTAAAAAGCTCTTTCACTCTAATTAATGGGTGTAATTTATTGTTATAGGCTATGTTTGCACCCTGATTTTTTTTTGTGATTTCTTCATTTCAAGGATCTAACGTTTCGCATTTCTTCACTGCTTTACTTTTAGGAATTTTTTACAGCTGCATCTCTAAGGGATATATATGAGAAATTTTACGATAGGGAAGAGGAAGTATTTCATAGCTATCAGGTTTCAGGCATGCTGAGCTATTCCAGGGAAGTAATGGGCAGTGATTCAAGATTGGATCTTAATTACTAAAATTTTGAATCTTATTAACGATGGAAAATTAATGGTTACTTTCTAGAGTTAATTTCCGGAATAAATATAAAATTCCGTTTCAATTGATATCAAACGGAGATTTTCTATATGACTCTTATTTATTTATTAAAAAAAATGAGATTCTGTACTTATTCTGTACTAGGGATAAAAACAAAAAGCTTCACATTTCTGTAAAGCCTTTATTTTACTAGTAGCGAGACCGAGATTTGAACTCGGGACCTCCGGGTTATGAATCCGACGCTCTAACCAACTGAGCTACCTCGCCTTATCAATTTTGCATTTAGTGGAACCTTTCAGAAGCCTTGCTATTTAAGGCCTCGCATGATTTCCTTAATGCGGGTGCAAATATAAAAACAATTTGTATTGTCACAAACTTTATTTTCTAAAATATTTATTTTGATTTCTTTTAATCCTTCCAATTAATATCTATATTGCCCGAAACTAACTAATTTAGAATGGAAGAAAAGACAAAATACGAAATGGAGTTTCCAATTCAGGCTTCTCCTTCGCTATTGTATCAATATATTTCAACTCCCTCAGGTTTAAGCGAGTGGTATGCAGATAATGTAAATTCCCGTGGGGAGTTTTTTACTTTTATTTGGGAAGGTAGTGAGGAGAAGGCCAAGCTAATGAGTAAGAAAAGCGATGAACGAATTAAGTTCAAGTGGGTTGAAGATGAAGATTCTCCATATTTTTTTGAATTAAGAATACAAGTGGATGATATCACCAAAGATGTTTCCCTAATGATCACAGATTTTGCTGAAGAGGATGAGATCGATGAAGGAAAAATGCTATGGGAAAATATGGTTTCAGATCTAAAACAGATATTAGGTTCTGCCTAGAAAAGTCTTAAGATAATAGTACATTTGCCCCGTTTTAAACGGGGTTTTTTTATGATCAATTTAAATGGAAATATAGTTCAGGATTCAGAAGCTAATCTTTCAGTCCTTAACAGGGGATTCGCTTATGGAGATTCAGTTTTCGAAACTATTAGAGTTATTAATGGAAAAGTAATGTTCTGGGAAGATCATTATTTTAGAATGATGGCTTCCATGCGAATCATGAGAATGGAGATCCCATCCAGCTTCTCACCAGAGTTTTTAGAGAAAGAAATTCTCAGTATCGTTGAGGAAAACGATCTAAAAGAAAATGCTGCAAGAGTACGATTTGCTGTTTATCGCGAAGAAGGTGGTTTTTATACGCCTGCGACCAGAGAGATCGCTTACGTGATGACGGTAGTGGAAATGGAGAACTCGTTTTATTTATTAAATACAGAGGATTACGAGATCGAATTATTTAAAGATCATTATGTGGGAAGCGGACTGCTGTCTACGATCAAGTCGAATAATCGCGCGGTAAATGTTTTGGGAAGCATCTATGCTAAGGAAAATGATTACCACAACTGTTTGCTTCTGAATGAGAAAAAGAGCGTAGTCGAAGCTCTGAATGGTAATTTATTTCTAGTTTCAAGTTCCAAAATTAAAACGCCTCCACTTACAGATGGTGTTTTAAACGGAATTATTCGGAAGCAATTACTGGAGATCATCAAGAAAACTGAAGAATACGAATTAGAAGAAGCTTCAATTTCGCCTTTTGAATTGCAAAAAGCTGATGAACTTTTCATTACTAACATCGCGGTTGGTATTCAGCCAGTGTCAAAATATCGTAAGAAACACTACGACTCAGTTGTAGCTAAAAACCTGCTTAATAAGTTAAATGTGAAAGCGAGATTAGGCTAATTAGTTGTAAGAAGGGTTCTCTGGAGAGTTTGACCATAACATATATTCTCCACCTAATTCCAGCATTTTATCCTTCCAGAAGGAAGAGTAGGGCTTTTCAAGAAGGTCCTTGTTGTCCTCATTTGCAGTGACCACCCAGGAATGAGAATTTAACTCGTCATCCAATTGTTGCGCATCCCATCCAGAATATCCCAAAAAAAACTTTATCTGCTTATCTGAAATCAGATCTTTGGAGATAAGTTCCATCACAGCCTCAAAATTACCACCCCAGTAAATTCCATGAGCGATCTCGATACTGTCAGGGATGAGATCTGGAATTTTATGTATAAAATACAGATTATCCTGTTCTACAGGACCTCCATTATAGACATCAAAATTCCCTTTGATTTCAGGAATAAGATCTTTAAGTGTAAAATCAAGAATTTTGTTCAGGATGAATCCTACCGATCCATTTTCGGAATGGTCGGCAAGTAGAACCACCGAGCGATTAAAAGAAACATCTCCAATTATGGATGGTTCTGCAACGAGAAGATGGCCTTTGGTTGGTTTCAACGCAATCATTTGTAGCAGTCTTTAGAACTAAACTATATTTTTTCTGTTAAAAATGCAATACATATCCAAATTTTTTAGATAAAAAAAGCCTTCCCTTGGGAAGGCTTATGATATTTACAATGCAAATTATTAGTTCACAGCTTTTTGTAAATCAGCTCCGGCTTTAAATTTCACTACGTTTTTAGCAGCGATCTTGATAGTTTTTCCGGTTTGTGGGTTTCTTCCTTCACGAGCAGCTCTTTTAGATACAGACCAAGATCCAAATCCTACTAATGATACTCTATCTCCTTTTTTAAGAGATTTTTCAACGTTTTCTAGAAAAGATTCTAGTGCTTTTTTAGCTGCTGCTTTAGAAATTCCAGCATTCTCAGCCATTGCGTCGATTAAATCTGTTTTGTTCATAATTTGAATTTTAAATTAATTGTTGGTTAAACATTCTGTTAAACTGGTTTACAAATTTATACGGATTTCCCGTCCACGCAAGTAATGACAAGGGAAAAGCCCGTATTTGTTGATAACTCGGTTGATTTGTTAATAAAGATAATTGTTTTTTATTAAAATCCAACCAATTCAGCATTAATAAGGGTTCAGCGCATTTTTGCTTTTTCTGAAAATTTGAAGCCATTCAGTAGTGAATGAGTTTCCATTTTACGTTTTCCAGGCAATTGAATCTGTTTAATTTCAATGAATCCACCATTCGCGGCAACCAGCAATTGCTTTTCTTTAATTATGACTTTTCCGTAGAATTGATCATGTTCTTCCTTATGACTAATCACATCATAGATTTTTACAGTCTGTTCCTGCGCATCACCATTATCTAAATAACACCAGGCAGAAGGGTAGGGATTGAGTCCGCGTATGTGATTGTATATCTCATTTAAAGGTTTATCCCAATTGATCTTGGTGTTCTCGCGATTCAATTTTGGCGCTTCTCTAAGCGTTGCGGAATCTTTCTGTGGTATTGGCTTGGTAGTTCCTTCAGAGATAGCTTTTAATGTTTTTACAACCAGCCCTGATCCTTTGTTCATCAATCTATCGTGAATGGTCTCCAGGTTTTCATGTTCCCCAATAACAACAGATTCCTGCATAATCATAGCGCCGGTATCAATTTTCTCATCCAGGAAGAAAGTGGATATTCCAGTTTCTTTTTCACCATTCATGATCGCCCAATTGATTGGAGCAGCTCCGCGATACTGAGGCAGTAAGCTCGCATGTAAATTGAAAGTACCAAGTTCAGGGTAGTTCCATACAGATTCAGGCAGCATTCTAAATGCTACGACTACCTGCACATTTGGATCGATTTGCTTCAACTCTTGTTGAAATTCTTCAGATTTGAGATTAGTAGGTTGAAGAACTTTAAGATCTTTAGAAACCGCGAAAGTCTTTACGGCACTTTCTCGTAATTTCCTTCCTCTGCCAGCCGGTCGATCTGGAGCAGTAATCACTCCTACAACATTATAGCCGGCTTCAAGAATTGCTTCAAGGCTTTTCACGGCAAATTCCGGAGTGCCCATAAATACTATTCTGAGATCAGTCATTTATTGATATTTTGTACTTGTTAGTTAACGTTTTTTCTAAAATGCCTCGCTCCACCAGTAACCGTATTACCTTTAGAATAGAGGATTCTTTATAGTTTAATAGAGAAGATATTTCTTTAGTGTCCAATGCCCTGGATTTTAATAATTTTTGCAGCGCCAGAAATATTTCATTCATTTCATCACGACTTAAATCATCAGTTTCAGAATTGCAAACAGAGCACCTACCGCATTTTTCAGGCTTAGTTTCTCCAAAATATTCCAGCAACTGTATTTGTTTGCAAACCTGATCATTCTGAACGAAATCGAGCACAGCCGATATCTTTTCTCTTTTTGTTTTATTGTATTTAGAAATAAATCCAGAAACAGGATTTATAGTGGATTCGTCTTCCCTGGGAACTAGAAAGGTAATGGAAGCATCATGTTTGGCAATCGAAAACTCTATGATTTCCTGTTGCTGTAAGTCTTCAAAAAGGCTTAAACATTCATTTTCCTGAAGATCTGCTTTCTCGGCTACAGACGATATATTAAAGTTCACCAAATTATCAAATACACCACCATAATTTCTCAACAGGGTTCTTAGGAGGTGTGAATATTTTGGATTGTCATCAAGATAAATCTCCAGTTGATCCCCGCTTAATTTTATCATTATTTCAGTTTTCTTCTGAAACTGTTGAGACAGTCTAAGGACACTGCAACGATCTAATAGTTGTAATGCGTTATAGGTCTTACCTGAAATTAAATGATATTGATTACAGAAGCTGGCAAAATTAAAATCATATACCTGATTTTCACCTTCACCAAACGCTATGCTGAAAAAAGCGTTCAGTTTTCTATAGATAAATTTCACATCTTCAACAGACGCGAGATTGTTTATAAACTGATTCTTTAGAACTGGAATGTCGCCAGCATTCGTCATTATAACGGCTTTAGAAATCTCTCCATCTCTTCCTGCTCTTCCTGCTTCTTGAAAATAGCTTTCCAGACTTTCAGGTAGATCAATATGCACAACGGTACGAACATCTGGTTTGTCAATACCCATTCCGAATGCGGTCGTAGCAACCATTACACTGGTATCGTTGTTCATCCATGATCGAAACTTCACAGTTTTATCCTCCTTTTTCATTCCGCCGTGATATGCAGCGGCCGTAATCCCATTCTTATTTAGAAAGTCGGTGATCTCCCTGGTGGCATTCCGGCTTCTTACATAAACAATGGCAGAATCATTTCCCAGTAGTCTCGTTAATCGAAAGTATTTATCTTCAGTTTTGACAACCTCGTAAAACAGATTGGTTCTTTCAAAAGATTTCTTAAATACTGCCCTGTTCTTCAACTGAAGCTGCTCGCAGATATCTTCTACTACCATTTTCGTTGCCGTAGCCGTAAATGCTGCCACAGGTACTTCAGGTATAATTTCGCGAACTTCTGAAATATTACGGTAAGCTGGCCTGAAATCATGTCCCCATTGAGAAATACAATGTGCTTCATCTACAGCGATCAGGTTCACGTTCATTTGCTTCAGTCGTTCTTTTACTATATCCTGCTGAAGCCTTTCCGGAGAGAGGTATAAAAATTTGAAATTTCCGAAGATGCAGTTATCAAGATTTCTATCGAGATCGGCATAAGAGATCCCACCGGTGATGGCCATCGCTTTGATATTCCTTTTTTGAAGAGCCTGTACCTGATCCTCCATTAAAGAAATTAGTGGTGATACCACCACGCAAATTCCTTCGTTTATCATCGCTGGTACCTGAAAGCAGATAGACTTCCCACCGCCGGTAGGAAATAAGGTCAGTGTATCCTGACCATCCAGGATCGCCTCGATTACTTCCAGCTGCGAAGGCCGGAATTTCTGGAAGCCCCAATATTTTTCTAGAATTTTTAAAGCTTCCGTTTGCAAAAGATTTATAGTTGGTTCAGTATAAATTTAGTTCTTTCTGCTACACTTGCTTTAGGAATTTCGATAGGTGTATATCCAAAGAGCCTGTAAGTGTCATATAAATGTTTTGAAATTCTTACCGCCTCTTCATAGGTTTCGTAACGCTCATTATCGCTTTTATATATCTCCTTCCATGGTGGTAAGATAAAAACTTTATCATAGGCATGCTCCTCACAGGTCGCACTGAATATCTCGGGATAAACAGTGTTAAAATAATCCATATAGGCAACAACATCGGGCAATCCACGATCTAGAAAGATGCGATTCGCTGAGGAATTAGAAGCTTCCTTAAACTGATTTAATCTCCCTTCAAGTAATTTTTCACTGAATAGTAATGGCTGCTCCAGAAAGAGCTGATCGATACCATCTCTTTGTGCTTCAAGGGTTACCTGCCTGGAGATCTCATGGATACAGTTTTCTCCTTTAGCTTCCAGTTCGTGTATGATGGAAGACTTTCCAGTACCGGGTCCACCGGTAATAACAATTTTCATAGTTTTCACCCGGCAAATTTCGGTAAATGAATTTGATTATAAAAATGTTGTCTTTCCTTGTATCTTTGTGATAAAAGAAGGAGAAAACTATGAGTGATTCGACAAATCCGGATGAATTTTACGCAAAACTTAAAAAACAGCTTCAGGATACGGCAATGTGGCCTGCAGAATACCTATACAAATTTATTGTCCCTACAAAAGGGGAGAAGGTAACACAGGTTGAAGATATCTTTGACAACATGGGAGCTGTGATCAATACCAAACAATCTAAAAAAGGAACGTATACCAGTGTTTCCATTAATGTTAGGATGAAAGATCCTGACCATGTGATTGAAAAATATAAAGAAGTGGCTGATAAAGTTGAAGGGGTTATTTCTCTTTAATGATCGCACAATTGCTCTATTTTCTTGTCATTCTTACTGAATATTTAGTATTTTGCACGCAGGAGAAAACTTCTATTAAATTACCTAATTAAATCTCAATTTTGACAAACGCTTTAGAATATAACTCTGAAAGGAGTAAACTGATCATTCCTGAATATGGCAGACATTTGCAAAAAATGGTGGAACATGCTGTAGAAATCGAAGATGATAAAGAACGTAACAAAGTTGCTAATTCAATTATTGCTGTAATGGGTAATATGAATCCGCATCTTCGTGATGTGCCAGATTTTCAGCATAAATTGTGGGATCAGCTTTTTATGATCAGTGATTTTAAACTGGATGTTGAGTCTCCTTTTCCAAAACCGACCAGGGAAATGCTTACAGAGCGTCCCGAAATGCTTGATTATCCTGAGAATAATCCTAAGTACAGGTTCTACGGAAATAATATCAAGCGCATGATCGATGCGGCAAAGGATAAGGAAGAAGGTGATTTTAAAGATGCCCTGGTGATGACTATCGCCAATCACATGAAAAAATCTTACCTGAACTGGAATCGTGATTCTGTAGATGATGAAGTGATCATTAATCATTTGAAAGAATTGAGTGGTGGAAAGATAAATCTCAAAAATGCTGATGAGGATCTAACCCAGGCTTCAGAACTTATTCGCGGAAGCGGATCCAACAAGAAGAAATACTCGAAAAACAAAAAACATACCGGCGGCCGTAAGCCTGGTCGTAAACGCCACTAATATTTTTCTTTAATGGGAACATTTCAAATAGAAGGCGGTCATCGTTTGAGCGGGGAAATACAACCTCAAGGAGCAAAAAACGAGGCGCTGCAAATTTTATGTGCAGTATTGTTAACCGATGAAAAGGTGGTTATCAATAACATTCCAGATATACTGGACGTTAACAAACTAATCAACTTACTAAAAAATCTTGGTGTTAAGATCGAAAAGCTGGGTAAAGGAAGTTATTCCTTTGAAAGTGATGATCTGGACATGGAATATCTGAATAGTGAACAGTTCAAGATCGATGGAGGAGGACTTCGTGGTTCCATAATGATCGTTGGACCTATGCTTGGAAGATTTGGGAAAGGTTTCATTCCTAAACCTGGTGGAGACAAAATTGGTCGACGCAGACTCGATACTCACTTCGAAGGTTTTATGAAACTGGGAGCAGATTTCAGATACAACAAAGAAGAACGTTTTTATGGAGTTGAAGCTCCTGATGGTTTAACTGGAAGTTATATGTTACTGGAAGAAGCATCAGTAACTGGAACTGCGAACATTGTAATGGCCGCAGTACTTGCTAAAGGAAAAACGACCATTTATAATGCAGCCTGCGAACCGTATTTACAGCAGTTATGCCTAATGATGAACCGTATGGGTGCCAACATTAGTGGAATAGGTTCTAATATGCTTATCATAGACGGTGTAAAGAAGCTGGGAGGTTGTGATCATACAATTCTTCCAGATATGATCGAAATTGGTTCATGGATTGGTCTTGCCGCTATGACAAAAAGTGAGATCACTATAAAGAATGTGAACTGGGACATGTTGGGTATCATCCCTACAACCTTCAGGAAACTAGGAATTACTGTTGAAAGAAAAGGCGATGATATTTTTATACCTGCACACTCTGAAGGTTATGAGGTACAGAGCTTTATTGATGGCTCGATCATGAATATTAGTGATGCTCCATGGCCAGGGTTTACCCCAGATCTTTTGAGTATCATCCTTGTAATCGCAACTCAGGCAAGAGGAAGCGTATTGATACATCAAAAAATGTTTGAAAGCAGGTTGTTTTTTGTAGATAAGCTTATAGATATGGGAGCGAAGATCATTCTTTGTGATCCACATAGAGCCACGGTAATAGGCCATGACTTTCAATCTCAGTTAAAAGCTACTACGATGACCTCTCCAGATATTAGAGCGGGAATCTCCTTATTGATTGCAGCACTTTCAGCAAAAGGAACTTCAACGATACATAACATCGAGCAAATAGACAGAGGTTATGAAAATATTGAAGAAAGATTAAAAGCGATAGGAGCGAAGATCACCAGAATCGCGTAATTGTATATTTCTTCGGAATTAAGATCATAAAAAAAGCTGTTCGTTAGAACAGCTTTTTTTATGCTTTATGTAACAAGGTTAGACTTCCGACTTCGCCTGTTCTTTATGCTCCTTATAATGAAAGAGATTTTGCTCCTTGATCATTTTTGTGGTTTTTTCTGGAAGCATATCTTCCCAGCCACTTTTGCCTTCGCTGATCATTTTTAATACTTCGCGAGAATAAACATTCAGCGTTTCTGGATTGTAATTCTTGATATCCTCAACACGTCCGTTATATTTAAAGAACTTGAATAATTCCTTCATTCTTGGGTGAACTTTCAGATTTTCGCTGGTAGTTAGTTCACCAGTTTTTTCATCTTTCAGTGGATATAAGTACACCTTCAGATCTTTAAAGAATAATTTTCCGAAGGCTTCAAGAATACCGCCGCTTAGATGTCTATAGTATTTTTCATCAAATACATCCACAAGATTCTGAACACCCATGGTAAGACCCATACGTTGTTTAGAGTATCTGGAGAAGTATTCTACTACCTTGAAGTATTCCTGGAAGTTAGAGATCATAACTGTTTGACCTAGTGAGCATAAAAGTTCAGCTCTATCCATGAAATCACGCTCATCGATCTCCCCTTCAGCTCGTAAGTTGGACAGGGTAATCTCGAAAATGATCTCAGTATTTTCTTCAGAAACTTTACTTTCATTGAAGAATAATTCTTTAGATCTTTCATACATATCCATGTTTACCTTGGTAACAGGTCTAAAGCTACCACGCAGTGCAAGTATGTTCTTTTTGTAAAGTATTTTTGCAGGAAGGACATTGTTTCCATCAGGACCGAACATTACCGCATCGGTCATTCCATTCTTGACCAGCTGTAAGCTCATCAGTCTGTTATCTACGTTCTCGAAACGAGGACCTGAGAAATTGATCGTATCAATCTCGATCTGATCCTTATCTATATGATCATACAGGTAACGTAGTAGTTTTTTAGGATTGTCGTACTTGTAATAAGCGCCGTAAATTAGGTTAACACCTAGTATTCCTAAGGTGTTTTGCTGGTGACGGGCGTCATTTTCATGAAATCTCACGTGTAGCAGGATCTCATTATATTCTTCTTTGGGATCTACCTGATATCTGATTCCTACCCAACCATGACCTTTATATTTCTTCGCGAAATCTATGGTAGCAACAGTATTGGCATAAGTAAAGAATAATTTATTCGGATGCTTTTCCCTGGAAATACGCTCTTCAATAAGATGCGTTTCGTGAGATAACATTTTCTTCAACCTTGCTTCAGTAACATATCGCCTGTCATCTTCAACTCCGTAGATAGCATCACTAAAATCCTTATCATAGGCACTCATTGCCTTAGCGATGGTTCCAGATGCACCTCCAGCACGAAAGAAGTTTCGCACTGTTTCCTGCCCGGCACCAATTTCAGAAAAAGTTCCGTAGATATTTTCGTTAAGATTGATACGCAGGGCCTTACTATTAATAGAAGGAACATTTTCAAATTCCTTATCGCCCATTATGGTAATTGGCATATTTTATTGTTTAGGTAAGCATTGTTAATTGCGTACTTCAAAAGTACTAAAAGCGGTAGGCATACAAAAAAATATATTTACTTTTGTGTCAAAAATAACAGCATTTGGAAGTTACATTCTTAGGTACTGGAACATCACAAGGCATACCAATAATCGGGGTGGATCACCCGGTATGTTACAGCGATGACCCTCGTGATAAAAGACTTCGGGTCTCTGTACTGGTAAACTGGAAAGGCAAGAATATTTTGATCGACTGTGGGCCAGATTTCAGACAGCAGATGCTTGCCAATAATGTAAAAAAACTGGATGCTATTTTTTATACACATGAACACAATGACCATACTGCCGGTCTGGATGATATAAGACCATATTTTTTTAGGCAGGGAGACATTCCTATTTTCGCTCATCAAAGAGTTTTAAATTCCCTAAGAAGAAAGTTCGATTACATTTTTACTTCGGAAGATCGATATCCCGGAGCTCCCGCAGTTATTGAGAATGTAGTACAAAATGAAGAGTTTCAATTCGAGGGCTTAAGTATTATGCCTGTAGATTTTAAACATAATAAATTACAGGTCTTTGGATATAGATTAGGTGATTTTGCTTATCTCACAGATATTAAAACAATTACCGAAGAAGAGATTGCCAAACTGAAGGATTTAAAAGTTCTGGTAGTTAGCGCTTTAAGAAGAGAGCCACATCATTCACATTTCAACCTTGAAGAAGCCTTGGAGTTTGTAGAAATGGTGAAGCCGGAAAGAACATATTTTACACATATTAGCCATATGCTTGGATTTCACGCAGAAGTAGAGGAGGAGCTACCTGAGAATATTCATCTCGCATATGACAATTTAAAAATTGAAATTTAGCATGCGTAGCAAGATTCTAATGTATCTATTCATTTTCGCTTTATTATTCTGCATATTCATCTATGTAAATGATAAAAGAATTCTGGATTCAAAACAGGAAAAGATCGAGCAACTCGAGGATAAGCTTTCTGAAGTTGAACTCAATCAAGATCAACAGTATATAGCAACTTCAGAAGATTACTTCAATTTGCAGGATAATGAAGATGCGATCACTTACTTTCAGAATAATGGAGTAGAGACCGAAGGACTTATCACAAAAATCGAAGATGCAATCATTTCTAAGAATAGCGCTTCAAATGATAATCCTCTGGTTCCACATGCCGGTATGGAAGGTTCCATGAGGATCAACAAAATAAAAGTGCTTAATCACAAATGGATCATTGCCGACTTTACCGATGGATCTTACTGGGGTGAAGTGTTTTTAACCTACACTATTCAGGAAGACGGGGGACCGGTTTTCAATACCGAGCAATCATTCCTGTATCCTAAATATTAGAGTCTTTTTTGAAGCCATTTTTTGAGTTCAAAGAAATTCTGTGGAGCAACCCCGTGACCGACCGGAAATTCAGAATAAGTAAAATCTACACCAAGGTTTTCTAAGAACGGTTTAGTTCTGCGTGCCCATTCTACAGGGATCACCTGGTCTGCAGATCCATGTGAGCAGTAGAAAGATAGCTGACTAAGATCATTTTTAAGGTAATCCTGCCCGAATATTTCTTTATTGATATAACCGCTAAGAGCAATCACATTATCGATCTTTTCCGGGTAAGTCAACGCCACGGCATAACTCAAGATACTTCCCTGGCTAAAACCTAAAAGATTGATCTTTGAAGCATCTACTGGGTAGTTTTCGATCACCTGATCAATAAAAGTAGCGATCGTATCTCTTGACTTAATAGCCTGAATATCATCACTAAACTTTCCGTTTTCATTATCAAAATGAATAGCATACCAAGCATTACCATATGGTTGCATTGGATAAGGCGCTTTAGCAGAAATGATAAATAACTCCTCTGGCATTTCCTCTGCGAAAGAAAAAAGGTCGTTCTCATCGCTTCCGTAGCCATGTAGAAGAATGAGTGCAGGCGCGTTTTCAACGCTTACTTTAGGTTTTCTTATAATATGATCTAAAACAAAATTGTCTTGCATTACTTAACTGTACTTAAAAATTTTTGAAATAAAGCGCCAAGAATAGGCACTTCCTTGGTTTGACCCTGTATTGCAGTAATAATTCCGTAGCCCCAAAGCACTATAAAAAACAGGTAGAAGGCTCCTATTATAAAAACCTGGTCGAACAATCCCATTAAAGCTCCAATAAGGTAAAAGGTAATGTTGATCCCAAAAGCCTGCCTTATATGAAAACTAGCAAATTCATTCTTCTCTTCCATATTCATGAAATAGGCAATAATGGTCCCTACAATAGTGATATAAGAGATAATTGCACTGGTCCTTGCGTTACCTTCGGTATTCATGCTTATGATCTTAAAATTAATCCGGCATTGTTCACTACTCCAACAGCTTTTCCCTTTAATTCGCTATCCAGAAAGATGCTATTCTTAGAAGTAGATAGAATATCGTTTTTTTCAAAGGTATACTTTACATCTGGGAGGAATAAACTAAGATTGGCAGGACTACCTTCTTCGAGTTTCGTTGTTTCCAACTTAAAACGTTCTAATCCCGAAGTTAGAAATTTAATGGTTTCTTCAGTAGTAAATATAGTTTGCAAGGCGCCGAAAGCCGATTCCAAACCAATACTACCATACAAAGCATTATCAAATTCAACTTTTTTATTTTCAACGTCTATTGGATTATGGTCTGATGTAACCATATCTATAGTACCATCTTTTAATCCCTGAATAAGTGCCTCATTATCTGCCTGAGTTCTCAATGGTGGTAACACCTTTGCGTTAGCATCGTAGTTCGATAGCATTTCGTCTGTAAGAAGCAGATTATGAATTGCTACACTACAGGAAACATCCAGACCTTTTTTCTTGGCTTCTCTTATGAGTGTAACCGACTTTGCCGTTGAAATTGTAGGAATATGTAGTTTTCCACCTGTATATTCCAGAATATAAAGATCGCGGGTTATCTGAAGTTCTTCGGCCAGATTAGGGATACCTTTAAGGCCCAGGGCAGTACTATTCTTATGCTCGTTAACCATACCATTGGTCGCAATTCGATTTTCCTGCGGATAACTTTGTATTAGAGCGTCAAAATTCTGCGCATACTGCAAGGCAATTTTCAGAAGATTGGGATTTTTTAAAGGTGATTTATAATCTCCAAAACTAATCGCACCGGATTGTTGCATATCCAGTAATTCTGCCAGATCTACACCTTCACTTTTAATGGTTAGTGCACCAATAGGATAAAGATTTACAGGGTGTCCCAAACTTTTAGATTTTACGGCAGAAATAGAACCGCTATGGTCAAGTACAGGATTGGTATAAGGATTTAGTGCAACGCCCGTGAAACCTGAGCTTCCAGCAACTTCGAGTCCGTTTTCTATGGTTTCCCTTTCTTCATAGCCAGGTTCTCCAAAGCAAACACTACTATCAAACCAACCTCTGGAAACATGTAAACCTTCGATTTCAACATGTTTTACATCTTCCTTTAGTATATCCTCCTTAATTTCAGCAATTACTCCATTCTCGATATAAATGTCGGTCGTTTGCCCGTTTAGAGGCGAAGACTCATCAATAATTGTAACCGCTTTTAGAAGTAATTTCATTTCAGAAGTTTTAATAGTAGCATTTCTATTGCCAGAAATATGATCGCAAAAATAATAAACCATTTCCAAAGCGAGCTGCTTTCATTTCCTGCTTTTACTTCGGAAAAGTATTCTGCTATAGATTCATGATTCTGGAATGAAAATATCCCCGGATCTAAGTATTGGAGTTCGCTCTCGTTTCTTGGGTCGTTCAAACTCAAATTTGCTAAAGTCTTGTCCTGGCTCTTAATTTCATAATTTCCGGCATCCAATTCTTCTGAACCAACACTTATGGAAACCCTATCTGCAAATCTTTGCTGCTGCGGAATAAAATCCAGGTTATCCGTGGTAAGATGAAGCACACGATCCTGTTCGATTTTTGCAGGTATAGATATTTCTTTAAATTCTGAAGTCTGGTAATAAAGTTGAGGAGGAGGGAGGCTTTGCAGTCCAATCTGGTATAGAACAGGTACAATTAACGGCGAATTCTGAAAATTTGATATTTGCTCATTTAGTGGAGCTGTAAAGATATAGATATTGGACTTAGATATAAGAAAAGGATCATTGTTCTGAAAACTTAGAATACTGTTGCCGGAGATGTTACTGAAATAACCACTGACACGGGGATACTCGAAATTTTGAATCTTCTTTTGAAACACGTTTTCCAATAGCGGATGTCCAAAATTAATAGTAGTAATGAGTTTTTCGCCATCGATCCATTCAGGTTTAAATCCCAATTGAAATTTACCAGAAAACCGAATGAATTCATTTCTGTTTTTTGAATTTGGAATAAATAGAACACTGGATCCTTCGTTAGAACGTTGTTTTATATTGTTAAGATTCGCAGCACTTAACTCACTTAATTCATTTAAAACTATCAAACTGGCTTGTTGAATATCGGTATATTCAACTTCATTCGCTTCGCTTACTTTTAAATTAAATTCTGGTTCTGTATATAATCTTTGAAGATAATTTGAATCACCTTCAGAAATTGCCAGAACATTGATTGGGGTTTGTTCAGAAATACTGAAGTAGATAATATTATCATATTTCAAGCCCTCATCATCTATAACAACTCTTCCGTTAGAGATGTTTTGTGATGGTATGGAAAAAGTGGTTTTTATGTCGCTTTTATCGGCATCGATGGTTTTCCTGCTTAAGAGTTGAGCACCATCATACATGGAAATAACTAATCTATCCTTTTGTGAATTACCTGAAAGTAAAACTTCAATATCATGAATTTCAGCCTTCGAATTCACTAAATAAAGAGTATCGATCTGTAGATTTCGGGTATTTTCAGAGGTAAGCTTTATGCTGGTTTTAATGTTTTCAGGAACATCTAATTCCGTTTGGCTAAGAAATGCTTCCTGGAAATCTGAAATAAGTACCAGATTTGAAGAATCCCTTTTACGTAACTGCTGGGTTTTTAGTAAAACACTATTCAGATCCATTTGTCTGGAGGTATAGTTGATTTTCTGTAGTATATCTTTTAATTCCTCAACAGACTTTTTAGTATACAAGCCATCATTGGTGATCAGGCTATAAATTGAAGAGGCATCGAGATTTTCAAGAATTTCGTTTCTGGCTATTTCCAGGAGTTCGTCACCTTGATTCTTAAGTTGCATACTATAAGAATTGTCCAGGTAAATGATCAATTTTTTAGTGGAGGTTGCAGATTCTGCGGGATAATAGGGTTTGGCAAATGCAAGTATTAGAAAGCCTAGCAAAGACAATCTTGAGAAAAGAACCAGAAACTTCTTTAGTTGAGAGCTTTTGCGTGTTTGCTGAACGACACGTTTTAAAAATTTAACGTTCGTGAAGTCTTCCTTCTGAAATCTGCGTAGTTTGAAAAGATGAACCAGAATAGGAATAATAAGCAAAAACAATGCATACAGTAATTCCGGATGTTCAAATTGCATAGAAACAAAGCTGTTTCTCAAATATAGCTAAACACGCAGAAGTTTTAGTGTCGGGGAACGCTAAATTTAAAATTACTTCCTTCACCTTCGGTAGAAGAAATACTTACTTTCCCATGCATGGATTCCACTAACTTTTTCACAGTGGCGAGTCCAATTCCACTTCCTACATTACCATCACGGTCGGCGGTATCGAGTGTAGCAAATAATTCAAAGATCTTTTCAAACCTTTCCGCAGGAATTCCGTTACCATTATCTATAACTTCAAAGTAGTAAAATTCTTCTTCCGGAGTGAATTCGATCCTGACTTTTCTTATATCCTTATCGTTATACTTCAGTGCATTACTAATGAGATTCATAAAGACCTGCGTGAGTGCTGCTTTGTTAACAGCGGTCAACTCAATATCATCAGGATAACTGATCTCAATATTGTTGGAAACCGTATAAAGGTCTACGATAGGCTTTAATAGCTTGCCTAAGTTTATATTAGAAGCTTCTTTTTTGATGACATGATCACTACGATAAAAGCTTAAAATTCCATCAATATAATTCCGAAGAGAATAAGAGGCTTCTACCAGAAACTGCAGGTATTGGTTCGTT
The DNA here is from genome assembly GCF_045055805.1 of Christiangramia sp. LLG6405-1. GTDB lineage: Bacteria > Bacteroidota > Bacteroidia > Flavobacteriales > Flavobacteriaceae > Christiangramia. Next base: position 2,656,415 of record NZ_CP159330.1, on the reverse strand, counting down.
TCTTCATCAAATTTCTCCTTGTTTTCATCTTTAAGCAATTCACTTAGTGAAATGATATTCGCTAGGGGAGACTTTAGATCATGCGATACCAGGCTTGCGAATTTCTCTAACTCCTTATACTTTTCTTCCAGTTTATTCTGAACAGTAAAAAGTTTCTGTTTCTGCTTTCTGGATTCAAATAACTTTAAGGCTTGTTTTGATAAGGCTAACAGCGCTTTTTCCTGCATGGAACTTAGCTCTTTTTCGAAGGTATCGAAAATACAGAATACCGCTATAGCATGACCATCAGGATTATATAATGGGACACCGGCATAAAAACTATATTCAGTAGCATACATCCCTGTTGCCGACTCAAATATTTCGGGATCTTCTGAACGCTTAAGACAGAGAATAGGAGTTTTACTTTTGATCGTGAGATCACAGAAAGAGTGTTCTCGCTCGATCTCACTAATTTCGGTTCCATGAACAGATTTGTTCCAGATACGATCCCGATCAACGATATTTATTTTAGCAACCGAAACCTCGCAGGCGACTGTGGCCAGGAAAGTAAGATTGTCATAATCTTCGTCTGGTCCTGAATTTACAATTTGATATTCCTTTAAAGCGGCCCGCCTTAATTTCTCATTAAAAGTGCCTGAATTTTTCTGCATTTCCCCTTACATTCTTGATTTAAAGTTATTTAAATTTAAATAACTTTTTCAGAATAAAAACTTAAACCGGGATATTATGTCGTAAAACGCTGAACTCGAATACAGTACCTTTATTTTCTTCAGAATTAAGAGTAATAGTACCTCCAAGACTGTTTACCAGCTTTTTAACTGTGGAAAGTCCGATACCATGACCTTTCTTACCTCTGCGGTCCTGTTTCGCGACCGTGGTAAAAAGATCAAAGATCTTAGACTGCTGTTCCTGAGCGATACCTATCCCATTGTCACTAATTTTGAAATTGAAAAAGTGCTCATTTTCTGTACAATCAATATCGATCACTATTTTCTCGCGATCATTGTACTTAAGACTATTATTGATCAAATTCATAAAGATCTGCCCTATAGCTGAGGCATTTCCATCAATCAATAGATTATTATCGGGAAGATTGATCTCACAGTTATCTGCAATTTGGAGAAGATCTATAATGTCCTCCAGCATATCATTCAGAAAGAATTCTTTTACACTATTGTCACCTTGGTGTTCGTTGGAATAATGGTCAAGCAAACCGTTTATATATTCACTCAAGGTTAGCCCGGAATCTTTAAGATAAGAGATATATTTCGCTCCTTCATCACCTAATTTTACAGCATACTTTGCCTTTAGGACGTCTGCAGTGATGATCATATTTGCAAGAGGCATCTTGAGGTCATGAGATACAGTACTCGCAAATTGTTGCAATACCTTATAGCTTTCATCAAGCTCTTCTTTCATCTTTTCAAGTACACTGTTGGCCCTGCGAGTTTCCAGTAAAAGCTCTACCTGTTTCCCCAACGATTTTAAAGCCATTTTCTGTTCTTCGTCCAGATGATGCTCTTTGGAGTCATAAACACAAAGTGTTCCCATAGGATAGCCTTTTGGATCCAGAAGTGAAATACCTGCGTAATAATTAATAGGAGTATCTGCAGTAACGAACGGGTTATCAAAAAAACGATTATCCTTGGACGCGTTTGGAACTTCCAGTAGATTCTCAGGATCTGTAATGGTATGACCGCAGAATGAAACATCTCGAGGAGAACCTTTTAAATCTGTTCCGTAACTGGATTTGAAAAAATTACGATCGGCATCGATCATATTTACTACCGCGATAGGCGTTTTACAAATATAACTGGCCAGCCTGGTAATATGATCATAAGCTTCTTCCGGAAGAGTATCCATGATATTGAGTTCTCTCAGAGACTCAAGTCTTTGAAGTTCATTAATTGGCTTTTCCGGAGTTATCATAAAAGCATCCTGTTTTTAAGGTTCAAATAAAGATAAAAATACTGAAGTTAAAAATACTAAAACTGATCTTTTTCATAAACACCCAGACCAAAGAGTGCAAAATCATATTTAACAGGATCCAAAGGATCCATTTTTCTCAATTCCAAGTCGAGCTCTTTTACTGCTTTAGCATCATTCGCTTTCCTGTGCAAAATTCCGAGTTTCCTTGCAATGTTACCAGAATGAACGTCTAAAGGACAGCTAAGTTTAGCTGCAGGAATCGTTTCCCATATACCAAAATCCACGCCATGCTCATCTTTCCTGATCATCCAGCGCAAATACATATTGATTCTTTTTGCTGCTGAATTTTTCAGCGGATCACTTACATGCTTCTCGGTTCTTGCCTGGTGAGCTAATTCGAAAAAGATATTTTTTAGTTCATGGATGGCATTCTGAAGATGGGTTTCAGTCTGATATTTGACAAAAATATCCTCTAATCCGCCGTGCTGAAGATATATATTCCGAAGTGCTTTTAGAAAATACTTGAGATCATTAGCGTTAAAGGTACGATGAACAAAACCTTCAAATCTTTCAAGATCCTGGTCTGAATGATTTAAAATAAAATCATAGGGAGCATGATCCATTAATTTCATCATCTGATTAGCATTTTTTAAAATGCTTTTGCGGTTTCCCCAGGCAATGGTCGCTGCCAGAAAACCCGAAATCTCAATATCTTCCTTCTTCTGAAATAAATGCGGAATACTAACCGGATCTTCAGTAATAAACGAGGTGGTGTTGTACTGAGCCGTTTTAAAATCAAGAAATTCTTTTAACTCTGCCTTCTTCAAATACTGTTTTTTATTTCAGGAGCAATTTTACCATCTACCATCGTAAGTTTTCTATCTGCCATATTCGCCAGTTCTTCATTATGTGTAACGATCACAAAAGTTTGATCAAATTCATCTCTGAGTCTGAAAAATAACTGGTGAAGATTTTCCGCAGATTCTGAATCCAGGTTTCCTGATGGTTCATCAGCAAAAATGACTGCAGGGTTATTAATAAGACTTCTGGCTACCGCGATTCTCTGCTGTTCTCCACCACTCAATTCTCCAGGTTTATGTGAAGCCCTATTTTTAAGACCAAGAAATTCAAGTAATTCCATAGCGCGATCTTCAGCCTCTTTTTTCGGAGTTTTATGAATAAATGCTGGGATACATATATTTTCTAATGCCGTAAATTCTGGAAGTAACTGGTGAAACTGAAAAATGAATCCTATATGCTTATTTCGGAATTTAGAAAGTTCTCTGGATTTGAGTCCGTAGATATCAGTACCATTGATAAGAAGTTCTGAATTTTTATCTTTTCCCGGTTTGTCCAGAGTACCCAGGATTTGCAGTAAAGTGGTTTTTCCCGCACCTGAAGCTCCAACGATCGAAACGATTTCTTTCTTCTTGATATGCAGGTCTACCGACTTCAATACGTGCAGATCCCCGTAATATTTATGTATGTTCTTTGCGATTATCATGAATGCGAAATAGACATTCCGAAATTAGCCAAATTGCAGGCATTCCCCAAGTTAACTGCGGAATATGTTTCGGAGGTTATTGTAATCTATAAAATAAACGACTCTAAGGCTTAAATTGTGCCGGGCAGGTTTTGAAAATAAATTGTCCAGGCTATCTGAATAATTGAGTTCACTCAGTTTATCTTCATTAAAGATCGAATTTCGATACAGGAGCACGGCTTCACTACCGGGCGCAAACTGCCAGCGGTAGCTTAGATCTAGATTCCAGATATTAAAGTTGGCGTCTGGATCTCTTAAAGTATTGGTGTCATAATTTGTAGCTTCAAGTTCACCATCTGCGATCAATTTAAGATAAGAGTTATCACCAAAACTTGCCGTGGACCAGAATTGTCTCGCGCTTAAACTCAAACCTTGTTTTGTATTAAAATTGTAATTCGCTCTAATTGAATTTTCCACGGTTTTCTGATCCCTTATTCCGAAGATGATATTGTCATTAACTTTGTTTACGAAACTAGGTCGCTCATTTTGAAGTCCGTAATCAAACTCATAAACCATATTAAACCTGTCACTAAACCTGAATCTTGGTTCAATGCTTAAACCATAATAAGCATAATCTGTATCAAAATATTCTTCTACATAAATCCTGGAGTCGATTGCAAATTTCTTCCGATAATCTGAGGATATAAAAAATCTTGAACTTGCAAAAGGATTGTAGGTGACATACGTATCGACAGCCCTGGTTTCAAAATAATCTCTAAACTTTGAGTTGAAATCCAGAGATCCTCCAAACGCAAAACGTTCGCGGGTCATCGCAAAGAAATCTCCGCCCATCCCTGTATTAATGGTCTTATCAGGTTTATATCTTCTACGGTGCTGGCCGTATAGACTAATTTGGAAATTATTAAAATTACCCTGTGGTTCAAAGATCTGGTAGGAAGTCCCCCAGAAGATGTTGTTATAATTGTTCGTAAAATTGATGCCAAGGTCGTTAATGTCAAAAGTTTCGTTCGCGAACTCGTGAGCAATTCTATACCTAAAGTTTCCTTTCGTACGACATGCTGCGAAATAGGAGGCAAAACCAGTAAGATTCTGGCCAGGAAGGTTGACGTTACTCATCTTTGCCTGCCCTTCAACATTAAAACTGTTGGCCTTGTTGTAAACATCAAACAGAAAGCCTGTTACGTTTCCATCTCTAAAGTTACCATCGCGTGTAACATTTGTATTAATTAGTGTTATTGAAGAGTTTTTATTAAATCTTTGATCCAGAACTACAATATTATAATTGGCAAGTGGCTCGGTGATCGTAGATCTTGTGTTGCCAGTTAAAGTATCACGAAATACTGCTTTCGCTTCGCTGGTAATAGCATTAAAGACCCCAATACCTAAACCACGATCTGTTCTTCCGGAAACTTTCAGCGCATTAATAAGATCTGTTCTGCTTGGATTTTCAAGAATTTCCTCACTATCAAGTCTGTTGGTTTGAGCAGCGTTAAATCCAATAGGAGTACTCCCAACTCTTCTTGAATAGAATAAGTTCCCTTTATTAAAAAGCTCAGTTCCTTCAGTAAAGAAAGCACGGTTCTCACCAAAGATCTGTTCAAAAGGCCCAAGGTTCAATTCTACTTCGTCATAAGCTGTCTGTCCAAAGTCCGGCACTAAGGTCATATCTAAAGTGAAGGAATCATTGATACCATATTTTAGATCCATTCCGGCGTTGAAACTAAAATCATCGCTGCCATCAAAAGAATCAAAAGCAGATTGTATATAAGGGTATAAACTCAAGCGAACAGGTGGATCAATATTATTAATTCCAGTAAGCAAACCTGTGTATTGTGCCATTTGTCCAACCGACTTATTGATATAGTTCCAGACATAGGTCTCATTTCTATGCGTGATCTCACGGGAAAATTGCAGGCCCCATCTTTGTTTTTCAGTTTCCGGAAATCTCAATGCTGAATAGGGGATCTTCATTTCCAGATACCAGCCATTTTCATCCTGGGAAACTGCCGACTCCCATACCACATTATATCCATAATCTTCCTGAGATCCAGTGATGCGGGCATCAGCCTGAGTTCCAGCGGAAGTTACAATAAATCTGGTCTGATTCTCACCGTCATCATAAGTGTTGATGTCCATCAAAAAATATTCAGATTGCTGAAGATTGTCCCGCTGAGTAAATTGCCTGATCGTTTTATCTGGATCACTTTCCTTCATGGTAGCAGTTATGTAGATCGCAAGATCATCATACAGGATCTTGACTTCTGTAGCGTGAGATTCGGGAATTGGAGTACCATCTCCAGGTTCTACCATTACAAAATTTTCAGCAAGAGTTGCTTTCTTCCATACATCTTCCGAAGCTAGTCCATCGATCTTTGGAGCTTCCTGTATACGAGTCGCTTCGTAATTTTTCCTGGTTTCTGAATTTTGTGAAGATAAAATGCTGCAATTGATGATAATAATGAAAAGCAGCCAGTAATTTTTCGACATTTATTGATGAATGTTCAATATTGATATTTACGTAAAAGTATATGCTAAATCTTTATCGGCAAAGTTTTTCATTAAATTCCCGTTAAACGGAGTATTTCTTGTTTAATTAGACCTTAAATTTGATAAACAAAAATTATATTGCAGGTTATGAATGAAGATAATTTGAAGAAAGCGACCCTTGCCGGTGGATGTTTCTGGTGTACAGAGGCTGTTTTCCAGAGATTGAATGGTGTACAAAAAGTGGTATCAGGTTTTACAGGTGGTGCGATCAAGAACCCCGCCTATAGAGAGATCATTACTGGTCGCACTGGTCACGCAGAAGCAATACAAATTACGTACGATCCAGATAAAATTGCATACAACGAATTACTATTGGTATTTTTTGCAACTCATGATCCAACTACGCTTAACAGGCAACAGAATGATGTGGGAACCCAATATAGAAGTGCGATATTCTTTCATGATGAAGAGCAGGAGAAGGTAGCGAGAAAAACCATAGATGTCATTGAAGAAGAGAATGCGTTTGACGATCCTATCGTAACCGAAGTGACTGAAGCTTCCGCTTTCTACGTGGCAGAACAAGAACATCAGGACTTCTACAATCAACATAGGCAACAACCATATTGCCAGTTTATAATTGACCCGAAAATAACAAAACTGAAAAAGTATTTTTCAGATAAGCTGAAGCAAACTAACGATCATGGCATATAAATTTTTTGAAGAATACAACCAGGAGGTTACTGGTAAAATGAAACAGAGTTTCGAGGATATCATAGTGGGCGTAGGGGAAAACCCTGAACGTGAAGGAATCGTAAAGACTCCTGAAAGAGCGGCTAAAGCAATGCAATTCTTAACTCAGGGATATGAAATGGATGCGGAAAAGATCCTGAAAAAAGCGATGTTCTCAGAAGATTATGATGAAATGGTCGTGGTGAAGGATATAGAGCTATATTCTCTTTGTGAACATCATATGCTGCCATTCTTCGGAAAAGCCCATATAGCATACATTCCTAAAGGAAAAATAGTAGGATTGAGTAAGATTCCCCGAGTCGTGGATGTTTTTGCTCGAAGGCTACAGGTACAGGAAAGATTAACCCATGATATCCTGGAATGTTTGAACAAGACATTGCAACCTCAGGGAGTAGCTGTGGTGATCGAAGCCGTCCATATGTGCATGATGATGCGCGGAGTGCAGAAGCAGAATAGTGCAACAACCACCTCGGGTTTCCGTGGACAGTTCAAAGAAATTGAAACCAGGAATGAGTTCCTCAAACTTATAAGCTCAGACCTTAAATAGATTTGGCACCTTATTTGCTTTTAAATATTCAAAACCAAAAAACATGAAGCTATTTAAAAATAAATTATTTGCAAAAGGTCTGGTATATGACCTTGTAGGAATGGCCACTGTTGCTATTCCATTCGTTGGTCCATTTTTGGATTTACTCTGGGCGCCATATGCTGCTAAAAAGATGAGAGATATGTATCCGGGGAGAAAAGGTAAATTAGCCTCCGTACTCGTGTTCATTGAAGAGATTCTTCCGGGAACTGATATAATTCCGACGTTTACACTAATGTATCTTTATACTTATGTTTGGAAGAAGGAACCTATGATGCAACCACAGGTGATCGAAGTAGAAAGCTACTAGAATTTGCCAGATAAAAATTAAGAAAGGGCTACTGATTTCAGTAGCCCTTTCTTAATTAAATATGAATATTAGCAGAGAGCATTAAATTTCTCCCAACATTCGAAATGCCATCATTCTTCAAACGGGACAGTTGTGAAAAATAATTCTTATCAAACAGATTATTCACACTTAGTCGCAATTCAAATAATGCGCTGTTTGTTCGAATTTCAGTTCCCGCACCTAGATTCACCAGGCTGTAGCCACCAGTTCGGGTTTCAAAACTTCCAGGATTTTCCTGATCAAACACATTCTTCAAGGTTAAGAAGCTGTAAGAACCTGATAACAACTTCCCTTTATCAAACTCAACTCTGAAAGTGTTTGTAAGGGAATTTGCTGGAATTAACGGTAGGTAATCATCATTATCCAGTTTTCCGGTTACCGTTTCAAAGCTACTTTCCAGGTGAAGCCAATCCAATGGGTGTGGGTGAAGATGAATACCTACTTCACCACCATACAATTTAGCATCATCTTGCTGATAACGAAATACGTTCTCATCATCTATAATTTCTCCAGATGGACTTATAAATATATAGTCATTCACATTGTTATAAAAACCATTCACAAAAGCTTCGAAATGTTGATTTCTCCACTCAACGGCGAGATCGATCTGAAAGTTCTGTTCATTATCAAGATCAGGATTTCCAATTTCATATCTGTTAGCACCATTATGAGATCCATTAGAGGTTAGTTCAGATAAATTTGGCGCTCTAAACCCACTGGCAAGATTTAACCTGGTGGTAAGATTATCGGTAATATCGAATTTTGCACCTAAAGCTCCATTAAAGCTATTGAACTGTCTATCGACTTCATCCAGGATATCTCCGTCCTCTGCGACATAGGATTCTGTTTCAATAGACCTGTTATCATATCGAATTCCTCCTTGAAAGTCAATTCGTGGTAAGTGATAATGAGCAGTGGCAAATACACCAAAATCAGTAGTTGTCGCATCAGGTATTAAAATTTCCTCACCAAAATTCTCGTTGCTCTGCCACATTCCCTGCACTCCGGCAATAAGGTCAAGGTTATCGAACTTAGGAAAATTGTATTTTAAATTATAGTTCAAAGTTTCTAAATGCATCTCAAGAGCTGGTTCATCACCTTCATGCTCCTCACCTTCATGCTGCTCATCTCCATGCTCTTCACCTTCATGTTCTTCCTCTTCATGCTCTTCGCCCTCGTGTTCTTCGTGCTCTTCACCTTCATGATCTTCGTGATGATGATGATCTTCAAATTCCTGGCGATCATTGAACTGGTAACCAACTTTCAGGTCGATACTGGAATTATTCAGATAGAACTTGTTATCAAGACTCAGAATATGGTTGTCAATATTCTGGTAGGGTAGAAGTGGTTCTTTGTTAGTAGATTGAACACCCAATTCTTCCGGAATACCAATTTCAGAATTATTAAAGTTATAACGTAGATCTCCTTTATAAACACTGTTCTGGAAACCAATTCCAGCTTTAATATCCTTCTCATTGAAACGAGTATTGGTAACTCTTTCTCCACCTCCTGTTTCATAATCACTATGAGCCGCATAACTTCCGCGGGCAATAAACTTTAATCGATCACCAGCAGTAGAAGCCATTAAACTGGTTTGATACCCTAGCGTATTTGTAAAATAATCTGACTCCAGGCTGGCTTTGGTGCTGTTTTCATTTGCATATCTTTCAGGATTCAAATATAAAACTCCACCAATCGCATCACTTCCGTAGAGTAAAGAGGCAGGGCCTTTTATCACTTCCACGCTGGCAATTCCTTTTGAACTAATTCCCAGGCCATGCTCATCGCCATATTGCTGATTCTCTAAACGAACTCCCTGGGTATAGACGAGCACACGATTGGAACTAAGTCCTCTAATTACTGGTTTCCCAATTCCCAATCCAGTGGTAAGATTTTCGACTCCTGCTATTTGAGTAATTCCTTCGGATAGGTTTACAGCTCCATTTTTAGAAAGTTCAGAAACACTTTCGCGTTCCACCTTCATTACATTATCGCTTTGTAATTGGTGAAAAGGAGTAGATACTATAACCTCCTCCATCTCTATGGCTGAAGGTTTTAATGTAATGGTAATATCCTGAGAAGGTAGAACCACATCCTGTGTATAACTGGCGTATCCTATTGAGGATATCACCATTTTAAAATTACCGCTTGGCAAATCTGATATTTTAAAATTACCATCAAGATCTGTCATCGTCCCTCTTTCAAGAGTAGGGAAATAGATGTTTGCACTAAGAACTGGTTCTTGAGTATCCTGATCGGTGATCTTTCCGCTCAGGGAATTTTGTCCATATATAATAGACTGCACTGCCAATAGCAGCGTCAATAACATTGTGTTACGCATTGAAATATTTTAAATGATTAAAACTGAATTATCCTGTAATAGATAAAGCAGGCGGACCACGTAGCTCATAGCACAATGGCTCGTAATCATTTAAAAATCGATAATAATCGTAGGTGAGAGTAGAGGTATAGAAAACCTCAGCAAATTGAAAACTCTGGAAGTCCAGTGATATTACTGGATTTTTTTGAAACTTATGAAGTTCACAATCCAAAGACTTATCATGATAATGCTCATCTGCATAATTATCACATAATTTATGTCCATGATCTGCGAAAATATGGGAAAAACTCACTCCAGTAGGAAGCAGTATGAGTACCGCCGTAAAAAGTAGGAGTATGTTCTTCAGTAAAGCCATATTAGGAATTAAACATTTTAGCGAAACCCAGCCTGCTCAACATTTTCTTTTCGAAAGCCCAGAAAAATTGAAACTGACCGAAGATCCAACCAAAACTTACCAATAAAACCTGGTATATTGGAAAGATCAATAAAATTCGAAGTGTCCAGTAGATGCTCCAATGTGTAGTTTCAGAAGTGATTCCTAGAAATTCACAGAGCGGACCGGCAATTTTTGCAGAGGAAGAACCCGTAATGGCAAATACCAGCAATATGATAAATAGCTGCCAGTTATCATCAATTCCCCATCTAGCCTTCAGTTTTTTCATACGGCAAATATACGATTTTGCTTAAAAAATCAAATTCGTGTAGGAACACTAAATCGTTGGTTGTAATGTCTGCTGAAAAAAACAAAATAATTGTAGAGCAAATAATTTACCTCATACCCATAATCTGTATTCGAATCATAGTTTATTTGATTTATATATAAATTGGGATCGTAGGTTTGTGGCTGCATAACCCTCGTATTGTATTCAGTTACCAGGAACTGGTTTTTATTTTCCAGATAAGACTGCGTATGATATCCTCTAGGTCGAGCATAGGAGTTGATGAACAGGTTGAATCCTGGTTCAATGATGATAATTTCATATTCGAGACTATCATTGGCGATACGAACAGTATCATTAGTTGCATCTTTATCCTTGAAATCTCTGGATCGTCCGGAGCCACAACTATAAATAAATAAGGCCAGTAGGCAAATGTAAATTAGATTCTTCATAACAATTTAATTAGCAGCAATAAGCGTTCCCTATTTCCCTCCTGTAAAACCTCCTAAAATACTGTCTTCGGAAGAGTCTTTATCTTCCAGAGCAATTCTTCCTGCAGGTTTGATAAGATCTGCGGAATCATTTGCTCCGCTCGTAATTACTTTTATAAATTCTTCTGAAGCTTTTTCAGAAGCGCCTAATAAAGTTCTTTTAATTTCAGTAAGCTCCAATTTGCCGTTTATGGATTGGATTTCAGAAATGATTGAACCTATAATGTTTTCAGCAATGTTTATAAATCTGGCTGAATTATTAGATTCGACCTTATATGTATTTAGCAGTAATGAGTTCATCACCTTTTTATCTTCCGAAGAGATAATAGAAGTTTCATTCAATAGATCTGCAAAGTTCAAATCACTAAATTTTGCATCTGATTTGCTGGAAGTAGAATGATCGACTCTTGAAATAGTCCACGGCAAGAGACTTGCAAAAATTTCCAGAATCAACTCTTTATCCAGGTTTAATTCCTCATGAGTATTTTGGATGAGTTGCTTACCTGATGAAATTTTAAAAAGGTCCAGAATATTTGCCATTGCCTACTATTTTTTAAATATTTTGATAATTTGATGAGCCAGTTCTTCTCCAATTCTTTCCTGAGCCTCACTAGTTGCAGCACCAATATGCGGACTAAGAGAAATACTTTCGTTCATCAACAATTTTATAGCTGGTGAAGGTTCATTTTCAAAAGTATCCAGGGCAGCAAAAGAAACTTTTTCTTCTTCTATCGCTACCAGGAGCGCTTCTTCATCTAGAATCCCACCACGAGCGGTGTTGATGATTCCCACACCATTTTTCATTTTATCAAATTCAGCTTTACCAATAATTGGCTTAGACTGTGCGGGAACATGTAAACTTATAAAATCTGCATGCACTATTAGTTGCTCTACGGGTTCAGTCTTGATAGGAATAGTAACCTTCTGGTCGTTGTAGAACTCCAGTTTGATCTCGGTTTCTCCCACTTCCTTATCGCTGGCAACCACGCGCATTCCAACTCCTAAAGCAATTTTAGCTACTTCACGACCAATTCTTCCCAGACCTATAATTCCTAGAGTTTTACCACGTAATTCAGATCCACCAGCATAAGATTTTTTAAGATCTTTAAATCTAGAATCTCCTTCCAAAGGCATATTTCTATTGGAATCATGCAATTTTCTGGCACCTCCAAAAAGGTGAGCAAAAACAAGCTCTGCTACAGAAGCTGAAGAAGCTTCCGGTGTATTTATTACAGAGATACCTTTACTAAGCGCGTATTCCACATCGATATTATCCATGCCAACACCACCGCGTCCAATAACCTTTAGATGTATACAATTATCTATAATATTCTTGCGAACCTCTGTTGCACTGCGTACAAGAAGGACGCTAATTCCATTACTTTTTAAGTAATCTTCCAGTTGATCTTGGGCAACTTTCTTAATGATGACTTCAAAGCCGGCATCCTTTAATAGTTGTACACCACTTTGAGATAAACCGTCATTTGCTAATACTTTCATTCTAATTTATGTCTGGATTAGTTTATTTCTTTCTCTAATTTCTGCATGAGATCTACTACTACCTGCACACTTTCTATTGATAATGCATTGTACATGGAAGCTCTGTATCCACCAACACTTCTATGTCCGCTAAGACCATTCACACCAGCATCTTTCCACATTTTATCGAATTGATCTTTATGAGACTCATCCTTAAGGTTAAAAGTAGGGTTCATTGGTGATCTGTCTTCTTTAGCGGCGAAACCTTCGAATAAAGGATTACGATCAATTTCATCATATAAAAGAGCTGCTTTCTCTGTATTTCTTTTCTCCATAGCAGCAATACCACCATTCTTTTTGATCCATCGCATGGTAAGCATAGAAACATATACTGCATAAACAGGAGGTGTATTGAACATACTATCCTTGGAGATATGTACCTGATAATCCATCATGCTGGGAATCTTCCGGTCAATTTTGCCTAAAATGCTTTCTTTAATAACAACAAGAACAGTTCCGGCTGGTCCCATATTTTTCTGGGCTCCAGCATAAATAAGATCAAAATCTTCAAAATTAAGTTGTCTTGAAAAGATATCACTACTCATGTCACAAACGCTGGGAACATCAGTTTTTGGAAATTCCTTCATCTGTGTTCCAAAAATCGTATTGTTACTGGTGCAGTGAAAATAGTCTGCATCTTCTGGAATTGAATAATTCTTCGGAATATAATTGAAGTTTTTATCTTTTGAGGATGCAACTTCGATCACCTCACCAAATAATTTAGCTTCCTTGATCGCTTTAGAGGACCAAGTACCTGTATTAAGATAGGCCGCTTTGTTATTCAGTAGATTGTAAGCAGTCATTAAAAATTGCATACTCGCGCCTCCCTGAAGAAAAAGTGCTTTGTAACCTTTATCCTGCAAACCCAAAAGTTCAAGAGCCAGATTCTGAGCTTCTTCCATTACTGATACAAAATCTGCACTACGGTGAGAAATCTCTAATATCGAAAGACCTGAGTTATTAAAATCCAGAATCGCCTGAGAAGCTTCCTGGAATACTTCCTGTGGTAATATGCATGGACCTGCGCTGAAATTATGCTTTTTCATTGATGTGTATTATTAATGTGTATTCACAAAGATGCCAAATTTAGAAGGTCTTTGCTGTTATCGAAATGATAAGATTAAAGTTTACTAAGGAATTCTATAGTATCAATATTATCTGCGTAATCCCAAAGTTCTGGTTGTTGTGTTTTACCAAATGCAACTTCATCGGGCATTGGATCTTTCCTTACTACACACTGTAACTTTTCGGAATTGGAATCAAGAACTTCTTTCAGGTTATCTTCATCCTTATAAGTTTGATAAAATACTGATGCAATAGGAGAACCAAAACTTTCATCCTCTTTCAGCATTAAAAAACCATTATCAATGATCTTATATTCACTCATTAAATAAACTGCCTTATTGTAATCATAATTATTGGCATATTTATTTTCGTTGATAATAGGATTCCAGGAATACATCGCCTTGAAGAACTGGTCAAAATCATATCTTTCAGGAACATATAATTTAGAGACGTTACGGCACCCAAGACCATAATATAGAAAGATATCCTCACTTAAAGCCTCGAGTTCCTCTTTAGACTCTTTTCCAGTAAGGATAGCAATAGAATTTCTGTTCTTGCGAACAATGCTTGGTTTTCCTTTAAAGTAATATTCAAAATATCGGGCAGTATTATCGCTTCCTGTGGCGATCACTGCATCAAAGTTCTCTAGTTTCCCTTTGGTGAATTCTATCCTGTTCTTATATTCTGAATTCTGCTCGATAAGGAATCGAGCGATAATAGGTAGTAACAGCTCATCACTGGAGGATTGCTTTATTTGAATTTTATGATCACAGATGATCGTGGAAATAAAATCATGGAAACCAACCAGCGGAATATTTCCAGCCATGACAATCCCAATTTTTTTTCCACCAGAATTGGAAAGATCATAGCGACCTATCCATTTTTGAATATTCTCGAATTTTAAGGCTTCACTCCACTGCTGAAGTGAGAATACAATATTTTCCCGGGTAAACCATCCGTTACGATGAATGGAAGCATCGATCTTCTCATGCATTTCGTTAGTAAGCTCATCTAATTCTGAAAAATCTGGATGTTTTTGAACTCCATCGATCTGAAACTGACCTAAAAATTTTCCTAATGCAACAAGGTTTGAAGTATGCTCTTCGATTGTCATGTTCATATTTGGTTATGAGGGTGGCCTATCTTAAATTTGTGAAGCGAAATTAAAGTTTCCGAAGCTATTAACCATAATTTTCTCTAAAAGCTCAGGTCTTTTTTCGCTCAGTACTTAAATTTACCAATAAAAACAGAGCTATGGCAATTGTAATAACCGATGAATGTATAAACTGCGGTGCATGTGAACCAGAGTGTCCTAACACGGCAATTTACGAAGGTGCAGATGACTGGAGATATGCAGATGGAACCGATCTAGAAGGTGATGTGGTACTTCCCGGAGGGAAAGAAGCCAACGCAAATGAAGCTCAGGAACCTATAAGCGATGAAATTTACTATATAGTACCAGATAAATGTACCGAATGTAAAGGTTTTCACGAAGAACCTCAATGTGCGGCAGTTTGTCCAGTAGATTGTTGTGTTCCAGATGATGAGCATGTTGAATCTGAAGAGAAATTACTTCAGAAACAAAGTTTTATGCATCACGATTAAAGATCGATTTATAAAATACAAACCCGCCAATTGGCGGGTTTTTTTATGTTACGCTAAATTTTAATTCACTTCTATAGACTGAAGGTGACCTCCCTGTAAATGCCTTGAATTGTTTGTTGAAATGACTAAAATTATTAAAACCACTTTCAAAGCAAACATCGGTTATGCTAATCTGTCTTTCGTGTAATAGTTTAGCTGAATGCGCAAGTCTGTACTCATTTACAAAATGAGTAAAAGTTTTTCCGGTAATTCTTTTAAAATACCTGCAGAATGCCGGGTTGGTCATACTAACCTTATCACTGATCTCCTTTAAACTAATTGATCTCTGAAAGTGCTCTTTTACATAATTAAAAATGATATTAATCCTGTCATTATCCTGTAAATTAGTTTCCAGTAGAAAACCTTCAGCATTCAAAATGGTATAATCGCTAGTTTTTTCAAGAGAATTCAAGACTTCCAGTAATCCAAGTAATTTCTGGAAAGGACTGAGCTCTCGTAAAGATTCAATGATTGCTCCTATACGACGCTTGGTGTCACCATGAAAAACAATTCCTTTTTTTGCTCTCTCGAGCAGATTCTGGATTCGTGACATTTCAGGCGCGTCCAGAAAATCATTTCCAAGAAAATCATTTCTAAACTGTATCACTGTTTCGCAATTATGATTAGTGAGCCCATCGGTAAAAGCACAATGGGGGAGAAGCGAGCCAATTAATATGAGATCACCATTCCTGTAATAAGATATATGACTTCCTATCTGCCGCTTTCCGCAGCCGCCATTCACGTAAACCAGTTCGACCTCCGGATGATAGTGCCAAAAGGTCTTTTTCGAACCAACCTGGAATTTATCATGTGTTCTACATGAAAATGAGCTCCCAAATCCAGGTTCTATTCTTTCCAGCCTTGGTTTCGATGTTGTATTCATAATATCGAGATTACGTCTAAAATTACATCTGAATAGTAATTGCTTGTATTACAAAATTAGCAATTATATGTGCTGGATTAACCGATAACGTTTGAAACTGATTTTGTCAAGGTAATTGACTACATAAACTGGATCATCTAACGCTACTTTACGAGGTAGATCTAGGGTAAGTTTACATCAGTTAATCCAAGTATAAATTAAAACCTTAGATTATGAAAAACACAATCAACAATTTCGTAGTAGCATTCATGTTACTGGTATCATTCAGTAGTTCTGCCAGAGATGGTGTGAATCTAAAAGTAGAGAATCAATATGATCTCATCGTAGATATACAGAAAACTGAATATGGGTCTGAGCTTAGTCTTTTAAGCCAAAATGCTGAGGTTATTTTTAGAGATCAGCTGGATGAGAACGCCAGGTTTTCGAAGAAGTTTAATTTCGATTCGCTTGAAGATGGGGAATATTTACTGGTTCTGAATAAAAAGTACTGTAAGTCTACCACGGTGATTACCAAATTAAATGATCAAATTGTAATTGACAAGGATGATTACAAATTCGCTTTCAAACCTTGTTTCAAAATTGAAGAAGATCAGGTAGTAGTATATATGCCTAATTTAAACGAATCAAAACTTAGTGTTGAAGTCTTCGATCAGAATGGAATCAAGGTTGGGAATTTTGAAACCAGAGAACCAGAACTTAGAAAAGCGTTTGATTTCTCTGAAGTGGATTCTGGCAAATACACCTTTATAATTGAAACTTCTGAAGATAGTTTTGAGCAAATTATTGAAATAGGATAACCCTTGCGATTTCAGGTTTAAAAAAACCCGCCGACTGGCGGGTTTTTGATTTTTAGATTTTAAGTTTAATTCATTTTGCGTTTGATCTTATCGATCGCATTCTGAATAGATTTTTCAGGTTCGATAATATTGTTATTACCCCAGAATTGTGAGTCATAGAATCCAGATACATCGTCTACCATTACGATATTAGGTCTTATTAACTCCTGGTTCATTTTAAATTCTTCTTCAGAATATGGCTGCCAGTCGGTCACAACCATTTCGCTATTGATCTTGTATTTTGAATTGAAGATCTTTCGTTTCCAGTTAACTACGTAATCCATCTGCGCTTTTCCATAGGCAAAGTGCCATTTCCCATTGTTCTGTGCGTAATCAACCTGGTAATTCAGTTCAGTAGGATAAACTTTCGCTCCATTTGGTTTTTTCTTTACGAACATTTCCTGAGCTGCATTTCTATTATCTACGTTCAGGTTATAATCGGCTTTAACCAGAGTTGAAGTTTCAGCATCGATAAAAAGTTTCCCGTAATACCATGGATCAGACTCATCACGTTCTCTAAAATTTACAACATAGGTATAACGATCATTGATCTTGGCAGGCTCATCAAAGCTAAAATCATAGCTATCCATCATACCCTGTCTAAGTACATACTCTGTGTATTTCATCATATCCAGGTATAATGTATTAAAGGGGCCACCGCGTAGCTTTAACGCCAGGGTGTCCAGTTTATCATAATCTGTGCTCTTTCTGGCTTTATAAAGAGATACAAGATCTTTTTTGCTATCCTTATAAGATGTTTTGTGGATCTTTACAACTGCTTCAGATAAGCTGACATTATTCCAACCTTTCTTGATCGTCTCCCGGTAAAAGGAAGTCATGATACTTTGATCTGAAAGATAATTTTCATCCTTTTTGTCCAGCATATCCTGAACCAGTAAGCGCGGATTCGTTGCCTTATATAAGCTAACTTCTGTAAGTTCTTCCATAGTTTCTGAAAGTTCTATACGGGTATCTTCCGGTTTGAAATAATCCAGAGGAAGAGTTTTGCTTTGAAATCCAAGAACAGATATGGTCACGGTAGCTTCAGTCATATCCTCCGGAACTTTGAGGGAAAATACACCATCAGCATTCGTAATGGTTGAAATGTTACTATTATTCAGGGAAAGGTATGCTGAAGAAATTGGCCTTCCGGTTCTCTCATTCACCACTTCACCTTTATATTCATTGAACGCTTTAGCCGAAGGCTGAAAAGCATATATCTGTAATGAACCTAGAATAAAACTTAGAAAAAATAGCAGGCTACTTTTTCCTGAAATAGGGTTTAAAAGTTTTGCATTCATAGTCATATTATTAAAGTTTACTTAAACTTATGCAATATAACCATTTAAAAGCTTATAAAGATGTGAATCAGCTAATTATTGAACTGAACGATTGTTAATCTTTAATTGGAATTGAATCTAGATTACTTTCCATTTTTCTTATTCCAAATCATGAACTAACACACTTACTCTGTATCAGTTATCCACACATTATATTTTAATTAGGTCTGCAAACAACCATTTTTTCGTATGGCATGAAATATGACCATCAATTCTTCGTTATCAAAGGATTTCAAAACTAAACAACTATGCATAAAATATATTTTGCTGCTCTCTTTATTATCTTCGGAAGTATTTCAGCTTCAGCACAACTATATAGTGAAGATCAGAGTGCATCTGTTACTGAGCAGGTATTAAAAGAACTTAATCGGGAACGTTCGTTACTAAGTCAGAATCTGGAATTCAGAATTAAAGAGATCGATTCCAAGATCACTAATCTGGATGAAAGCATTCGCACTTCTAATTCGGCTTCAGAAAAAGTAGAGAAACTACTAGAGCGAGTTAAGTTTTTAGAGCAGCGGCAGGAGGAGATCGATAAGAATACGGTAAGTGTTTATAAGTACAATTATAGCTCAGCTGTTCTTAACCTTGCTTCTATGGAGCGAGAAATAAAACCTCTAAGTCTTTTTAATAGTTCACGTGAATTCTACTCTACACTGGATAAAGTGAGTAATCCTATGAACTATGAAGGATACCAGCAATGGTTTGGTAAATTCAAAGGATACATTGAAGAAGAGAAAGAGGACGATGCAAAACTGGAAGCGCTTAATCATATGTTGCAGGTGACAGGCGATCTGGCAAAAGGAACACCTTTTACGGGAATGTTTGCGGGAAGCCTGATCGATGGGATCAGTCAGTTTGTTGGTTCACTAAATAGGAGGGATAAAGAGTTAAGAGAGAAAAGCATTAAAATGCTCAAGCTTACCACTAGTATTTCCCAATTTACGCATGATAAAGACCTGATCGAAACTGAATGGGAAGGAATTAATAAGAACCTGAATGAGCTTAAGGAATTACAGCAAGAAGCTATTGAAGATAACCTGGTGGAGATCCTCGGAATCTCCCGCAATGGTTTTACTGAAAAATTCACCAACGAAACTGATGCTAAAAAGCGAACTCAGTATATTCTGGATATTTCCAAAATTGCTGAAAATAAGATCGTAGAAGAGCGAAAGTCTAATCCGGAAAACTGGAAGCAGGAATACCATGACCAGATGTTAACGGTACAGAATCTGAAGATTCGTTTCGGGATGCTGACCTTTAGAATTCTAGAGAATCTGGAAAAGTATGAAAAATTGATCGCAAAATATGAAAATGACCCATTCCTGAAGGATGAAATGAAGAATTTGAGATTGAAACTAGACCTGGTTAGAAACAGTTTCGAGAGCACATTTAATCCGCAGGAATATATAAGAGCTTCCAACGAAATGTATATTGTGGAGTAATTAAATTGTTTCAATGTTTATTAAAGCCCTGTAAGATATAATCGCAGGGCTTTTTTTATTCGGTCAAGCTGCTAAGAGGATGTATGTTATTCTCGAATCTAATACCTATCTTTGCAGCCGCAAAAACAAAGCATCTAAATTATAGTATATGAAAGCCGGAATTGTAGGACTGCCAAACGTAGGAAAATCGACCCT
The DNA here is from genome assembly GCF_045055805.1 of Christiangramia sp. LLG6405-1. GTDB lineage: Bacteria > Bacteroidota > Bacteroidia > Flavobacteriales > Flavobacteriaceae > Christiangramia. The sequence goes on along the minus strand of NZ_CP159330.1, from coordinate 2,636,372 downwards.
TTTTAATTGCCTTAGTAATGCTAAAGCACAAAGTGCAAACTTTCCGTTTTGTACGATAGAACCTAACGTGGGAGTTGTAAACGTTCCAGACCAGAGACTGCTGAAGCTTGAAGAACTTGTAGATCCTGAAAAAGTGATTCCTGCAACGGTTGAGATCGTTGATATAGCAGGATTAGTAAAAGGAGCTAGTAAAGGAGAAGGTCTTGGAAACCAGTTTCTTGGGAATATTCGTGAAACAGATGCTATTCTACATGTTCTTAGATGTTTTGAGGACGATAATATCGTACATGTAGATGGTTCCATAGATCCTATTAGAGATAAGGAAACTATCGACATGGAACTGCAATTGAAAGATCTTGAAACGGCCGATAAAAAACTTGAAAAAGTTAAACGTGCAGCCAGAACAGGTAATAAAGAAGCTCAGAAAGAGGAAGCTGCTTTACTTAAAGTAAAGTCTGGCCTTGAAGCTGGAAAATCTGTTAGAGCGATCGAACTTACTGAAGACGAACGCAAAGAATTTATTGCGCCTCTACAATTTATCACAGATAAGCCGGTAATGTATGTTTGTAATGTAGATGAAGGTGCCGCTGTAGATGGTAACGAACATGTTGAGAGAGTTAAAAAGGCGGTAGCAGAAGAAAATGCAGAAGTTCTTGTTCTTGCTGTTGGAACTGAAGCTGATATCACTGAACTTGATGATTTTGAGGAGAGACAGATGTTTCTTCAGGATATTGGGCTTGAAGAGCCTGGTTCAGCAAAACTAATTAGAGGAGCTTATAAATTGCTTGATCTTCAAACTTACTTTACAGCAGGAGTTAAGGAAGTTAGAGCATGGACCATTCCAGTTGGATCTTCAGCTCCACAGGCTGCAGGTGTAATTCACACCGACTTCGAAAAAGGATTTATTCGTGCTGAGGTTATAGCTTACGACGAATATGTGAGTTTTGGAAGTGAAGCAAAAGTGAAGGAAGCTGGTAAAATGCGTGTAGAAGGAAAAGATTATATCGTTAAGGATGGCGATGTAATGCATTTTAGATTCAACGTCTAGTTGCCAGTTTTGAATAAATAACGAACAACACTTCAATTTGAGTTCATTTATTTAATTAACAGCGTATCTAAAATCTTTGTTAATTACTTTCCTCTGGAACTGTTTCAGTTTTTCGGCTATTACCTTATATTTAGACCGAAACTCCATGAATCTATATGAGCGACAATACTAAATATACCGAAGATAATATTCGGTCTTTAGACTGGAAGGAGCATATCCGTATGCGACCTGGTATGTACATCGGGAAACTTGGAGATGGATCCAGTCAGGACGACGGTATTTATATTTTATTGAAAGAAGTTATCGATAACAGTATCGATGAATTCGTGATGGGTGCTGGAAAGACCATTGAAATCTCTGTGCAAAATCAGCGGGTGATCGTTCGTGATTTTGGTAGAGGGATTCCATTAGGTAAAGTTGTGGATGTAGTGTCCAAAATGAATACCGGTGGTAAATATGATAGTAGGGCTTTCAAAAAGTCTGTGGGACTAAATGGTGTAGGTACGAAAGCAGTCAATGCTTTATCTTCTTATTTTAGAGTAGAATCTTCTCGTGATGGCAAAAGCCATGCTGCCGAGTTTGGAAAGGGAGAACTTCAGGATGAAGAACATCTTGAAGAAACTTCAAGAAGGCGAGGCACAAAGATCACTTTCATTCCAGATGAGCTGATATTTAAAAACTATAAATTCAGAAATGAGTATATAGAGAAAATGTTGAAGAACTATGTCTACCTGAATCCAGGTTTAACCATAGTTTTTAATGGAGAGAAATTTTATTCTGAAAATGGTTTAAAAGATCTTTTAGGTGACAGTATTAGCGATGAAGATATGTTGTATCCTATCATTCACCTGCGTGGAGATGATATCGAAGCAGCGATCACTCACAGTAGAACGCAATATAGCGAGGAGTACCATAGTTTCGTAAACGGGCAGAATACTTCACAAGGAGGAACACACCTTGCTGCATACAGGGAAGCGATCGTTAAAACGGTTCGTGAATTTTATGGCAAGAATTATGAAGCCAGCGATATTCGAAAATCTATCGTGACGGCTATCAGTATAAAAGTGATGGAGCCGGTTTTTGAGAGTCAAACGAAAACAAAACTTGGTTCTACAGATATGGGAGGGAAGCTTCCAACGGTAAGAACATATATCAACGATTTTATCAAAAGAAATCTTGATAATTATCTTCATAAAAACCCGGAGACGGCTGAAAATCTTCAACGAAAAATTCTTCAGGCAGAACGCGAGCGCAAGGATCTTTCCGGAATCAGGAAGCTAGCGAAAGACAGAGCTAAAAAAGCCAGTCTGCATAATAAGAAATTAAGGGATTGCCGTGTACATCTTGGAGATAGTAAGCATCAACGATGTCTTGAAACCACCTTATTTATTACAGAGGGAGATTCAGCATCTGGTTCGATCACCAAGAGCAGGGACGTGGTAACCCAGGCAGTATTTAGTTTGAAGGGTAAACCTTTGAATAGCTACGGACTTACAAAAAAGATCGTCTACGAAAATGAAGAATTCAATTTGCTACAGGCAGCACTGAATATCGAAGATTCTCTGGAAGACCTGCGTTATAATAATATTGTAATTGCAACAGATGCCGATGTTGATGGAATGCACATCAGATTATTACTTATCACATTTTTCCTTCAGTTTTTCCCGGAACTAATTAAGGAAAATCATCTATATATTTTACAGACTCCGTTATTTCGAGTAAGAAATAAAAAGGAGACTATTTATTGTTATAGTGAGATGGAGCGAAAGCAGGCAATGGAGAAATTGAAAGGTAAGCCTGAAATTACGCGATTTAAAGGGTTGGGGGAGATCTCGCCAGATGAATTTGTGCATTTTATAGGAGAAGATATTCGTTTAGACCCGGTAATGCTGGATAAAGACAAATCTATAGAGGAAATGCTTAGTTTCTATATGGGCAAGAACACACCAGACAGACAGGAATTTATTATTGATAATCTCAAATTTGAACTTGACCTGGTCAATGAACTTGGCGTATGAGATTTACCAATAAAAGTGAGGTTAAGATAATCCCATCGATCTATATCGTGCTTGTTGCGGTATTCGTTACGAATCTATTCGTAAATATAGAGATCATGGCTTCAGATTCTGAACAGAAAATAACCTTCAGTCATTTTCTGCCCAATATCGTCACCTTGCTTTTAGGTCTATACATTCACCGGATTGGACAGGCGTTCGATTTCGACAGCGACGGAGAAACTTTGAACTTTAAAAACAACGGAGTCTTTCTTTCAAAATTCATGGAATATCGTGTGAAGAAGGCTGAATTTCCGAAGAGAAAATTAGGGAAGTTTAAATTTTACGATGTTGGCATCTATTCTGCCCTTACAATCTATATTAACTCAAGAAGAAAAAAAGGATACCGAAAATATACTTTCAATACCACATTTTTAAACCGAAAAAAGAAAAGGGGCTTAGTGGATTCACTGAATAAAGTTCTTGAAAACACCCCCAAAGTGACTGCCTAATGGAAGAAAACCTTGATGGAGCTCAGGAAGAGCAATTTGAAAATAAGGAAGAATTAATAAAGGTAACCGGAATGTACAAAGACTGGTTTCTGGATTATGCATCATATGTAATCCTGGAACGAGCTGTACCAGCAATTGAAGATGGCTTTAAGCCAGTTCAACGTCGTATTATGCATTCTATGAAAGACCTGGACGATGGCCGTTACAATAAAGTGGCGAACATTGTTGGTCACACCATGCAATATCATCCTCACGGTGATGCCAGTATTGGAGATGCCATGGTACAAATTGGGCAAAAGGACATTCTAATAGACACCCAGGGAAACTGGGGGAATATATTAACTGGAGATCGAGCTGCCGCCCCAAGATATATTGAGGCGAGACTTTCAAAATTCGCTCTGGAAGTACTTTTCAGTCCGAAATTAACTGAATGGCAGTTGTCTTACGATGGTAGAAAGCAGGAGCCGGTAAATCTTCCGGTTAAATTCCCCATGTTGCTTGCGCAGGGTGCTGAAGGTATTGCCGTTGGTTTAAGTACAAGATTTTTACCACATAATTTTAATGAACTTATTGATGGCTCTATCAAACATCTTCGTGGTAAAACCTTTAAAATATTTCCTGATTTCCCAACCGGAGGTATCGCAGATATTTCAAATTACAACGATGGAAAACGTGGTGGACGCGTAAGAATTCGTGCGCGTATCAATCAGTTAGATAAAAATACACTGGTGATCAATGAGGTTCCCTACGGAACCAATACCGGTAGTTTGATCGATTCTATTCTGAAGGCAAATGACAAAGGTAAGATCAAGATCAAAAAGATCGAAGATAATACTGCTGCTCAGGTAGAGATTCTCATACATCTACCTAATAACATATCACCGGACAGAACTATAGATGCATTATATGCATTTACTCAGTGTGAAAACTCATTGTCTCCATTAGGTTGTGTAATTATTGATCACAAACCAATATTCCTGGGAGTTTCAGAAGTATTAAGAAGATCAACAGATCATACGCTTCATCTTCTCAAACGAGAATTGGAGATAAAACTGAATGAGCTCCAAGAGCAATGGCATTTTGCATCGCTGGAACGAATATTTATCGAAAACAGGGTTTATCGGGATATTGAAGAGGAGGAAACCTGGGATGGAGTAATTCAGGCGATAGATCGCGGATTGAAGCCTTTCACTACCCATTTAAAACGTGAGGTTACCGAGGAAGATATTATAAGACTTACTGAAATTAGAATTAAAAGAATCTCAAAGTTTGATATAGATAAGGCACAGCAGAAGATCGATGCCCTCGAAGATGAGATCGCCCAGATAAAACATCATCTTGATAATCTTATAGATTTTGCGGTAGATTATTTCCAGAAATTAAAGAAAGACTACGGAATCGGCAAAGAACGAAAAACTGAACTCAGGCTATTTGAAGATATTGAAGCGACAAAAGTTGTTATTCGGAACACGAAACTATATGTGAATAGAGCAGAAGGTTTTGTGGGAACCAGTCTCAAAAAAGATGAATATGTAACTGAATGTTCAGATATTGATGATGTTATCTGTTTTACAGCCGATGGTAAAATGATGGTGACCAAGGTTGACACTAAAACTTTTATTGGTAAGGATATTATTCACGTAGCAATCTTTAAGAAAAAAGATAAACGTACGATCTACAATATGATCTACCGAGATGGGAAGGCTGGCAATACATATGTGAAAAGATTTGCCGTAACTTCAGTTACCAGGGATCGGGAGTATAATTTAACCCAGGGTAAAAAGGATAGTAAAGTCCTGTATTTCACTCCGAATCCGAATGGAGAAGCTGAAGTTATTACAGTTTTACTTAGACAGGTTGGAAGTATAAGAAAAGTAAAATTCGATGTAGATTTTGCAGATATTTCTATCAAAGGCCGAAATGTCAAAGGTAATATCGTTACTAAATACTCTGTAAAACGTATCGAACTTAAAGAAGAAGGGGTTTCAACGCTAAAACCTAGAAGAATCTGGTTCGACGAGACGGTCAAACGCCTAAACGTTGACGAAAGAGGAGAGTTGTTAGGAGAATTTAGAGGAGAAGATAGATTGCTGATCATCACACAAGATGGTGTTGCAAAAACAATAAGACCGGAGTTAACGACCAGATTTGATGAAGAAATGGTCATTCTGGAGAAATGGGTGAAGAATAAGCCAGTTTCTGCGATTTACTGGGAACCTGAAAAAGAACGTTTCTATGTCAAGAGATTTATAATCGAGCATCCGGATAAAGAAGAGAAATTCATCAGTGAACACGAAGAATCTTTCCTGGAGATGGTTTCCACAGATTATTTCCCAATGGCAGAGATCGTCTATACCAAGCCTAAAGGAAAAGAGCGTCGCGAAAACGAAGAGATCAATATAGAAGAATTTATTTCGGTAAAAGGAATAAAGGCTCTGGGCAATCAACTGACCTCAGAGAAAGTGAATCAGATCAATCTTTTGGATCCGATACCTTATGAAGGACAAAATGAAGATGAAACTGACGAGGATAAAAGTTCGAAAGATTCCGAAGAAAATATAACAGCAGAGGATATTAAAAATGGGACGATCAAGGCACCAGATAAAAAATCTGGCGGCGATGGTCAACCTTCACTATTTGACGAATAATGGGATTATTTAAAGAATTCAAAGAATTTGCCGTAAAGGGCAATATGATCGATATGGCCGTAGGTATCATTATTGGTACGGCTTTTAATAAAGTGGTGGATGTTCTGGTAAAGCAGATTATAATGCCACCATTAAGCATGATTACCGATGGCGTAAATTATGCTGACAGGAAGATCGTTCTACGAGATGGTGTTGGAACTGAAGGTGCTGCAGATTACGTAAATGAAGTTTCAATTGGTTACGGACTGCTTATTGAAACCATGGTAGATTTTATCGTCATTGGTTTCGTCGTTTTTATAGTGGTAAAATTCATGAATCGCTTCAGGAACAAAGCTCAGGACCCAAAAAATCCAGAGGTTGTTACTCCTAAGGATATCGAATTACTCTCCAAATTAAATGATCTAATGGAAGAGCAGAATAAATTATTGCGAGAAAAGCGGGCTTAATTCTATTCTGAAACTTTTTTTACTTCCCCGCGGGCCTTTTGGGTTTCGCCAACCTGACCGTATTCAAAAGTATAGCTATTCTTAGAAGTAGTTAGGATCTTCATGTGGATTGGTTTCTGTTCAGCCATATTCTTAGGATTGGTATTCTTGATAATGTATTCACAGGGATTGATCCATCGTACTGAACTCGTATCTGTATTTCCCTGAAAAAATTCAATTTCTATCGAATCATTTCTTACGAATGTAGATTTTTGTAATTCTCCGTTTATATAAGTTTCGAACTCGAAAGTGCCAGTTCTAAAATCAGCACAGTTCCTGTTGGCTTCAAAACAAGAGCTCAACGTGAGTAACAGGATCAAACAGAGTAATATCATTTTGTTCATACTGCAAGGTAAGTTTTAATCAAATGAGAGTCAATTTTCAAAGGCTTCAAAACTACCGTCCTCATAAAAAAATACTATTCTTTTCACCTTTTTGTTACTCGACGATTCCTGGTTGACCTGAACATCCTTCGTAGTACTTTCTTCAGAATTTCTTTTTAGCGGTTCTTGCGCTGATTGATCAGCTTTTGCTTGCTGTATACTTTTTTCATTACCTGAGTCGGTTCCGGGAGGGAAGGAACCCTTTCCATTTAATAACCAGTATAATTCTACCTCAGGAAAATTCTTCACGACTTTCATTACAAAATCCAAACTGGGTTTGTTTCTACCAGATAGGATATGTGAAATGGAAGACCTACCAACTTCTATTTTATCTGCAAAAGAAGCAGCCGATAGATCGTAATATTCAAGGATGCGTTGCAGCCTGGTTCCAAATTGTTCAGTGTTTACCATTGTAAATTACCTCTGATTAAAGCTATGATTACAAATGTAAATATACTGTATTTCAGTGTAAATACACATCTGTAAACGACAAGATTTATATTGAACAAATACTTTATTGTAACTAACCTAATATGTTGATATATAACTAAATAATCCTTATTTTGATATGGTTTGGATAAATTCCTAGCCATACTACTATTGCTGAAATAAACTTATTTACAACTGTAAACTATGCAGTGATTTTTATTTGTATACAATTGTAAATATTTGATTGTTTAGTTTTGTAAACATGAAAGAGGAAGCAAAATTATGGCTGAGTAATCGCGATTATGATAGTGCTAAGTTCAGAAAAGTGGCAGGCCGCTATTTTCATAATAATCATCTGGAAGATTTCATGTCTACCCATTCAGGTGAACTGGAATTTCAAACTATAGGAGCTTCCGTAGAGAATAAAAATATCTACGGGCTGCAAATTGGGTCTGGATCAAAGAAGGTTTTGATGTGGTCGCAAATGCACGGGAATGAATCCACAACAACAAAAGCTGTACTGGATTTTTTAAATTCTATAGTGGTAGATGCAGATAACCCTTATAATAAGTCTTTGCTTGAACGTACTACATTATACATTATTCCAGTCCTTAATCCAGATGGCGCAGCGTATTATACGCGAGTCAATGCCAATGCTATAGACCTTAATCGGGACATGCAGGATCTTAGTCAGCCAGAAAGCAGGTTGCTCATGAAGGTTTACCAGGAATTCCAACCGGATTTTTGCTTAAACCTACATGATCAACGCAGCATTTTTAGTGCAGGAGAAACAAATCTACCGGCAATTCTTTCTTTTCTTACGCCTTCGAGCGATATAAATCGCAGTATCACCGAGGAACGTATGGAAAGTATGTCTTTAATCGCTGGAATGGTAAAAGATTTGCAAAATGAAATAGGGGAGTGCATAGGAAGGTATGATGATGGTTTCAATCTTAATTGTGCTGGCGATACCTTTCAGCATCATGGTACTCCAACTATTCTATTTGAGGCTGGTCATTATCCTGGAGACTATCACAGGGAAGTATCAAGAAAATATGTTTTTAAAGCTTTGAGAAGTTGCCTTGATCGAATAATGAATGATCAAAGTGTCGATTACAATCAATATTTTAAAATTCCTGAGAATGCTAAATATTTTCGGGACGTGATATTAAGAAATGTAAACATCGAAGGAGGAAAAAAGGATGTTTTGATACAGTTCAAAGAAACATTAGATCACGATCGAATACGATTCGTCCCGGTTATCGAAGATATTCTTAATGAAACAATTTTATTTGGCCATCGCGAAATTGATGCAGCTGGCAAAAAGATAAGATTGATGGAGGAGGGGTCAATTTCCGAAAACGTTGTAGTTAATAAAATATTCTTAAATGATGAGATTTTCGAGCTAAATCCCCAATAAAGGTGTTTTTATTTAGCAATAATTCAATGATTTTGTATTAATTTTGAATTTCATTAAAAATAGAACTTCAAGATGGCTAAGTTTAAATTAGACGACACCGACCACCAGATTCTTGACATGCTTATCGAGAATACAAGAACTCCATTCACCGATATAGCGAAGAAACTACTAATATCAGCTGGAACTGTCCACGTTCGTGTAAAGAAAATGGAAGAAGCTGGAATTATTATAGGATCATCGTTGACTCTGGATTACAAGAAGCTTGGATATGCGTTTATCGCTTATGTAGGGGTTTTTCTGAAGAATACTTCACAAACCAAATTTGTACTTGAAAGAATTAACGAAATTCCATTCGTTACGGTTGCTCATGTAACTACAGGCAAGTTTAACGTGTTCTGTAAAATACGAGCTAAAAACACTCAACATGCTAAGGAAATTATTTTCCAACTTGATGATATTGAGGGTGTTTATAGAACAGAAACTATGATTTCTCTTGAGGAAAGTATTAATGATAAAAAACGTTTGATGCATTCCATATTTAAAGAGATGTAATTTATACTAAACTTTTAATAAAGACCCTCTAAACCTAGATGTTTAGAGGGTTTTTTTATACTTTTAAGTCAGTTGAAAATATGGAAATTATGAATAGAGAACCTCGTTTAGATAGATTTAATGATAATGTGCTGGCAAAATACCAGGTTTATAATAGTATCTTCTTAACCTTACCCTATGATGAGATACAAAAAACCGGAGCGCTGTTACCACTTTTTCAGGAACTTTGCGAACGTGGTTTTTCTGATAATAAGAATCCGTCGGAGATCGTTGAACATTTTTTTGAACGTTATGGAGAAACCCCTACAGAGGATGAGCGCAACGCTTTGCTTTTTCGTTTCATACAATATATAGAACGCCAGGTAGTGTTGTTTGATGCTATTGAAGATGCGTCGTTCCCTATCGTTAATAACATGGATGGTCGTGGTACACTGCGAAGTGTAAAGGAAGAAGCGGAAGCTAAGCAAAAAACGGAGCAGTTAAAGGAGTACTTGAAGAGATTCAATGTAAGACCCACTTTGACAGCTCATCCCACCCAATTTTATCCTGGGGCCGTGTTGGGAATTATAACAGATCTGGATAAAGCAATTCAGAAAAATGATCTTGTTCGTATAAAGCAGTTATTAGCACAACTTGGTAAAACTCCGTTCTTCAACAAAGAGAAACCAACTCCATATGACGAGGCAGTTAGTCTCATATGGTATTTTGAAAATGTTTTCTATCAGAGCGCAAGTAAGATCCATAATTACATTCAGCAAAACATATTTGATGGAGAGAATGTGGGTAACCAGGTAATCAACCTGGGGTTCTGGCCAGGAGGTGATAGAGATGGAAACCCATTTGTAACTACTGAGATCACTTTAAGAGTTGCACGCCGACTTCGCCGCACAATTCTCCTTAATTATTACCGGGATATTCGTAAACTTAAGAGAAGACTTACTTTTAGGGAGATCAATGAGATCATGGCAGAGATAGAGAAAGCTTTGTATGATTCAGCCGTTACAAATTCAGACACTCCAAAAATATCTTTAGAGGAGTTGGTTTCAAAATTGCAGACAGCGCGAGAAATTCTTATAAATAAACATCAATCATTATTCCTTGAGGAACTTGATGACATGATCAATAAAATCAAACTCTTCGGTTTCCATTTTGCAACATTAGATATCAGGCAGGATAGTTCGAAACACGAAGAAGTATTTGCAGATCTCAAGAAATACAAACCAGAGTTGATTCCGGAAAATTTCGAAACTCTTTCAGAAGAGGAGAAAATTGCCGTAATGACAACTACAGATGCACAGTTGGATCCTGAAGAATTTGAAGAAGGGATGACCCGATCTACGCTTTCTTCAATTTACGCGATGCAGGAAATTCAGGAAAAGAATGGGGAGCAGGGAGCCAACCGCTATATTATTAGTAACTGCGGAAGTGTAGAAGGGGTTTTGCAGCCTTATTTGTACATGAAATTATGTGGTTGGAAAAAACCGACTGTAGATGTTATTCCATTGTTTGAAACTGTTCCGGATCTAAGAGAAGCACATCATGTGATGGAGAAGTTGTACAAAAATCCAGTGTATAAGGAACACCTTGAAAAACGAGGTAATAAACAAACGATCATGCTTGGTTTTAGTGATGGAACTAAAGATGGTGGTTACTTGATGGCAAACTGGAGTATTTATAAGGCGAAGGAAGAACTTACTCGAATTTCCAGAGAATATGGAATTAAGGTTGTCTTTTTTGATGGTCGTGGCGGACCGCCGGCAAGAGGTGGTGGAAAAACACATCAATTCTATGCGTCTTTGGGGCCAACTATTGAGAATGAGGAAATTCAATTAACAGTCCAGGGACAAACGATCAGCTCTAATTTCGGGACTAAAGATAGTTGTACATACAATTTGGAGCAATTATTAAGTTCGGGGGTTTCTAATGAAATTTTCAGTGAAGGTAAAAATGAACTGAACGATCATGATCGTAATACCATGAGCGAGCTTGCTGAAATTAGTTACAAGACATATACAGACTTTAAAAAGCATCCTCGTTTTATTCCTTACCTGGAAAAAATGAGTACTCTTAAATATTACGCTAAAACTAATATTGGAAGTAGACCGAGTAAACGTAATAAGTCTGCAGAACTCAATTTATCAGATCTAAGGGCGATACCATTTGTTGGAAGCTGGAGTCAGCTCAAACAAAATGTTCCTGGATTCTTTGGAGTGGGAACTGCTATGGAAGAATTGGATAGACAAGATAGGTTTGATGAAGTTCAGGATCTCTATAATAATTCTGAATTCTTCAAAACCTTGCTTGAAAACAGCATGATGAGTTTGACCAAATCATTTTTTCCGTTGACGGCATATATGAAAAACGATGAGGAGTTTGGAGAATTCTGGACATTGATTCATGATGAGTTTGAACGTTCAAAGAAAATGCTATTGAAAGTTACCGGCTATGATAGTCTGATGCAGAATCAGCCTGCAGGAAAGGCTTCCATTCAGGCGCGTGAAAGAATTGTGCTGCCTTTATTGACCATTCAGCAACATGCGCTTAGAATGGTGCAGGAGCTGAGTAAAAATCCTGAAGCCAACCAGCAAGCCCTTGAAGTATATGAAAAAATGGTTACTAGGTCATTGTATGGTAATATTAATGCCAGTAGAAATTCTGCTTAATGAGGAAATCTGATCTTACTAAAGGAGAAATAGGCGAATTTTACAGAGGTTATATCGATAGATTAGAACCCGAAGCTGAATTAGTTCCCAGTCTTAAATCGAACACTTCAGAATTTATTCAAATTTTGTTGGATATTCCTGAAGACAAATGGGTTTATCGCTACGAAGAAGGTAAATGGACTCTGAAAGAGATGATTCAGCATATAATTGATACTGAAAGGATTTTTCAATTTAGAGCATTGGCAATTGCCAGGAATGAACCACAGCCATTGCCCGGTTTCGATCATGATATATATGTTTTGAATAGTCGCTCAGAACACAGAGCGATACCCGATCTTATTAAAGAATACAAAATTGTGCGAGAAGCGGGAATCATTCTTTTCGAAAGTATGACTGTAAATATGCTAAAACTAGGTGGTGTTATGAATGATATTAATGCTTCACCCAGAGCGCTTGGCTTTATGATGGTTGGTCATGCTATGCATCATATTGAGGTGATTAAAGAGAAATATCTTTAATGTTTAGCAAGATCAAGGTCTTCGGTAAACTTCTAAAGAAGACTTACGTGAGCTGGGATAAGAATGAACCTTATGCCAGAAGTGCTACTATCGCTTATTATGCATTATTTTCACTTCCATCCCTATTAATTATTGTGGTAAGTATAGCTGGTTATTTCTTCGGAAGAGAGGCTGTTCAAGGTAGGCTTACAGGTGAAATAGGAGAGTTTATTGGAACTGAAGCTTCCAAGGCAATTGAGGGCATGATCGAAAATGCTGCATTGTCGCAAGATTCTACACTAGCAATTATTTTTGGTCTGGCAATGCTCATCTTTGGTGCAACCGGAGTCTTTTTTCAGCTAAAAATCGCCATGAATAACATATGGAATGTTGCGGCCAGAAAAACTAATTTTCTCCGTATGGTTCTTGATCGGGTGATTTCCCTGGGTATGGTGGTTGTCATTGGTTTACTGTTATTAATAGCTTTGGTTGTTTCTACTATTCTAAAGTTGGTTACAGAAACAATGCAGCAGCTTATTCCTGATATTACACAGGTTGCAATGTATATTCTGAATTACGCACTTACGTTTTTCTTCATAACGACCTTATTTGCGATGATCTTTAAGCTACTACCAGATATTAAGATCAAATTAAAAACCACCTATACAGGTGCGGCTTTAACAACCGCACTTTTCATAATAGGTGAGACGCTTATCAGTATATATTTTGGACAAAGCGACCCAGCTTCAGTTTATGGTGGTGCGTCTTCAGTGGTATTGATTCTCCTTTGGGTTTACTATACCTGTTTAATCTTATTCTTTGGAGCAGAGTTCACAGTACAATATGCTCTTCTGAAGAAAGAGAAAGTGGAGCCGAACCGTTTTGGTGAACCAGCGATATACCAGGAGATGAAGAAACTCGAACAGAGGAAAGTTCAGCTCAAAGAAGAAAAGTATATTGTAGACCGTTTGAAATCTTACTTGGACGTAGATGAGACTTCGGAAGAAAAATAAGTTTTAAATAACCTTTAACTCTTAAACGCCTAGTTTTAATAGGCTCTTAATACAGATTCGCTCTTCCTAAACCTATCTTTGAATAACTAAAAAAAGAAAAATTATGGATAAGAGAATTGCAATTTTAGCAACAGATGGATTTGAAGAAGTAGAACTAACCTCCCCAAAAGAGGCAATGGAGAAAGAAGGTTTCAATGTAGAAATCGTTAGCCTTAAATCTGGTAATATTAAATCATGGGACGGTGATAATTGGGGAAAAGACTTTAAAGTAGATAAAACCCTTGACGAAGTTTCAGCAAAAGATTATCACGCATTGGTACTTCCAGGAGGAGTTATCAATCCGGATAATTTGAGAAGAGAAGAGAATGCATTGATCTTTGTTAGAGACTTCTTTAAACAAAGTAAACCAGTGTGTGCAATTTGTCATGCGCCTTGGACTCTAATTAGTGCAGATGTTGTGGAAGGTAGAACAATGACATCCTTTAGTAGTGTTCGTAAAGACCTTGAAAATGCAGGCGCTTTATGGGTAGATCAGGAAGTTGTAGTTGATGAAGCTTTAGTTACCAGTAGAAATCCTGATGATCTTCCAGCATTTAATGCTAAGGTGATCGAAGAAATTAAAGAAGGTAAGCATGATTTACAACATGCATAATCTTTTAGAAAGATTAAATAATAGAAAGGGACGCAATTGCGTCCCTTTTTTATTTGTCTTCGTCCACTTCTTCAGTATCATCCTTTTCAGGAATATCTACAATAGGATCTGTATATTCTGAATCTTCATAATCATCTTCGTCAAAATTCGCCATAGTACTTTCAAGCCTGGTACTTACCTTAACCAGGTAAATGGTATCTTCAGTCTTTACTTCCACAGCTTCAACAGTCTCATTTTTAGCATTCTTAAAGGCGATAACCTGGTCATCATCATATCCATCAGGATATTTCTCTACAAGAAGTCCAAGAATTTCAGGAGTAAGCTTTTTATAGTCTACAATTATCCTTTTCATAGTGTGATTGGTTTATGCAAGTATAAATAAAATATCAAACGCCACACAAGGGAGTTGCCAGATATTCGATTAAATTAATGATTAGTTAAATTCAGAGAGCTATAAAATTCGAAAGATTTGATAATCAGCTCTTCAGGAACTACAACATCCAATTCTGGAATAGCGATATCATTCAATAAAACAAAATTTACCTGTCCGTTCGAGTTCTTTTTATCATGTTTGAGTAACGAAATGATCTCCTTAATATCTTCCGAAGGTATGTCCACGAAACCGAATAGATCAATTATAATATTTGAAATATCATGTAATTTTTTCTTTGGAAAATTTAGAATCTCAGAAGATATATATGATTCTAAGATCATCCCGATCGCAATTGCTTCTCCATGTAGCAATTTATCTTTATCTGGATTAGTTAGATAAAAGGATTCAATAGCATGGCCAAGCGTATGCCCAAAATTAAGATTTTTCCGGATGGACCGTTCATATGGATCCTGAGAAACAATTTCAGATTTTATATTCACTGAATGTTCTATGATGGCATCAAGGTCTGAGAGATCAAGAGAGCTCAAGTTGCTCATACGATTCCAGTAAGATTCGTCCGCTATAAGTCCATGTTTCAGGATTTCAGCGAGACCACTGCGCATTTCACGAGAGGATAATGTTTGCAGGTAATTGCTATCTACCACAACCATCTCTGCCTGCACTATGACTCCCACTTGGTTTTTTAGATTTCCAAGATCAACGCCAGTTTTACCTCCAACCGATGCATCTACCATAGCAAGTAAGCTGGTTGGAACATTAATGAAGGGGATACCACGCTTAAACGTTGAAGCTACAAAACCACCAAGATCAGTGACAACACCACCACCAAGATTAATCATTAAACTCTTTCGATCTGCACCAAGCTCTGAAAGTGCACTCCAAACACCCGTACAGGTTTCAATATGCTTATTTTCTTCTCCCGGTTCAATTTCAATAACTTCAATTTGAAGCTCCGTAGTTATATTCTTCAAGAATAAGCCTAAGCAGTTCTTCTGAGTGTTTGTATCAACTAGAATAAATACTGAAGATGGGTTTTTATCTTCTATATACTGATTGATTTTCGAATAAGATTCGCTACCGTAAAATACAGGATTCACCAGGTGTTTAACTTCATTCATGGTATTGGCATTTGGACTTCCGAAATTAAAGAGAATTTATGAAAATAGTCATCTTCAATAATTATATTTGCCCGATTAACAGCACGAAATGATTAGAAAGAAGATATTCAACAATACTAAATCTGCATTCAAACTCAAATCAAATTCAGACCTTGACAGGGCGATTTTTTTGTTTAGCATGATGAATTATTCTGCTTTGGTAAAAGCAGGTAGCGCATTGACAAAAATGGCGTTAAAGTTACACTTGCCCGTAGAAACCCTGATAAAGAAAACAATTTTCGAGCAATTTTGCGGAGGTGTTACTGAAGAGGATTGTAAACCGGTGACCAAGGAGATGTACGGAGAGAACTTACATAGTATTCTTGATTACTCGGTTGAAGGTAAGGAGAGCGAAGAGGAATTTGATTCGGCAATGCGCAAGAAATTAAGTCTAATTGAATACGCTAATGAAAGTGATGAAGTGACATTTGCTATGTTTAAACCTACCGGTATTGGAAGGTTTGCAATCTGGGAAAAAGTTAGTGAAAAGCTTAGTCTTACCGATGAGGAAAAGGAAGAGTGGGATCGTGTAAAAAACAGAGTAGAAACTTTATGTAAGCGCGCATTTGAATTAAAGGTTCGATTGTATGCCGATGGTGAAGAAACCTGGATGCAAACCGCTGCCGATGATATTATGGTTGAAATGATGAAAAAATACAACCAGGAAGAAGTGCTTATTTTCAACACGCTACAATGTTATCGATGGGACAGGCTGGACTACCTGAAGGATCTTCACGAGCAAGGCCAGAAGGAAGGTTTCAAAATTGGAGCGAAGATCGTGAGAGGTGCATATATGGAAAAAGAAAATTCCAGAGCTAAGAAATTAGGTTATGCATCACCTATATGTGAAAGCAAGGAGGCAACAGATGTTAACTTTAACTCGGTAATGTCATATTGTCTAAATCATCTGGAAGATATTTCAGTATTTATAGGTACTCATAACGAGGTAAGTAGTTACCTGGCTTTGCAGATAATGGAGGACAAAGGTATCTCTATTGATGATAAAAGAATATGGTTTAGTCAGCTTTATGGAATGAGTGATCATATTAGTTTTAATATGGCAAAGAAAGGATACAACGCTGTAAAATTGGTTCCATTTGGACCGGTTCGAGATGTAGTTCCTTACCTATTGCGACGTGCTCAGGAAAACACTTCAGTTAAAGGACAGACGGGTAGGGAATTGGCTCTGCTTAGCGAAGAAAAGAAACGTCGTCGTGGAGATGAATCCACGAAACATCACCGGGAGTAACATATGCGTTGGCTTGCAAGATTTATTTTTTACAAAATTTTAGGCTGGCGTCTGGAGGATCACTTTACATCCAGAATTAAGAAATGTGTTGTAATTGTTGCTCCACACACAAGCTCTTTTGATTTTCTCTTAGGAATTCTGGTTCGTAAAATCATGAATGTTGAATTCAACTTTGTAGGAAAGCAGGAATTATTCAAACCTCCATTTGGGTGGTATTTCAAGTGGGTAGGCGGTGCACCTCTGGATAGATCAGGACAAAAGAATAAAGTGGATGCGATCGCGAAGGTCTTTGAAGACAAGACTATTTTTCGATTAGCCCTATCTCCAGAAGGCACCAGAGAGAAAACCGAGAAATGGAGAACAGGTTTTTACTATATAGCCTTAAAAGCGGAAGTTCCTATTGTAATGGTTTCCTTTGACTACAAGTCCAAGAAAGTAAAAATCTCCGAGGCTTTTCATCCAACCGGAGATTTTGATTCAGATTTTAAAGTTATCACCCAGTTCTACGAGGGTGTAGAAGGAAAGATCAAAGAAAATTTTTAATTAATCCTCATCTGGTGTTTCCATTGTATGGTAAACGTTTTGAACATCATCATCTTCTTCCAGTTTTTCTAGCAACTTTTCAACATCTGCAGCCTGTTCACCTTCTAAAGGTTTGGTAACCTGAGGAATTCTTTCAAATCCTGAAGAAAGAATTTCCATTTCTCTGTTCTCTAATTCCTTCTGTATAGCACCAAAGAATTCAAAAGGTGCATAAATATGAATTCCGTCTTCATCTTCAAAAACTTCTTCAGCTCCAAAATCTATCAATTCTAATTCAAGTTCTTCCGGATCCAGATTTTCAGCATTGATTCTGAAGTTACAGGTATGCTCAAACATAAATTCTACAGAACCTGAAGTTCCAAGATTCCCATCAGATTTGTTGAAATGAGAACGAATATTTGCAACTGTTCTATTGTTATTATCTGTTGCAGTTTCTACCAGAACAGCAATACCATGAGGAGCGTAACCTTCAAAAAGAACTACTTTATAGTCACCCTGGTTTTTATCTGAGGCACGTTTGATCGCACGCTCAATATTATCCTTGGGCATGTTGACACTTTTCGCATTCTGGATCACCGCACGAAGTTTCGCATTCGTGTCAGGATCTGGACCACCTTCTTTCACCGCCATGACAATATCTTTACCAATCCTGGTAAATGCTTTAGCCATTGCAGACCAACGTTTCATTTTCCGTGCTTTGCGAAATTCAAAAGCTCTTCCCATTTCAAATTATAATTAGGTTCGCGCAAAAATATAAAAAAGCTCCTAAATACTGTATGTATAAGGAGCTGGTTTTCCAGTTTCACGAGTTTTTCAATTCGTAGACTCTATAATCTCTTCAATTGTTCTGGCAAGCTTGAAATCTTTTTCAGTAACACCATTTGCATCGTGAGTAGAAAGGGATATTTCTAATTGATTATATACATTTCCCCAATTTGGATGATGTTCCTGTGCTTCGGCCTCAAATGCAATTCTTGTCATTACGGTAAATGCTTCTTTAAAATTCTCAAATTCAAAAGAAGTATGAATGGCACCTTTAGCATATGTCCATCCATCAAGGTTTTTCAATTGATCATCTATCTCAGTATCACTTAATTTTTTCATGACTTAATTATTTGGTTTTCTTCAAGTTACTAAGAATGAAGCATACCATTGTTATGGTACTTCAGTTTAATATCAAATTAACAGCTATAATTTAGCTGATGCTTTGACTACCTCCTGAATACTTATCTGTAGGTTCTTTGGAAGTTTATTATCCTTTGGTAGTACAGCCAGGAATCTGTCGAAGTTGGAGTCATAAACATTTTTGAAAAGTGGATTTTCATAACCAAGTTCCCTGGTAAGGTCCTCTACGAGATCTCTTTGATGCACCAGATCATCACTGCCTAAGTGAAACACTCCCTGTCTGTTCCTATTTATAATATAGTGAATTTGCTGAGTTACCTTTCCAATTTCAGTAGCATTAACGACCACATTTGGAAAAACTTCTAGCGGTTCGTTTAGATCCAGAATTGCTCTTATTTGCTTAACCCGCGGGGAACCTTTTCCGAAGACCATAGGAAGTCTCAGGATATTATATTGTTTATTCGGAAGTCTAAGCAATGCATTTTCTATCTTGATCTTGAATCTGCCGTAAACGCTCTGACTAAGTGTTTTGTCATATTCGTAGGAAGGATAGTTGGTAAAAGCATCAAAAACATTGGCCGATGACAGAAATATCAACTTTTTACGATAATTGAGAAGGTAATTGATGATCTCGAAATGAGTATGAATCTGAGCTTCAAAGCCTCCACGCACGCAGGATACGATGACATCTGGCTTTAAATTTTCAAGAAGAATACTGATGTTTTCCGTTTCCATATCGAAATGGTGGAATTGATGATTTTTTTCAAAAAAATCATTTTCAGTATAATAGGTACCGTGTGTATCAAAATAGGAGCAGAGCTCTTTATAAAGGGAATTCCCAATAAAGCCACTCGCTCCTAATATCAAAATTCGTTTCAAATAAATTATCCTTTATAAAAGGGCAATTTCACCTGAGTTGCATGTACAGCTTTTTTTCTTATCTGAATGGATATCTTATTTCCAACACCTGCAACTTCTACCGGTACATATCCTAATCCAATTCCTTTTTCAAGAGATGGTGACATGGTGCCCGAAGTGACTTCTCCAATTTTCTTGCCGTTTTCATCTACAATATCATATCCCTGTCTGGGAATAGCTCTTTCATCCATTTCAAAAGCGACTAGCTTTCGCTTTGGACCTTCTTCTTTTTGTTTTTTAAGCGCTTCACTATTGATAAAATCTTTACTGAATTTTGTGATCCAGCCAAGACCCGCTTCAATCGGGGAAGTAGTATCGTCAATATCATTCCCGTACAAGGAATATCCCATTTCCAGTCTTAATGTATCTCTTGCTGCGAGTCCTATAGGTTTAATACCAAATTCTTCTCCCGCTTCCATTACTGCTGCCCAGATTTGAGGAGCATCTTCATTTCTGAAGTAAATTTCGAATCCGCCACTACCAGTATAGCCTGTAGCTGAAACGATCACTTTTTCCACACCAGCAAAAGTGCCGACCTCAAAAGTGTAGAATTTCATATTCTGAAGGTCGATCGAAGTAAGGGATTGCATAGCTTCAGCTGCTTTAGGTCCCTGAATCGCCAGTAACGACAATTCATCACTCATGTCGCGCATAGTTGCATCTACATCATTATGCTGAGAGATCCAGTTCCAGTCCTTGTCAATATTCGAAGCATTTACTACCAACAAGTATTTTTCAGCTTCCAGTCTGTAAATAATAAGATCATCCACAATACCACCATCTTCGTTAGGCATAGTAGAATACTGAGCTTTACCATCTGTAAGTTTTGAAGCATCGTTAGAACTGATCTTCTGAATAAGTTTCAATGCATTTTCTCCGGAAATCAGGAATTCTCCCATGTGACTAACATCAAAAACACCGAGTTTTTCTCGTACAGTTTGATGTTCAATGTTTACACCTTCATATGATACTGGCATATTGTATCCGGCAAAAGGTACCATTTTGGCATTTAATTCATTGTGAATTGCAGACAGGGCTACTTCTTTCATTATTGTCAAAAATTTGCCCAAATTTATTGAATTCAGTTAGAATACAATATTAATTAGGCGTTTTTATATGAGTATCTTTAAGCTTCGAAAAAGAAAAGAACAAGAAAGATTTACTCAATGAAAATACTTACGGCAGCACAATTGGCAGAAGCAGACAAGGTTACTCTGAAAAAGCAGGAAATCACTTCAGAAGAACTTATGGAGCGGGCAGGAACGCTTGTTTTTAATGAAATTCATAAGAGATTGCAGGGAGCCCCAATTCCCATAAAAATTTTCTGCGGAATTGGTAATAATGGAGGAGATGGATTGGTAGTTGCCAGGCACCTTATTCAGCATGGATACGAGGTTCGCACCTTTGTAGTTAATTATAGTGATAAAAGATCTGAAGATTTCTTGAGCAATTATGAGAAATTGAAGGAAATTACAAATGACTGGCCGGAACTTATCAAAAGTGAAAACGGTTTCCCTGAAATTCATACTGGTGATTTTGTTATAGACGCCTTGTTTGGCATAGGCCTAAACCGTGCGGTAGAAGGCTGGCCAGCTGGTTTAATCAATTTGATCAATAACTCCCAGGCCTTTGTTCTATCTATTGATATGCCGAGTGGTTTAGCACCAGATAAGGTTTTTAAGGATGGAGCAGTAATCCAGGCCGGATATACCCTGAGCTTCCAGTCTCCCAAACTCAGTTTTTACCTACCAGATACCATGGATTATGTTGGTGATCTACAGGTCATCGATATAGCACTAGATCGAGAATATCTTGGGAAAGTGGATTCAAACATATTTTTGATAGGAAAAGAGGAGGCTCAAAGTCTATATAAGTCAAGAAAAATAAACTCTCATAAAGGTGACTATGGAAAGGTTTTGATCATTGGTGGAAGCCATGGTAAAATAGGGAGTATCATACTAACCTCGAGGGCAACAATGCGATCAGGTACTGGACTTTGTACGGTTCATATCCCTGAGTGTGGATATGATGCACTTCAAATTTCCATTCCAGAAGTGATGGTGCTCACAGATGAAAACTCTAAGATGGTTACCAAATTCCCTTCAGATTTTGATGCTGATGTTTTCTGCTTCGGAATGGGAGCAGGAACTAATGATGCTACAGCTAAAGCTTTTGAAGATTTCTTAAAAACACAGGATAAACCATTTGTGGTTGATGCTGATGGAATCAATATTTTATCGAAGAACAAGTCACTTTTGAAAAAAATGCCTGAAAACTCTGTTCTGACTCCGCATCCAGGGGAGTTGAAAAGACTGTTAGGAGAATGGAAGGATGACTTTGATAAACTTGAGAAGGTTAAAGCTTTAAGTAAAAAGTTCAAAATCATCATTGTTGTTAAGGGTGCTCATACCTTTATAGTAAATAATGAGGAGATCTACATAAATTCTTCAGGTAATCCGGGAATGGCAACTGCCGGTAGCGGTGATGTGCTCTCAGGAGTTATCACAAGTTTTATAGGTCAGAAATATAGCAGCCTTGCGGCGACAATTCTGGCTGTCTATTTACACGGTTCAAGCGGTACGATAGCAAGTGATCAATTAGGATATGAAAGTTTGCTTGCCGGCGACATTGCAGATAATATTGGTCGTGCGGTTCAGGAATTATTTAATAGAAATCCGCAACCAGCTCAAAAGAATTAATTTAAACAATTCTATTTGGTGATTTGGAGGGATAATTTTCCCTGTACCCAACTTGTAGCATTCTTAAGTTCGGTGAAAACCTTAAAGCAATTAGAATCAGTATAAAATTCCCTTTCAACTGTAGAGGCCAGGGTTCGTGTCATTTCGTTTTCACTGACAACTGCGATAACTTTCAAATTTGGAAATTTTGCAGATTGTTTGTAAACCATTGGGTCTACCGCGTAGCTATTTACTCTGTGTGATATATAAGCATAGGGTTTGCCCTGAAAGACTTCAGTTCCCATTTCGAGGAGTGTTTCATTTTTGCTAATATCAAACAGAATTCCTTCGTTCATTTTAGCGATCATAAAATTCTCAAGAATTGTAACACTGCCAAATTCAAGTTCAATAGTAGGGTAGTTCATATGATGTTTAGGGCAATTTTCGGCTAAATTAATGAAGTTTAGGTGATACACAAGCATAAAAAAACCTGCCATTTTCATGACAGGTTTTTTTATTATATGAACTTAAATATTATTCAGTTTCAACAGATTTCTGAATATCTATAGTCAGTTCACTTTTCTCTTCATCCAAATCCATTGTGATCTTGTCACCTTCTTTCAAATTAGAAGTGATGATCTCTTCAGCTAAAGCATCTTCAATATATTTCTGAATAGCTCGATTTAACGGTCTAGCACCATATTGCCTGTCAAAACCTTTATCAGCAATAAAATCTTTAGCCTTATCTGTAAGAGTAAGATCGTATCCAAGTCCCTGAATTCTACCAAACAGTTTCGCAAGTTCGATATCAATGATCTTATGAATATCTTCTCTTTCCAAGCCATTAAAGATCACTACGTCATCGATCCTGTTTAAGAATTCGGGAGCGAATGCTTTCTTGAGTGCATTCTCGATCACGCTTCTGGCATTATCATCAACCTGAGATTTTTGAGCGGTAGTTCCAAAACCAACACCCTGACCAAAATCTTTTAATTTTCTAGCTCCAATATTAGAAGTCATGATGATGATCGTATTTCTGAAATCGATCTTTCTTCCAAGACTATCGGTGAGATACCCATCGTCCAATACCTGTAGAAGCATATTGAATACATCTGGATGTGCCTTTTCAACCTCATCCAACAGTATCACAGCGTATGGCTTCCTACGAACTTTCTCGGTAAGTTGTCCACCTTCTTCGTAACCAACATATCCTGGAGGTGCTCCAATTAATCTGGAAACAGCGAATTTCTCCATGTACTCACTCATATCTATCCTGATAAGAGCATCATCATTATCAAATAATTCTCTTGCTAATACTTTAGCTAACTGAGTTTTACCGACACCAGTTTGTCCTAAGAATATAAATGAACCAATTGGCTTATTTGGATCTTTAAGTCCGGCGCGATTCCTCTGTATAGCTTTTACAACTTTACCCACGGCTTCATCCTGACCAATTACTTTTCCTTTGATTAACTGCGGAAGTTCCACAAGCTTGTTACTCTCTGTTTGAGCGATACGATTCACCGGAATTCCAGTCATCATCGAAACAACATCAGCTACGCTATCTTCAGAAACGATTTCTTTGTGTTTCTTAGATTCTTCTTCCCATTTCTCCTGAGCTACGGCAAGTTCTTTTTCCAGATTTTTTTCATCATCCCTAAGTTTCGCGGCTTCTTCATACTTCTGCTTTTTCACAACAGAATTCTTATTTTCACGAACTTCTTCAAGTCTTCGTTCAAGATCCAGCACCTGTTTTGGTACATCAATATTGGTAATATGAACTCTTGATCCTGCTTCATCTAAAGCGTCAATTGCCTTGTCTGGTAAAAACCTATCGGTCATGTAACGATTTGTCAACTTTACACAAGCTTCAATCGCTTCATTTGTATATTGTACATTATGGTGATCCTCATATTTATCCTTGATATTATTAAGGATTTCTATAGTTTCATCTACCGTAGTAGGTTCCACAATTACTTTCTGGAATCTTCTTTCTAAAGCACCATCTTTTTCGATATACTGTCTGTACTCATCAAGGGTAGTAGCACCAATACATTGTATTTCACCTCTTGCAAGTGCAGGTTTGAACATATTGCTGGCATCCAGACTACCTGTTGCACCACCAGCGCCAACGATGGTATGAATTTCATCAATAAAAAGGATGATATCATCATTCTTTTCAAGCTCGTTCATCACGGCCTTCATTCTTTCCTCGAACTGGCCTCGATATTTTGTGCCAGCAACCAGGCTAGCGAGGTCAAGAGTAACTACTCTTTTATCAAATAAAATCCTGGAAACCTTTCTTTTTACGATTCTTAGTGCTAATCCTTCAGCAATAGCAGATTTACCAACTCCTGGTTCTCCAATCAATAATGGATTATTTTTCTTTCTACGACTAAGAATCTGAGAAACTCTTTCGATCTCCTTTTCTCTACCAACCACTGGATCCAGCTTATCAGCTTCAGCCATTGCAGTGAGGTCTCTTCCGAAGTTATCAAGAACCGGAGTTTTTGATTTCTTATTAGTTTTACCTGTACTGGCTCCACCGCCTCCGCTAAACGGGTTTTCCCTGGTAGCTTCATCTCCTTCATCATCTGAAAATGACTCCGCTGTAGGACTATCTGAAAAGTCGGTTTCATCGCTAGCGATCATATATTTAAACTGATCTTTAACGCCATCGTAGTCTATTCTCAATTTATTCAGCAGTTTAGTAGTTGGGTCATTCTCATTTCTAAGAATGCACAATAATAAATGGGCAGTATTGATCGAAGCACTCTGGAATAATTTGGCTTCCAGAAATGTAGTTTTCAATGCTCGCTCTGCCTGCCTGGTAAGATGCAGGTTTTTCTTTTCATTACTTATAGTAACAGTATTGGGATTTGCAGGACTTAGTATTTCGACTTTTCGTCTCAAATGGCTAAGGTCAATTTCCAATGCGGTTAGAATATCTATAGCTTTCCCGTCTCCATCTCTTAACAACCCCAGCATTAGATGCTCTGTTCCAATGAAATCATGACCAAGCCTTAATGCTTCCTCTTTACTGTAAGCAATAACGTCTTTTACTCTTGGTGAAAAATTATCATCCATTTTTATCTTCCTTTCTCAAATTTATTTTCACTCCAAATAGGACAAAAACTGTACCTAATAAGGTGACCATAGCTAAGTGACAAAATAACCATCACTTTTCAAAAGGGAAAATAATGAACTTATTAACCAAAACACAATAAAAATTTGTTAATAAAAAATACTTAAGCTCAGAGATTACGGGGCGTTAAAGAGGTATAAAATATGTAAATTGCCCCTTACAATTTTAAGATAATTAAATTTTTTAATATGGCTGAAGGAGAAAAGCTAATTCCTATCAATATTGAAGATGAAATGAAATCTGCCTACATCGATTATTCGATGTCGGTCATTGTGTCACGTGCACTACCAGATGTTCGTGATGGATTGAAACCTGTACATAGACGTGTGCTTTACGGTATGTATGAGCTTGGAGTACTTTCAAATAGAGCCTATAAGAAATCTGCGAGAATCGTAGGAGAGGTATTAGGTAAGTATCACCCACACGGGGATTCTTCTGTATACGATACTATGGTGCGTATGGCCCAGGAATGGAGCATGCGGTATATGCTTGTAGATGGACAGGGTAACTTTGGATCTGTAGATGGGGATAGTCCTGCAGCGATGCGTTATACTGAAGCGCGTATGCGTAAGATTAGTGAGGACATGCTTGCCGATATCGACAAGGAAACAGTAGATACTCAGCTGAATTTTGATGACTCGTTAAGTGAGCCTGTAGTAATGCCAACACGGGTACCAAACTTATTGGTGAACGGAGCTAGTGGTATTGCTGTTGGTATGGCGACTAATATGCCTCCTCATAATTTAAATGAAGTTATAGACGGTACCATCGCTTATATCGAGAATCACGATATCGAGATCGATGAACTTATACAATATATCAAAGCTCCAGATTTCCCAACAGGAGGAATTATTTATGGTTATGATGGCGTAAAGGAAGCTTTCAAAACCGGAAGAGGTAGAGTCGTAATGCGTGCTAAATCGCATATGGAAGAGATTGCAGGTCGTGAATATCTTGTTGTTACAGAAATACCATATCAGGTGAACAAAGCTGATATGATAAAGAAAACAGCAGACCTGGTAAACGACAAAAAGATCGAAGGGATCAGTCTGATTAGAGATGAATCTGATAGAAATGGTATGCGTATCGTATACCAGATGAAAAGGGATGCTATTCCTAACATCGTTCTTAATACATTATTTAAACATACAGCATTACAATCTTCTTTCAGTGTAAATAATATTGCACTGGTTAATGGAAGACCACAAATGTTGAATTTAAAGGATCTTATTCACCATTTCGTAGAACACAGACATGATGTGGTTGTAAGAAGGACTGAATTTGAACTTCGGAAGGCTAAAGAGCGAGCTCATATCCTGGAAGGATTGATCATTGCTTCAGATAATATAGATGAAGTGATCGCTTTAATACGTTCTTCTTCTAATGCTGAAGAAGCTCGTAATAAATTAATTGATCGTTTTGAACTTTCAGAAATTCAGGCTAAAGCGATCGTAGAAATGCGATTGAGACAACTTACCGGTCTTGAACAGGATAAGCTACGAGCTGAATATGATGAGATCATCAAAACAATTGAGGATCTGGAAGATATTCTAGCTCGAAAAGAGCGTAGGATGGAAGTTATTAAAAATGAACTTCTGGAAGTACAGGAAAAGTACGGGGATGAAAGAAGATCTCAGATCGAATATGCGGGCGGTGATCTTAGTATCGAAGATATGATCCCAGATGAGAAGGTAGTGATTACTATTTCTCATGCAGGGTATATCAAACGAACTTCACTAAACGAATACAAGACTCAGAATAGAGGAGGAGTTGGACAAAAAGGATCGAATACCAGAAATGAAGATTTCCTTGAATACCTTTTCGTAGGTACCAATCACCAGTATATGTTATTCTTTACTCAAAACGGTAAATGTTACTGGATGAGAGTTTATGAAATTCCGGAAGGAAGTAAAGCTTCTAAAGGAAGAGCGATTCAGAATCTTATTAATATCGAACCTGAAGATAAGGTGAATGCCTTTATCTGTACTCAGGATCTTAAGGATGAAGATTATGTAAATAATCATTTCGTGATTATGGCCACTAAAAAAGGACAGGTTAAGAAAACAAGTCTTGAGAAATATAGCCGTCCAAGAACAAATGGTATTAATGCCATTACTATTAAGGATGGTGATGAATTACTTGAAGCAAAACTAACTACTGGGAATAGCCAGGTGATGTTAGGACTTAAAAGTGGTAAGGCAATTAGATTTGAGGAAAGCAAAACCCGACCTATGGGTAGAAATGCCTCAGGTGTTCGTGGAATTACTTTAGCCGACGATAACGATGAAGTTGTTGGAATGGTTTCGGTAAACGAATTTGATTCAGATATTCTCGTAGTTTCTGAGAATGGTTATGGTAAAAGATCAAGCCTGGAGGATTACCGAATTACCAATCGTGGTGGTAAGGGAGTTAAAACAATTTCTGTTACTGATAAAACAGGACAACTTGTCGCAATCAAGAATGTATCAGACGATGATGACCTTATGATCATTAATAAATCGGGGATCGTTATTAGAATGGCTGTTGAGAATCTAAGAGTTATGGGCCGTGCTACGCAGGGTGTAAGACTTATAAACCTTAAGGGCAATGATTCTATCGCCGCAGTGGCAAAAGTCTTGCATGATGAAGATGATGTTGAGCTAATGGAAGATGCGGAAAAGCCTGTAGGCAGTGAGAGTCAGACTGATGGCACGACTATTGCAGATGATAGTGAAGAATAAAAATAAAAAACCAAAACAACAATGAAAACGAATATCTTAACGGCTGCGGCTGTGTCATTTCTAACCATGACGACGTTCGCACAGAAGGACCAGGTTAAAAATGCGGAAGACGCTATTGAAGACAAAAACTTTACTGAAGCTAAGGCTCAGTTAAAAGTTGCTGAAGCGAATCTTTCCGAATTAAATGATAAATGGCAAGAGAAGTTTTATCTGTATAAAGGTAAAGCTTATTCTTCCGGGAATCCTTCCAATGAAGATGTGCAAACAGCAGCTATGGCTTATGCTAAGGCAGTAGAACTTGGAAACGAGGATGCTTCCGCAGCACTGACTAAAATGAAGAATGATCTTATTAACTCTGCAATTGAAGACCAGGGGAAAGAAGATTATCAGTCGGCAGCAGACAAATTATACACAAGTTACCAAATGAGTAAGCAGGATACTGTATATCTGTATTATGCGGCTAACAATTTAGTAAATGCTCAGGAATACGGTAAGGCTGTTAAATATTTAGAGGAGTTAAGTGATCTTGGATATGATGGTTCTGGTAAATCTTTTACAGCTGTAAATATCGAAACCGGAGAAAAAGAGAACATGGGTTCTAAGGAACAAATGGATCTTATGGTGAAGACAGGACAATACAAGGATCCTAAAGTAGAACCAATTCCTTCTAAAAAGGGAGAGATCGCTTCTTTAGTTGCCAGAATTTATATCAACCAGGAGCAATATGATAAGGCTATTGAATCTATCGACGCTGCAAAAGCCGCAAATCCGAATGATGTAGATCTTTTGCTTTCAGAAGCGAATATGTACTACCAGATGGGTGAAAAGGAGAAAGCAATTTCTATCCTGGAAGAAGCTGGAAACATGGATAAATCTAACCCTGGTGTTTATAACAATATTGGGTTGATGTATGCTGAGATTGAGAATACTGATAAAGCTGTAGAAAGTTATAAGACAGCTCTAGAGATCGATTCAGAATATAATGAAGCAAGAATCAATATGGTTGCTGCTATGTTAAGTGAAGAGAGAGCACTTATCGATGAGATGAACAATCTTGGAATGAGCAAAAAAGACAATGCTCGTTATGATGAACTTGACGCTCAAAGAAAAGACCTTTACAAAAAGGTTTTACCATACCTTGAAAAAGCGATGGAAGTAGATCCAGAGAATAAGGAAATCGTAAAGACTGCGATGAATCTTTACACCAATCTAGATCAGCAAGAGAAAGCAGATGCTTTGAAGGATAGATTATAATCAATATAACTACTCATAAAAAAACCCGCTGAAATTCAGCGGGTTTTTTTTGTCCTTAAAATAGAAAAAATCAATGCAATCAAATAATCTTTTTGATCACACGTAGTTTGTGAGTATGCTTTTGAAGTTCCGTATTGAAAATTCCTGAATGGTCTATCCTGTCTATACGAACTTTTCCATCTACATGAATGATATAGTTGTCCTGCATCATCATTCCTACATGGTTAATAACACCATCCTGATCATCAAAAAATGCCAGGTCTCCGGGTTCACTTTCTTCAATAAAACTAAGAGCTTCTCCTTGTTTAGCCTGTGAAGCAGCTTCCCTGTCCAGTTTATATCCGTTAATTCTATAAACAGCCTGCGTAAAACCTGCTGCATCTATACCGAATGGAGTTCTACCACCAGAAGTTTGAGGAGTATTAATATATAAGCTGGCTGTTATTATAAGGTCGGACTTTGTGCGTCCGGAAGCATTGTCGTACTCACCTTCGAATTTATGATTCAGCTGCTCTGAAAATCTAACCGAACTACCCAAAACTACAGGCATAAGCAAACCTTTTTCATCTGTAACAAACTCGATAAGGTCTGAAGATAATTGAAGAGTCTGACCATCTAAATTTTGATAGTCAGATTCTTCGATCATTCTATATTGCTTATTGTCGATCCAGGCTTCGAAGCTGTCATGAGAATTTCTAATCTTGCTGAAGTAAGCCCTTCTTTCCAGTACCTTAAAGTGTTCTCCATACAGAATTTGAGAAACCATTTCACCCTCTGCAGATGATGAATTTCTAAGCGGAACAATACTTAAATGGCAAATACCATATTGCATTTACAAAAACTTGACTTATGAATGACGTTCTATAACCATTGCTGATGCTCCACCGCCACCATTACAGATCGCTGCAGCACCAATTTTTCCGTTATTTTGTTCCAGTACGTTTAGTAACGTGATTAAAATACGAACACCACTACATCCAAGTGGATGTCCAAGAGATACTGCACCACCGTTAACGTTTGTGTTCTTGTCTGATAATCCTAAGATTTTCATATTAGCAAGTCCAACAACGGCAAATGCTTCGTTAAATTCAAAGAAATCAACATCATCAAGGCTGATTCCAGCTTTCTCTATAGCTTTAGGTAAAGCTTTAGAAGGAGCAGTAGTAAACCATTTAGGTTCTGTAGCAGCATCAGCAAAACTTTTAATCGTAGCTAGAGGTTTTAGTCCAAGTTCGTCAGCTTTTTCGCGACTCATTAAAACTACAGCGCCAGCACCATCATTAATGGTAGAAGCATTTGCAGCAGTTACTGTACCATCTTTGGAAAAAGCAGGTCGCAGAGAAGAGATCTTGTCCATTCGAACATTCTTAAATTCTTCATCTTCTTTTACGATCACAGGATCACCTTTTCTTTGAGGAACTTCTACCGGTACTACTTCATTATCAAATTTCCCATCTTTCCAAGCTTGTGCAGATCTTTCGTAAGATTTTCTGGCAAAATCATCCTGATCTTCACGTGAAAAATTATGTTCAGAAGCACATAGATCGGCACAAACACCCATAGCATTATGCTCGTAAGCATCTACTAGACCATCTTTTTGCATTCCGTCTTCAAGAGTGGCAGGTCCAAATTTCTTCCCATTTCTCATGTGAACGTAATGAGGGATCAAACTCATGTTTTCCATTCCACCGGCTACAACAATATCGTTATCGCCAAGCATAATGGATTGGGCTGCCTGCATTACTGTTTTCATACCGCTGGCACACACTTTATTTACCGTGGTACATGGAACAGAATCAGGAATTCCAGCACCAAGTGATGCCTGTCTTGCAGGTGCCTGACCATTACCGGCCTGAACAACGTTCCCCATCAAAACTTCCTGAACCATTTCTGGTTTAAGATTGATCTTTTCAAGTGCACCTTTAATGGCTATAGAGCCTAATTTAGTTGCGGGAATGCTGGATAAGCTACCAAGAAAACTACCAATTGGAGTTCTCGCAGCGCTTACTATAACTACTTCTTTATTCATATGTTTAAATCTTATAATTTCGAGTGTTGCGAAGTTAGTGATTTTATAAGGAATTTAATAACCTAAGCTCAATGAGCCCTATTTTTACTACATTTGAGCATTACCTCAATATATATGAGCGATTTCGTAAACAGGCTTTACAAGAATCAGGCACTTTTTTACAAAGTTTTCCTATTCATACTTACTTCAGTTTTGATCGTTTACCTACTGCCAAAAGGAGGTAAATTCAAATATGATATTCCGAAGGGGAAACCGTGGCAGTATGAGAATTTATACGCGCCGTTCGATTTTGCGATTTTAAAGACTGATGAGGAGATTTCTGCAGAACAGCAGGATATACAGAAGGCCCATATCCCTTACTATAATTTTGATGCCGAGAAAGAGGAGCGTATAAAAAATGACGCCCTTCAGGAGGTTAATAATGTCTTTGCAGATACGACTTTAAGGGTCTACGAAACCATTGTCGATAATTTTGTTCAGAAAACGGTTGAGAAGATCTACCAGTTCGGGCTTCTTCAGGAAAGTGAAAGATTAGAGCCTGATCAGCTGGTATATTTATTAAAAGGTAATGAAGCTTCAGAAGTAGAATATAGCCGAATTCTGAAACAGGGCCAGATTCGTAGTTTTCTTAGCGAGGAAATTAGCAGTGCAGGATTTAGTTCTTTTAAAACCGAATTGCTTGAGGTCTTCTTTAATTCCGTAGAGCCCAACGTAACTTTTAATAATGAGTTAACCCAGAAAGAGCTTCAGAGTAAGCTGAATAATATTAGTTACACTCGTGGAATCATTGAGCAGGGGAGCAGAATTATAGCAAAGGGAGAAGTGGTTGAAGGAAATAAATACCACATCCTCAGATCCCTGAAAGCCGAGTATGAATCACAGCTTTGGAGCCAGACGAATTACAACTGGATCATCGTTGGTTATAGTACATTGGTAGCCCTGGCTTTGCTCATGTTGCTATTGTTCATGCGTAAGTATCGTACCAGTATTTTTGAAAATAATGTGAAGGTAACTTTCATATTTTTCAACATCATTTTTATGGTGATGCTTACCACTCTGGTAATAAATTTCGATATCAACTACGTTTATGTAGTGCCTTTGTGTATTCTTCCGCTAACCTTAAAAGCCTTCTTCGATGCAAGACTTGGGTTGTTCACGCACGTAATAACAGTGCTTCTTATAGGATTTATAGTCCCAAACAGCTATGAGTATATGTTTTTACAGATCATAGCGGGTATTGTAACGATTTTGACCATTAGCGAACTTTATAAAAGAGCGAACCTGTTCATTTCGGTAGGGCAGATTACCCTGGTATATATTATTGCCTATTTCGCATTTACGATTATTCAGGAAGGAACGGTTGATGATATTAGTGCTGAAGTCTTTCTTACTTTTCTACTTGGTGGACTGGCAACTTTGTTCGTTCAGCCCCTTATCTATGTGTATGAAAAGATCTTCGGAATGGTTTCAGACATGTCACTTCTGGAACTTTCAGATACTAATTCCAAATTACTGAAGCAGCTTGCTGAAAAAGCACCAGGAACATTTCATCATAGTTTAAATGTTGCGAACCTTGCCGAAGCTGCCGCAAATGAAATTCAGGCAAATGCAATGCTGGTAAGGGTAGGAGCATTATACCATGATATTGGTAAAATGCACAATCCAACATATTTTACAGAAAATCAAACTACATCTGTTAATTCCCATGATGAGCTTTCACCTAGAGAAAGTGCACAAATTATCATTGAGCATGTGATTAAAGGTATTGAGATCGCAAAAAAGAATAACTTACCAGATAGAGTGATCGATTTTATACGAACTCACCATGGAACCAGCACCGTTTACTATTTTTATAAAAAGGAAATGGAAAGTAACGATAATGCTGCTCCTGATGATTTTAAATATCCTGGCCCAATACCGTTTAGTAAGGAAACCGCCATCCTGATGATGTGCGATAGTGTAGAAGCTGCCAGTAAAAGTTTGAAGGAACCAACCGCTGTTCTTATCGATAGTTTTGTTGAAAAGATCATCGATAAGCAAATGGATGAGGGTCAGTTTTTAAATTCCAATATTACATTCAAGGAAATACAGACCATAAAAAAGATCCTGAAACGGAAGTTGAAAAACATCTACCATCTCAGGATCGAATACCCGGAATAAGATTATTCTAGTGAACTTCTTTTATTTCCTGTTCTTTATCGTTGAATGAAAATTTATCACCAGCTTTTTTACCTTTCATTTCACTAAAGATTGGAGCATCTGTACTAATTGCATATACTGATGTTCCATCCTCCATATCAATTTTACCTAAAGCGGCAGATATAAAGTAATAGTTATCATTGGTCTCTACAACACTCCCAAAATCAACAGCTTCCGTATAATGATTTCTGTCAATCTTACTTAGCTTTTCTTTCATTTTCCTTGAGTTGTCAAGGTATTCAGCATACTTCTCAAAGTCACCAAGTAATTGTCCTTTGCTATCGTCCTCATCATAATCTGTATGAGCATCATTGTTCTCCATGGACTGCTTGATCTGGTCCATTTCATTTTGATATTTATCGATCTGTCTATTTACTGTATCGAGACATTTGTTGAATAATTCTGCTTTATTAGCTACCATTGTATTTTATTTCTAGATTGGAATTAAAATTAATTAAGCTAAAAGTCATAGCCGAGCAATTAGGAAATATTTAATACGCTTTGGAGGAAATAAGTCTATTTGCTTATAATATCATTATATTAGCCTTTATACTTAATTTTTATACTTCAAATTATGTTCGCAGTTATTACCGCCGACTTGCTAAATTCCACCAAATATTCAGCGGAATTACTCACTGAGGTCCTGGACATTATCAATGCAGAAATCGAGGGAATTGAAATTGAGTATAAGAATTCTAAATTCGAATTGTATAGAGGTGATAGTATACAAGGTGTAATAGAACCTGTATCTTCATTCCGAAGTGCTTTGAGAATTAAGACAGCTGTTAATAAATTACGATCCCAGGAAGCTATTGATTCTAATTCCTACCGAATTGAAGCCGATCTTAGAATTTCCATTGGTATAGGTACGATCGAATTTAAAAGAGAATCGATATTGGAATCGAACGGGGAAGCTTTTCAATTCTCTGGTCGTACTCTTGATGAAATGAAGAAGACCGGTAGGAAAATGACACTAAAAACCGGAATTGAGGAAATAAACAATGAATTCGATAATGCATTTTTGCTATTCGATACAATCACCGATAAATGGAGTAGTGCTTCAGCAGAAGTTATTTATTATCTGCTAAAGGAAATGAAAGAGACTGAAATTGCAGAAACATTGGGCATTAGTCAGTCAGCTGTTAATCAACGTAAAAAAGCTGCAGGATGGGATGCTATCCTGAGTTTGATGGAGCGATACGAACAAGTAATGAAACAATATTTTATAGATGGAGAATAGTATTTTGATTCTTTTACAATTGTTACTGGCACATGTAGTAACCGATTTTGTCCTGCAGCCTACTAAATGGGTGGAGCATAAAAGAAGGAAAAAAGGCAGATCCCGATTCCTCTACCTGCATTCGATCGTAGCTGGAATCCTAACATTTATATTCCTGGCAGATCCTGAACTCTGGTATATTGCCATTTTTATAGGTGTTACTCACTTTATTGTAGACCTTTGGAAACTACAGTCTGGAAAGGATACTTTAAAAATGTTTGTACTGGATCAGCTGCTTCACTTAATAGCGATAATCTTTGCGTGGCTTTATCTCACAGATAATTTTAAAAATGTGATCTTGTTCTTACAGGAAATGATCAATTCTACTTCAATTCTTGCGGTCATTATGGGATATATGCTAGTGATTTTCCCTTCAGGATTTTTAATTGGAAAGGCAACAAGTCGCTGGCAAACAGAAGTCAAAGATGATCTGCAGAAAAATAGTCTCGATGCTGCTGGTCGCTATATTGGGATTTTTGAACGTATTCTTGTGCTCACGTTTATTCTTACCGATAATTTTTCAGCAATTGGTTTTCTAATAGCCGCAAAATCGATTCTTAGATTTAGCGATAAAGCTGAAACCGGAGCCAGGAAACAAACCGAATATGTTCTGGTTGGAACTCTTATGAGTTTTACCCTCACGGTAATTGTAGGCTTCCTAGTACGCTACATCATGTTTTTCTAGTAATTGAATATTACTCTGTAATCTTTCACGAACAATATTCATCATGCGTTTATTCAAGGCAGAACTATTGAGAATATAGGTATCGTACTCTTCAATAGTAAACTGCCCGATGATCGCACCCTTTAAACTGTTTCTGAATTTTATATCCTTCTGAATTGCAGTTTCAACGTAAATCAATCTGCGATCCAGTTTCAATTCGTAGAATTTGTTCTTGTGCTTCTTAATGTAATTTCTAAACATAGCCAGGATCAAATCATTCTGAAGTTTGGCAATAGGACGAAGCGTTTTATTTTGGAACCGTTCCTCATCACTCATATTATCAGTAATTCTGGCAGTAGGAATCTCAGGCCTCAGTTCCAGTAATTTGATGTCTCTAGGATTCATGGCAAGTAAGTTTTATTAAATATATACAATAGAGATATCTCAACCTCTATGCCATCACCTTAGTTGTGAACTGTTTATAAACAACTGCGAGTTAAATCCTTCTTAATCGAACTTGGGAGACACCTTCAAGTTCTTATATTTAAAATAAAAGCTAAGGAAAATCATGATTGAATCTAAGAATCCATATACCGGTGAGACCATTGAGAAATTTGAAGAGCTCTCTAAAGAACAGATCGATGAAGTTTTAGAGAATGCCCAACAGCGATATAAACTCTGGAGAAAAACCAGCATGGGTGAACGTGCAGAATTCATGAAAAATGCTGCCGAAGAGCTCAAAGCAAATAAAGAGGAATATGCTCGAGATATAACGCTTGAAATGGGGAAGCCAATTTCTCAAAGCATTTCTGAAATTGAAAAATGTGCGTGGGTTTGTGAATACTATGCCAAGCATGCTGAAGAACACCTTGCTGACAGGCTAATTGATACAGATGCTCAAAAGAGTTATGTAAGTTATGAGCCTATTGGAGTAGTTCTGGCTGTTATGCCTTGGAACTATCCATTCTGGCAGGTGTTTAGATTTGCTGCTCCTGCCTTGATGGCCGGTAATGTAGGTATTCTCAAACATGCTAGCAACGTAATGCGTTCTGCGAATAATATTCAGAAAGTATTTGAGAGAGCTGGTTTTCCAAAATATTGCTTTCAGAATATGATGGTAGGAAGTGACAAGATCGAAGAAGTTATAAAGGATAAAAGAATAAAGGCAGTTACTCTCACAGGTTCCAAGCCTGCAGGAGCTGCAGTGGCTTCCACCGCTGGTAGTGAGATTAAAAAATCTGTACTGGAATTAGGTGGTAGTAATGCACTGGTAGTTTTTGACAATGCAGATATTGATGCCGCGATAGATACCTGTATTCAGGCAAGGTTTCAAAATACAGGACAAAGCTGCATTGCAGGAAAGAGACTTATACTTCAGGAGAATATTGCAGAAGAGTTTACAAAGAAATATGTTGACAAAGTAAAAGAACTTAAAAGTGGAGATCCCATGCATGAGGATACTTTCATTGGCACCATGGCTAGAGTAGATCTCGCGGAAGATCTTGAAAAACAGATAAGAGCCTCTGTGGATGCCGGAGCAAAAATTCTCATTGGTGGTGAAAGAGATGGAGCTTATATGCAGCCTACGGTACTGGATCATGTGACTAAGGAAATGACAATGTTTAAAGAAGAAACCTTCGGACCAGCAATTGGTATCACCAGATTTAAAACTGCGGAAGAAGCTATTGAACTTGTAAATAGTTCTGATTTTGGCTTAGGAGTATCAATTTTCACAGAAGACATTGATTTTGCGAAAGGTATTATTCCAGAATTCGAAGATGGAGCAGTATTCGTCAATGAGCTTGTAAAAAGTGACCCTCGACTTCCATTTGGAGGCACCAAAATTTCAGGATATGGTCGTGAACTTTCCTTAGATGGTATTCAGGAATTTGTAAATAAGAAAACAGTCTATATAAAATAAACTTTATGGCGGAAAATAAGATAGCATTAACAGTTGACAGCGTCGTATTCTGTAAAACAAATAATCTATTCAAGGTTTTACTGATTCAGCGTAAGAATGAGCCTTTCAAGGATCAGTGGGCACTTCCTGGCGGATTTGTGGATGAAGGGGAAGACCTGGAAACTGCAGCTAAGAGAGAACTTAAAGAGGAAACCGGCCTGGTTGTTAAAAGTATGGAACAGGTACAAGCCTTCGGAAATCCAGGGCGGGATCCTCGAGGACATACCATCTCAATTGCATTCTTAAGTAGAATTTTTTGCGAAGAAGATCTTTCTCCCTCAGATGATGCCCGTGATGCAAGATGGGTTGCTGTGGAAGATTTGCCTAAAATGGAACTGGCATTTGATCATGACGAGATCATCAATGTCGCACAGCAATTCTTATAATCTAATTTTATAAATCATTTTCTGAAGAATTTTTAAATTGATTTTATTTTTTTCAGAATATGCTAATTCTATTGTAGACCCGTGATTTAGCGGGTCTTTTTAATTATCTTCAAAATAAAAACATGAGATTTCATACCAGAAAATGGATCAAACCTGAAGACTTAAATCCTAACGGAACATTGTTTGGTGGTCGTTTGTTAGAATGGATAGACGAAGAATGCGCTTTATATAGCATAGTTCAACTAGAAAACCCGAAAACCGTTACTAAATACATGAGTGAGATAGACTTTCGAAGTTCTGCTCACCAAGGTGATATTGTGGAAATTGGGATCGAGGTGATTAAATTTGGAACCGCTTCTCTTACACTTCAGTGTGAAGTTAGAAATAAAATGACCAGAGAAACCATTATTACCGTAGATCGCATAGTTATGGTGGCGTTGGGAGACGATGGCAAACCCAAACCACATGGGAAGCATAAAATAGAATTTGTAAAAGACCGACTTAAATAACTAGTCGGTTTTTTCCTTTTTAGTTGCAACTCCAACAGGAAAGTCTGTCTCGCCACCATATAATTTAATTTCCTGAATATCAGCAGGCAGGTAATAGCCATTATCTTCCAGTGCCTCTTTTACGGCTCTTACTACATTCCCTTTTGTGATCATGGCCTGCATCCTGAAATCGGTGGTATCTACCCAGAAAAAGACTTTTAGATTCACCGTACTGGTAGCAAGTTCATCTTCAATAACGAAATTTTGATGTTCTGGATCTTCGATGACAGTAGGCTCTTTTCGTAAGGCTTCCATCACAGTCTTTTTAGCACCGTCGATATTATCTTCATAGGCTATCCCAATTAGAAAGCTCCACCGAAAAAATCCGTCTTCAGTATAATTGGTCGCTGGCTTCGTTAATACATCACTATTCGGGATATACACATCCTTCCCATCAAAAGTTTTAAGCTTAGTATATCTGAATTCAAGGGCTTTCACTTTTCCGAAGTTATTACCAATTTCTACAGTATCGTTTACATCAAATGGACGGTTAAATGCCAGAATTATACCTGCAATAAAATTCTCACCGATATCTTTAAATGCAAAACCCAACACAACTGCACTGGCTCCGGCTGCGGTAAGAATACCAGTAGCGACACCTCCAAGACCCGCAGCTTTCAAGGCAAGCATAATGGAGGTAATAATGATCAGGAATCTGATAGCCTTACCAAGAAACTTACTCATTAAAGGATCTGAAGTCCTAGCAGATATTCGTTTGGTGAAAAATCTTCCCAGCCAAATGCCAATCAGCACTCCAAGAATTATGATCAACAAGCCAAGTCCGATCCCAGGTAATTGATCAATTAAATTTTGATAAAATTGATTAAACGATCCTTCTATCGTTTCTAGCTCCTGTTTCGCCTGACTTTGCATGAGTTCCTGTTTCTATAAAAATAAATAATTCGAGGAGGTTAGTAAAACCCAGGAGAATTATTGATTACTTGATCCATTTGGACCTTTCTCTGTATTTTCCTTCTCTTCATCAGCAATTTGTTCTTTCGCCTTCTTGATCTCATCTTCAGGAGCATCATCAGGTTTTTGCTCTTCTGCTAGCTCTGGTTGTAAAAAAAGTTGGGCGTAAAATGGGAAGTGATCAGATTTTACATCATCTCCTAAAGCGATATTTTCAACTCTAAATTCTTCAGAAACAAAGA
This sequence comes from Christiangramia sp. LLG6405-1, assembly GCF_045055805.1. GTDB lineage: Bacteria > Bacteroidota > Bacteroidia > Flavobacteriales > Flavobacteriaceae > Christiangramia. The sequence continues at coordinate 2,596,674 of NZ_CP159330.1, read as the reverse complement.
TATGATCCAGTGACCAGCGCATGATAAAACTTTTGGCATTGAAGGTATTGTAGAAACTTCGTCCTTTTCTTACGTCCAGTAATTCGCCAACGGTCTGAAACATACTTGTAGTTCGTGACCAGGCAACATCATTGAAATCTCCTATCACCACTACTGGAATGTCTGAATTCATAGATTCAAGAGCAATTTTCATCATTTCAGCATCACGATCTGAAGATGATGGATTGTGCTGGGGCATAGGAGGAGTTGGGTGAATTGCGTATAATTGAATCTTATCCCCGGAACGAAGTTCAATTTCAGTGTGAATAGAAGGAATACTATCATCTACGATATATTTCACCTGAGGATTATTCAGCTTAAATTTTGAATATAAAAGCATTCCGTATGTATTATCAAGCGGCACTTCAACTTTATATGGATAATCGCTTCCAATACCTGCTTTTATGGCATCTGACCATTTAATATCAGTTTCAGTAAAAACAGCAACATCGGGATTCAGTTTTTTCATCTCTTCGATCAGGATCGCTTTCTCTTCATTTTTCTGAAGTACATTAGAGGTTAGTAACATCATACCCGTTTGATTGTCAACCGTTTCTGTGGGTTTTCCAACATCGTAAGGAACAAATGGAGTATAAGGTAATATCTTTACAAACTGGTAGATAAAACAACCTACTAGTATGATCATAAAAGCATAATCTCTCCAATTTGAGATCTTAAACCTTAAAAAGTAAGCGAAAATTGCCATTAGCGTTAGCAACGTTAGCTGAATATGGGGGTAATCGAACATTCTCACCCACCAGAAGTCTACAGCGACAATCGGAATTAAGGTTATGAGTACGGCAAGAATTCCGAAGCCTTGTAGAAAAGGTTTTAAATTCATTTTTGGTTTATTAGTTAGTTTGATCTTTCTGAAAGAAAATTACGAATGTCATCACCAGATGGAGCTTCAAACAACTGAAGATCAAAATATGGAATGGCTGCAATAAGATGGTCAAAAATATCTGCGGAAATATACTCAAAATTTTCCCAGCGTTTATCTCTACTGAAACAGAGGATTTCCAAGGGTATTCCATTAGGCGTAGGAGCCAGATGTCTTACAATAAGATACATTTCTTTGTGAATTGCTGAATGATCCTGCAAATAGGAGTCAGCGTACTTTCTGAAAATTCCAAGGTTGGTTTGATTTCTTCCGTTAATAAGTACACTCTTATCTATATTATTAGTCTCGTTGTACTTATCAATTTCAGACTGTCTGTTTTCGAGGTAAGGAGCAATCAATTGAATCTTTTTCAGCTTAGCGATGTCTTCAGGTCCAAGAAATTTTACAGAGTTCTGTTTGATAAAGACCGAACGTTTGATTCTTCTTCCTGGTGATTCCTGCATACCTCTCCAATTCTGAAAGGAATCGGAAATAAGACTATAGGTTGGAATCGTGGTATAAGTATTATCCCAGTTCTGTACCCGTACCGTCGCAAGATTAATTTCCGTTACTGTTCCATCTGCTCCAAATTTTTGAAATGTGATCCAGTCTCCAATTCTAACTATGTCATTTACAGATACTTGAATAGAGGCAACTAAACCTAAGATTGTATCTTTAAAAATTAGTAAAATTACTGCGGAAGCGGCACCTAAAGATATTGCGAATCCAATTACAGATTTACCTGTAATGACCGAAAACATGAACATTAAGCCAATGATCCAGAGAAAGATCATGATGATCTGGCTGAAGCTTTCCAGTGGCTTGTCATTAAACTCAGACCTGGTTTTTAGATAATTTCTTGTAGAGCGAAGCACACTTCGACAAATCCAGACCACCAGGATGATGATATAGATCTTCATCGTATAAAAGAAGAATTCTAAGATCTTCGGAAAATCTATGAAGATTAAAGGGAATAATTCGTAGACTATATAGATAGGTAGAAATCTCCCAATATATCTCGGGAAGTTACTTTTAATAAGAAAGTCGTCTATCGTAGTTTTTGTGCGATTGGTAAATGCGCTGATGGCTTCTATTACAAAATGCTTAACTACATAATTGGCTGCAAACACGATAAATGTTAGTGCAACAATGTTGATCAACAGATTTAAATACTGAGCCAGGACAGCATTCATTCCATACTCAAGAAATAGATCTTCGAAAAAACAAATAATATCGATCATGTTATCCATTTTCTGAAATTAGAGATATTTTTTCTCTACATAAAATGGTCCGAATGGAATAAATGAGCAACCAAAAATGATCGCGACCTGCTTAAGTCCCCAGTTCATTGGTTTTATTAGTAGTAATGCTCCTACTACATAAGCTACAAAAAGTACTCCATGTGCCATACCCACATGTTTTACCATAGCCGGCATATCCAGAATGTATTTTAAAGGCATTGCAATGAGTAATAATACCAGAAATGAAATACCTTCCAGAATGCTAACCCACTTAAATACAGTAATCTTATGTTTCAAAGCCATAATGCCAAATTTGAGCACAAAGATAATTGATATTCTATAGATGACCTCGTATTAAGTATAGGCTTTGTGAGCAATTTAATAAAGTAGTAATAAGTGTTATGTGGCAATTTTAGTATTTTGCGATCGTAAATTGAAATTATGAATAATAAAAAAGTACTGGTTACCGGCGGTCTTGGTTTTATTGGATCACACACCGTAGTAGCATTACAACAGGAAGGATTTGAAGTTGTTATTATAGATAATCTTTCGAATTCATCTATAGAAGTTCTTGGAGGAATAACTCAAATTAGCGGTAAAACACCAGAATTTGAAAATATAGATCTAAGGGAGAAATCTGCAGTGAAGGATTTCTTTGAGAAATACCCGGATATCGAAAACGTGATTCACTTTGCTGCTTCTAAAGCAGTGGGAGAAAGTGTCATTAATCCTTTATTGTACTACGAAAATAATCTATCAACCTTAGTGTATTTATTACATGAACTTAATAATAAGGAGAAGGCGAACTTTATTTTTAGTTCTTCATGTACGGTTTATGGACAGGCTGATGAATTACCTATAACTGAAAATGCACCGGTAAAGCAAGCTGAGTCACCTTATGGTAATACCAAACAAATAGGTGAGGAGATCATCAGGGATACTTGTAAGGTCAACCAGGAATTGAAGGCAATTTCATTGCGTTATTTTAATCCAATTGGAGCACATCATTCTGGAGAAATTGGGGAGCTTCCAATAGGTACTCCGCAAAACCTGGTACCATACATTACTCAAACTGCCATTGGTAAAAGATCTGAACTTTCAGTATATGGTGATGATTATCCTACCAGAGACGGAACCGCTATACGTGATTATATTCATGTAATGGATCTTGCAGAAGCTCATGTTTCAGCATTGAAACGTTTACTATCGCGGAATGAGAATGAGAATTACGAAGTTTTTAACCTGGGAACAGGAAACGGAAATACTGTTCTGGAAGTAATCAAGTCTTTTGAAAAAGTATCTGAAAAGGATCTAGCCTATAAAATAGTGGGTAGAAGAGAAGGAGATATCACCGCAGCCTATGCAGATACTAATAAGGCAAATGATCATTTAAACTGGAAAGCGAAAAGATCTCTGGATGAAGCTTTGGATAGTGCCTGGAAATGGCAGAAGCTAGTAGAGAAAAAGGAAGAAGATCAGGATTAATTATTGGAAACTAATCAAAGAAAAAAGACCGGCAATTGCCGGTCTTTTTTTCTATTTTGTTCCATTTACAAGAAACGCGTGTATCACACCTGGAATCCAACCTAAGGCCGTTAACAACAAACTTATCAAGAATGTTACGCCGAGTCCATGTTTCATGAATACGGCCAATGGTGGTAATAGGATGTTTAGAGCAACTGTAAGAATTGACATAGCTTTTGATTTATTTGGTTAATAGTTCTGCTGGGCATTTGCTCAACAAGCTCACAAGGTAGAAGGATACTCACTCAGCGCCATAAACCTTGGGAAAAGTTTATAAGCAACCTCTAACAAAGCGTTAAACCATTTCAAATATAACCAGGGCGTATAAATAGAACCTGGCAAACCTAAGTAAGCCGAAAATAAGGTAGCTAGAAAACGGAAATCTAATAATTCCTGCGGCGATACTCGTCATCGCAAAAGGAATTGGTAGCAAAGCACCGACAATAATTAAGAAACCTCCCCATTTACGGGTGTTCTTAATATGTTTGGCTAGTTTAAGCTCCAGTGTATTGTGTACGGCTGGAATCTTAGTGATAGAAACACCAATCCAGTAAGAAACGATCCCTCCAAGGTAGGAGCCTAAAGCGAGTAAAGATAAGTACAGGAATGGAATAGCAGACTTTCCAGCCCAGGCTATAAATAGTTCTGGAGGAACCAGACCTAATAATGATTCAGATAGAAAGAAGATAGTTAATACCTGCCACGGACTGTAAGTTTCGGTTACAGTAACCAGCATATCTTCAATATCCAGGAGAAAGTGATCGATCGCCCACAAAGCAGCTACAAATAGTACAATTGGTAAAACGGCTTTTCTTAAACTTCCCAGAACGAAAGAATAAAAACCGGTATAGCTGTAGTATTGGTGCAATAAGCGGATTCGCGACTTCTTTTTAGATTTCGCTTTTTCTTTCATCAATTCTCCTTCTTTCTTTATAGTAGCAATTTCTAATTCTAAAGTTGTGATCCGTTTATAGGTGCAAAACCCTTAGTAATCTTCTCCAGCATCAGCTTTAAGAGCCTTCACATATTCTCTAAGTTCTTCTTCATTCAACTTATTAGAATGTTCGGCCATTAAGGATAACATATACTCAAGACTTTCCTGTCCTGTGATTTCTTCTGAATTCTCAACTTCAGTTTCTTCTTCTTCAGTTTCAACTTCAATAGGATCTCCATTTTCGTCCAGTTCAACTGGCACATCATCTGGGATAGCGATCAGGAAGTCCTGATTTTCACTAATATGTTCGTGAGCCAATCTTGTAACTTTTGCCAAAAGTGGAATATTCTCCTCAACTACCAGTTTTCTCAACTCTTTAAGGTCTTCTACGATAGTATTGATAATGATTCCGTTGCGCATAAGGTCACGCTGAATCTTATTAAGTAACTTTTGTGCTTTAATGTTTTCCAAGGTTTTCTCTATTAAATTGGTCAGTACTAATTAGGTAAATATAGGTGTAATCCTACTCTTTATCTGAGCAGACAAAGTTAGTTTTTTTACATTTCTATAAAAGTGTTTTGATAGGTTTTATTAAGTATTTAACCTTTAAAATTAACAATATCTTACCGCTAGAAATTTCTATGTACTTCAAGCCTTTCTTAGCTTTAAACTTCCAAAAAAAATACATTATGAGTACAAATAATAAAACTGCACTAATCACTGGTGGTAGTAAAGGGATAGGATACGGAGTTGCTGAAACGCTTCTTAAAATGGGATATAAAGTTGCTATTACTAGCAGGTCATTATCTTCTGCGGAAGAAGCTGCGAAAAAATTATCTGCAAATGGAGAGGCTCTTGGTCTGGAAGCAGATGTACGTAGTTATGAAAGTCAGCAGAAAGCTGTAAAGCAATTACTGGACAAATGGGGACAGCTTGATGTACTTGTAGCCAATGCCGGGGTTGGTAATTTTGGATCAGTAGATGAGTTGAGCGTAGATGACTGGAAAGACACCATTGATACAAACTTAAACGGACTGTTTTATTCAGTAAAAGCTAGTGTTGAAGAATTGAAGAAGACTGAAGGTTATATTATTACGATCTCGAGTCTTGCCGGAACGAACTATTTTGCTGGCGGAGCAGCATACAATGCAAGTAAGTTCGCTGTCACAGGTTTCTCTCAGGCGATTATGCTGGATCTTCGGGATAAGGGAGTCAAAGTAAGTACAATCATGCCTGGATCTGTTGCTACACATTTCAATGGCAACGAACCTTCAGAAGAAGATGCCTGGAAAATACAAAGTGAAGATATTGGAGAATTAGTCGGTGATCTTCTTAAAATGAATCCAAGAACGCTTCCAAGTAAAATTGAAGTAAGGCCGGCTCGTCCACCGAAAAAATAATTTTAGAATTAACTATTATTAAAGCCACTCGATTCGAGTGGCTTTTTTCATTAACAAGCTTTAGGAGTTAAGGTTAAATTGAAGACAAAGCATGTATTCTCTAAGGTTTCAGGCTATTCTTCCATTAAATTTGTAAAAACCAAAAAGGAAAAGATTATGAGTATTAAAGGAAAGACGATTATTATTACTGGAGCATCTAGTGGAATTGGTGAAGCAACAGCAATGAAATTAGCAAAGGAAGGCGCTAATGTAGTGTTGACTGCCAGAAGAGAAGAACGTCTGAATGAACTAAAGAAGAAAGTAGATGGATTAAACGCTGGAAAAGCGCTGGTAGTAACCGGTGATGTTACCAATAAAGATAATTTCAAGACATTAGTCGAGAAAACTAAAAAAGAATTTAACAGCATTGATGGTCTAATCAATAATGCCGGTCTAATGCCATTATCATATGTGAAAAATCTGCATACCGATGAATGGGATAAGATGATTGATGTTAATATTAAAGGTGTTATGAATGGAGTAGCAGCGGTATTACCAACGATGATGGAACAGAAGTCGGGTAATATCATCAATATTTCATCAAGTGCTGCCAATAAGATCTATCCTGGTGGAGCGGTTTACTGTGCAACAAAATCTGCAGTAAAAATGTTTTCTGAAGGATTGAGAATGGAGCTGGCCCCTAAATTCGGGATTAATGTGACATCTATTGAACCAGGTTTCGTGGACACAGAGCTTACAGATTCCATTACAGATGATGAGATTAAGGAAGGATTACTCTCTAATTTCAAAGAGATGACTCCGCTGGAGGCTCAGGATATTGCAGATGCGATCTATTATTCTCTAACACAACCAAAACGCGCAAATGTGAATGATGTTTTTATCATGCCTACAGATCAGGAACAATAGTATCTTAGAATATAAATAAAAAAGCCCGGATGAAATCCGGGCTTTTTTTTATGCGCTGAAATGATCACTAGATCTTAACGACCATTTTACCAGTATTCTTACCATCGAACAGATCGATAAATGCCTGAGGAGTGTTTTCAAATCCTTCTACGACCGTTTCATCATACTTTAGTTTACCGGATTTTAACCATCCTGCAAGTTCTTGTATAGCTCTCTGGAACTCGTCCTGATGATCTCTTACTAGAAATCCCTGCATCAATGCAGATTTCTTTATAAGAACACCTTCAGGTCTAGGTCCTGTAGGAGTACCAGTCTCATTATAAATAGAAATAGCACCGCAATTGATGATACGCGCCGCTTTATTTATATTCTGAAGAGTAGCATCTAGAATTTCACCACCAACATTATCAAAATAAACATCAACTCCATCTGGGCAATGCTCAGCGATCGCTTCTTTCATGTTGGAAGTAGTCTTATAATTGATCCCACCATCGAATCCAAATTTACTTTGAATATGATCGATCTTTTCATCAGATCCTGCGATGCCGACTACTCGACATCCCTTAATCTTTCCAATTTGACCCACAACACTTCCAACAGCTCCGGCAGCACCAGATACTAATAATGTTTCGCCTTCCTTCAGTTTTCCAATAGTGTCGAGTGCAAGATGCGCGGTCAATCCTGTAAGCCCAAGAACTCCCAGGTATGCAGATAGTGGAGCCATCTCTTTATCAATCTTTCTCAAACCCTTTCCATCATGCGACTGCTCATGTTTCCAGTCTAGCATTCCTATCACATGCTCACCCTCTTTAAAGTCATCAGAACTGGAAGAAATCACTTCAGAAACTACCATGGATTCTAAAGGTTTTCCAACCTGAAATGGTTCGATATAAGATTCCTCATCGCGCATTCTTCCGCGTAAATAAGGATCTACAGAGATATATTTTGTTTTAAGCTTAAGTGCTTTATCCTCTGAAATTTCAAAATCTTTGATCTCAAAATCTGAAGTTTCAGGTTTACCTTTTGGACGTTGCTTTAATAATATTTGCTTATTCATAACTTTTATTTTTAAGCAAATTAATATGCTTCTGTCCGTTTGGCAAACATGCATTCATAATTAAAACTTAAAACCTAAAAAGAGTGTAGATAGCGATGATTATTAAGCTCAACTTCGTAATTTCATTGTTCCAAACCCGCAAATTTGAAGATCAACTTTCAGCATTATTATAATGAACTCATTAAATTTCTTAGAAGTACCGACTTCTCGAAAGCTATTGTACTTACCATTGCGATCGTAATTCCAATTGCGGTTTTTTCCAATTTAGGCTTACTTGAAATAGGGGTGAGTATGGCTATGGGAAGTTTACTTTCATCTCCAAGTGATGTGGCCGGGAGTTTTAAACATAAGGTGATGGGTATCATGGCCGCGGCATTTCTTGGGGCAATATCCTTCTGTATCGCAGGTTACGCCTCGCAATTTAGCTGGGCAGTGGCACCAATGCTATTAGTGATGATGTTCGGGATAGCATATCTTTCTGTCTATGGTTTCAGAGCTTCGTTGGTTACTTTTGCCGGACTACTTGCGGTAGTTCTAAGTTTCGCCAATATTTCTTCGGAAATTGAGATCTGGCAAAAATCTATTCTCATCTTCGGCGGTGGAGTTTTCTACATGCTTATAAGTATTGCCTGGTATCTATTGAAGCCTGAAAGAGCTTCGGAACAGCAGATCGCTGAAACCATGGAATTAACCGCAGATTATCTCCGACTCAGAATAAGAATGCTTGATCCTGAATCTGATTTGGAAACCATTCAGAAAGAACTTTTCCAGAAGCAAACCGAACTCAACGAGCATCACGAAAGTTTGAGGGAACTTCTTATAACCTTCAGAATGTCCTCAGGAAGTTCTGGTTATTCTCGAAAGAGGCTGCTCATATTTATAGATCTTGTAGATATGCTTGAACTGGCGATGGCGAATCCTATAGATTATCCACAGATGAGAAAGGTGCTGGATTCCGATTTTATAGAATTGAAGGTGTTTAAGGAGTTTTCTTTGAAGATGGCAGAACAACTGGACCGCATTGCGCTTTCAGTCCATAAAAATTCCACGATGCCTGTGAATCGGCTTTCCGAAGAATTAAAGAAGGTTGAAAAAAGTTTACTAAAGTACCGGGATACGATTAATATTTCTGAAAAGAGGGAGAGTATGCTGGTGCTAAGGAACTTCTATGATTACCAGACCAGGCAATCTCAAAAGATCAATAATATTGACCGGGTTCTCAGAAATCTGGAAGGAAAGAAAAGGATTTTTAAGGACAAAGATGTCCAGCAATTTCTAACCCAACAGGAATATAGCTTTAAAACCCTTCGCACCAATTTTCAGTTCAATAGTTCCATATTTCGTCATGCGCTAAGACTTGCTATAGTAGTACTGGTAGGATATTTACTGGGCTCCTATTTCTCAGTTCAGAATGCCTACTGGATCCTACTTACGATTGTGGTGATCATGCGACCTAATTACGGACTTACTAAACAGAGAACCAGGAAACGGATCATAGGAACGCTAATAGGCGGCGCCATGGCAATTGGTATAGTTTTTATTACTCAAAATACGACGGTCTATGCCATTTTAGGAATTCTGAGTCTAACGCTGGCATTTTCACTAATTCAGCGTAATTATACCACTGCAGCCATGTTCATCACGCTCAGTATTATATTTATATATGCATTGCTCCAGCCTGAAGTTCTCAACGTGATACAGTTCAGAATCCTTGATACAGTAATTGGTGCAGGTCTCGCTGGCCTTGGGAATTTTATTCTTTGGCCTAAATGGGAACTCAAAGAGTTGAATAATGTCATTGCCAATTCGATCAATTCCAATATTGGTTATTTAGAGGAGATTGATGATTACTACCATAAAAAGGAAAATTTACCCATTAGCTATAGACTTGCCAGAAAAAAAGCATTTCTGGACATGGGAGAGTTGAGTGGCGCATTTCAAAGAATGACTCAGGAGCCAAAGTCGCAGCAAAAGCAGCTGAGTCTCATTTACGAAATTGTGGGCTTAAATCATACATTTCTCTCTGCACTGGCATCGATGGGATCTTATATCAGGAATCACCCAACGAGTAAAGCATCTTCAGATTTTGAGATGTATACCAAAACTATTGTTTTCAATTTGAGAAACTCTGTACGCTTACTTGAGAATGAAAGCAGGGAACAGAAGGAACATGAAGGAATTTCTAAAGCTGGCAAGGCACTTCATCGCAGATTTGATGAGATGGCTACGGAAAGGGATAAAGAAATAAGCGAGGGAAAAGCCCAGATAGATGATGATATGAGGTTGAACCTTCAGGAAGCACATTTGATCACGGGTCAGCTCGAGTGGCTTTTGGATATTTCAGAAAAACTGGAGATCAATACCGAAAAATTAACAGCGAAATTAGATGAGCAAAAGAGCCTTTAAAAAATACATTAAGGAACTTTCAAAAGAAGATCTAGAAGAGCAGATTATGGATCTATATAACAGGTTTGAGGATGTGAAAACATACTACAACTTCGTTTTCAATCCCAATGAGGAAAAACTGGTGCAGGATGCGAAATTTAAAATAGGGAAGGAGTATTTTCCGCCGAATAACAGGAGACCAAAGAAAAGACGTTCCGTAGCACATAAGATCTTAAAACATTACCTGAAATTAGGAATGGAGCCACATGCGCTGGCCGACGTTATGTTCTATAATGTGGAAATCGCCCAGACCTTTTCAGAAGAACAGGAATATATTACTGAAGCTTTTGAGAAAAGCATATTTAAATCTTTTGAGCAAGCAGTGCAGTTTGTCGCTGAGTATGGAGTGATCTCAGAGTTCGAAAAGCGAATACAAAAGATCGCGAGGTTTAGTCACGATCACAAATGGACTAATAGCTATCAATTTGTAACTGCAGCAGATAGAGTACTTTAATTGTAGATCTAAATTCTATAGCGTTTGCTGAAACAAAAAGTTACAATTGACTTAAATCAACAAAGCTCTCCGGGCAATTAATTATTTTTGAATTTAGAACAAAGGCTATGAAACTGGAAGAAATAATTAAGCAAATAGAATCTCAGAAAAATCTTCCCAATCTGAATTTTAGTATTAAGGAAAAGACAGAGGCGTTTACAAAAAAGCTTTTCTATACTTTATTTGATAAGCAAACTCCTGTTGCAGATAATTTAATGGAATTGGGAAAGGACTTCGAAGTTCTGGCAAAACTAGTCTGTTGGGAGCCCGGTGCACCCTGCCAGGATATCTGGAGCGATTACCTTACAAAGCTACCCGGAATCCTTGAGGATCTAAATCTTGATGCTGAAGCCATTTCTAAGAATGATCCCGCAGCAAATTCAGTAGAAGAAGTTTATTTAAGCTATCCCGGGTTTTTCGCAATAGCAATTTACAGGCTAAGCCATGAATTTTACAATTTTGGATTGCCTTTGGTTCCAAGATTGATGACTGAATGTGCTCATAGTCTTACAGGAACCGATATTAATCCTGGTGCAGTGATTGGGAAATCTTTCTTTATAGACCATGCTACGGGTGTTGTCATTGGAGAAACTGCAACTATCGAAGACAATGTTAAAATTTATCAGGGTGTCACGCTTGGGGCACTAACAGTTAAAAAATCAATGCAGAATTTAAAACGACACCCAACGATCAAAAATAATGTGACCATCTATGCCAACGCGACCATTCTAGGTGGGAAAACAGAAATCGGTGAGAATTCAGTTATAGGTGGGAATGTTTGGCTAACCAAATCTGTTCCACCGAATTCCATGGTTTCTCATACACCACAGATTAATATTAAAAATACAGCAGACAAATAATGAACAATTCAGTTATAGATTTAGTTGGGAATACACCCTTGGTAAAAGCTTCAAGAGTTTTTTCAAAACCCGGAGTAGAACTATACTTCAAACTTGAAGGCCAGAACCCAGGAGGAAGTGTGAAGGATCGTGCAGCTTATAATATGATTAAAAGCGCAATGGATCGCGGGACTATTGATAAAAAAACAAAATTGATCGAAGCAACCAGCGGGAATACAGGTATCGCACTAGCGATGATTGCTGGTATTTTTGGCCTTGATATCGAATTAGTAATGCCCGAAAATTCAACTATTGAAAGAGTCCAGACGATGCGCGCTTATGGTGCCAAAGTAACCTTAACCAGTTCAGATATTGGGATAGAAGGTTCGAGAGATTATGCTGAAGATAAAATGAAAACTGGCAATTATTTTATGCTGAACCAGTTTGGAAACGATGATAACTGGAAGGCGCATTATAAAACGACAGGTCCTGAAATCTGGAGGGATACAGAGCAGAAGGTTACACACTTCGTGTCTTCAATGGGAACTACAGGAACTATTATGGGGACAAGTACATTTTTAAAAGAGAAAAATCCTGATATACAGATCGTAGGAGTTCAACCTGAAGATAATGCCAGAATCCCGGGCATTCGAAAATGGCCGGAAGCTTATTTACCTAAGATATTTGATGCTAAAAAAGTAGACGAGGTGCTGGAAGTAAATGAGGAAGATGCAAGATTAATGAGTCGAAGGCTTGCTGAAGAAGAAGGTATTTTTGCCGGAATGAGTAGTGGTGGAGCTACCGCGGCTGCAGTTAGATTATGTGAATCTTTAGAAAGCGGATTGGTGGTGTCCATTATATGTGATCGTGGTGACCGTTATCTTTCTTCAGACCTATTTGAAAAATAAGTGAAGTTGTATAAGATCAAGGTTAACCTGTGATGAAGATCATAAAGATCTATAGTCAACAATATTCCCTTTTTCCGATGGTTTCGATCGGCACCTGATCTTATACAACTTTGTAATACTTAGAACTTCTCAATGGAAGCTACACCATAATCATACTTGGAAGGAGTGATTTTTAGTCTCTGGCGGTCGTTACCTTTCCGAAGAACGACGATATATTTCTCATTGTCAAGTTGATCGCTAATTCCACGAGCCTGATATTTATTTTTGGTCATGGTCCAACCCATGTACTCTCCAAAAACTTCGTTTCTAACCAAAGCTGGTAAGGCGATATCTTTGAACATCTGGCTGGTTTTTAGAAGATTTCCTTTTTCGTCATAGGTAGCTTCTAAATAACCTTTCTTGCTCCGTAGAGTTACGATCACGTCTCCAGATTTAATATCGGCTTCATCCAGAAAACGATGAATATCGAAATTGGCTTTAGTAAAACCAATGGCGTCTGACTGAAATTGAGCTGCAAATTTCTCTTTGACCTTCACAAGTCCATTGAGATAATCTTCAAATACAAGGTCGGCAGTTGGACTAAAATTAATCCTGGTCTCATCCAGCTGAATTACATCCTGTGCCTGAGCACCGATGCTTAAAACAAAAACGAAAATAATAATGATGAACTTTTTCATGATGTAAAAATTTAATGATGAATAATTGATTATTGATATTTCAAAATTACATCATATACATCGTGCTGAAAATCACTTAAGTAGCATATCTAAGATTAATTCTTATTTATTCTATTATTTTCCAGATGTTGAATTAGGAGGGATACATCTTCAACCTGTACTTTATTTCTGGATATCTTTATAAGTCCCATCTTCTTCATTTTCTGAAGATGTCTGTTTACTACTGCACGACTGGAACCAATTAAAAAAGCGAGCTCTTTATCTGGAAGATCATTGATGTTCTGTAATTTATTGGACGTTCTATCTATGTTCTTCAATAGCAAATGCAGTAAACGTGTTGTAATATCGCTAAAAACTAGTTGCGAAACATTCTCTTCCAGCATTCTCATGGATTTACCCGCATAACTTAGAAAATTCTTATAATAATCAGGATAGGAATGTAACCAGCTTCTCAACTTGTCCATAGGAATAGCGAGTACTTCTGTATGATCAAGGCATTCATAATACGCTTTATGTTTGATCCCATCCAGTAAACAGAAAAGATCAAATACATCCCCATTTTTCAATAGGAAAAAGGTATGCTCCTTAGCGCTTTCAAAGTCTGTCTGATACATTTTGACTCTTCCATGTTTTATGATGTAAAAGTGGAAAAGAAATTTTTCGCAATGCACAAGACAGGTTTGTCTCGGCCATTTTTCTACATAGAAGTTTCCATGAAGTTCCTTCAAATGCTCTTCTGAAACATCAGTAAATAAACCGCATTCCTGTAATACTGTATAATTATTCTGGTGAATGAAATCTTTATCGTGCAAATCCTCGGAATTTAGTTGGTTAATTTTCCGGGGGAGATATTTATCTGATCAATTGTTTTAGAGACAGTAAAATCAGTTTGATTAGCGAAACACTAATTTACGATAATTATAAGTAGCCTAAGGGTTAAAATAGATTCTATAATGTCCAATTTATTTTTGACCAAAGCTTAAAATGCTTTATTTTTGCAAAATTGCTTACTATAAAGGACTATATGGCGTCAGAAACATTTGGAATTGAGAAAAAGAAGGTCGACAAACAATTATATGATTACCAACAGAAGGATATAGACAAAATTTTTGGGGTTATTGAAGAACATCCTGAAAACTATAATCTTCTATATCAATTACCTACAGGAGGAGGGAAGACAGTGATTTTCTCTCAAATGACCAGGGAATATATACAAAGAACCAATAAAAAGGTTCTTATACTAACGCACCGTATCGAATTATGTAAGCAAACTTCCAAAATGCTTTCAGGATTTGGTGTGCGTAATAAGATCATTAACAGTAAAGTAAAGGAATTACCAGATCAAAATGACTACATGTGTTTTGTAGCCATGGTTGAAACTCTGAACAACCGGCTTAATGATGAAAAGCTTAAGATCGAGGACATTGGGTTGGTAATTATTGATGAAGCTCACTACAATAGTTTTAGAAAACTCTTCAAGTTTTTTGAAAAGTGTTTTATTCTGGGAGTTACTGCTACACCACTAAGTTCCAATATCAAACTACCAATGAAAGATAATTACCGCGAACTTATCGTTGGTGATTCTATTACATCTTTGATAGAGAAAGGCTTCCTGGCGAGTTCTAATATATATAGTTACAATGTTGGTCTTACCAATCTAAAAGTGGGGATGAACGGTGATTATACCGTAAAATCTTCAGAAGAGCTGTATTCTAATTATAGCATGCAGGAGAAACTTCTGAATGCATATTATGAACGTTCTCGCGGTAAGAAAACCTTGATATTCAATAATGGTATTAATACTTCCGTGGAAGTTTACCATACTTTTAAAAGCGCTGGCTTGCCTATTCGTCATTTAGACAATACCACCAGCAAGCAGGATAGAAAAGATATTTTAAAGTGGTTTAAACATACACCAGATGCGATCGTAACTTCAGTAAGTATTCTTACGACCGGGTTCGATGAGCCCACTGTAGAGACGATTGTCTTAAATCGTGCTACCAAATCATTAACCTTGTATTTCCAGATGATTGGTCGTGGATCTCGAGTTCTTAAGGACAAAAGCGAATTTACCGTGATCGACCTTGGTAATAACATGGCGAGATTTGGAAACTGGAGCAGTCCGGTTGATTGGAAACAAATCTTTAGATCACCAGATTTCTATTTTGAAAATCTATTGAGCGACGAGGATATCGAAAGAGATTTCCAATACCAGATGCCAGAGGAAATACGGGAACAATTCTCTAAAACTGAAGATGTATCCTTTGATATTGAAGCTGCTTACGACACAGTTATTAAGAAAGGGCTAAAATCTAAAGCGGTTCTTGAATGGTCAATGGAGCAGCATGTTAAGATGTGCGTGGAGAATAGCGAAGATGTGTTCGATGCCAGAATCCTTGCTAAAGAATTAAAGGATGACATTAGTTCACGAATTAAACAATACTCTTATTGTATAAGTAAAAGCACTAAAAATTATCGGGACTGGCTGGAAGAAGATTACTCCAGAAAACTAAGAATGCAGATCAATAAAGAATTCTAGTTATCATCTTTTTTTCCGAAGAGTTTTTTGAAGAAACCTTTTTTCTTCTTCCCATCTTCTTCATCCTTATCGTCTGATCTGTCTTTCCGATCTTTATTTTTACCGGAAAACAGTCTTTCGAAAAAGTTATCACGTTCTTCTGGCGGGCATTCCATCAGGTTTGCCAGCTCTGAAGATAGTGGTTGAAATCTTGCATTGGTAATAGCATTAAAACTTGAACTTGCATTCATTTTCTGCATTAGCTTCGCAAAGATTGGTAGTGCCGAATTTGCTCCCTGGCCAATTCCAGTATTTCGAAAACCTATACGGTGATCATCAGATCCTACCCAGGTTACACAAACCAGTTCTGGCGTTATTCCCACGAACCAACCATCCTTATTATCCTGAGTCGTTCCGGTTTTACCTGCGATGTCATTTTTTAATCCATAGCTATATCTAAGTCGGCTTGCGGTACCTTCATCCACAGTGGCCTGCATCATATTGACCATAATTTTGCGTGTTTCTTCGGAAAAAGCCTTTCTTTCTGAAACCTTAGGTTTAAAAGTAGCCAGAACATTACCTTTAGCATCTTCGATTCTACTAATATAGAATGGCTTGGCAGCATATCCATCATTCGCATAAGCTGAATAAGCACCTGTCATTTCCTCCAAATTAAGCGATGCGGTTCCAAGCGCGATAGAAGGAACTGCCGGGAGTTCAGATTCTATTCCAAGATCTCTGGCCTGTCTGATCACGTTCGGAATTCCTGTCTCCATTAAAACTTTTACGGCGATGGTATTCATGGACTTACTAAGTGCTGTCTTTAGATTGTAATTCATATTAGGATCATCTCCTTCCGAAGAAGAATTCGATGGAGTCCAGCCTTTATCATAAGTAACTTCTCGAACCGAAAAATAGGTACATGGATCCATTCCATTTTCAAGAGCAGCAGTGTATACAAAAGGTTTGAAGGTAGACCCAACCTGTCTCTTGCTCTGGCTCACATGATCATATTTAAAGAATCGAAAGTCAACTCCTCCAACCCAGGCCTTTACAGCACCATCCTTGGGACTAACTGCCAGAAGTCCGGAATTCAGAAATTTCAGGTAATGTGCAATACTGTCTATACTGCTCACATTTTTAGTTTCCATTCCGTCGTAAGTAAACAACTCAGTAGAATGCTTCTGTTCCATTCTTTCCAGGATCTGTTCTTCTGAAAGACCTTCTTTAGAAAGCTTCTGGTACCTTGAACTGCGCTTTACAGCGTCCATCAATACCTTCTTATTCCTTTCCCATGGACCATAATTCCCGTAGGATTTCTCGTGATCGTTTTGCAATTGAGACATATGCTCTCGCATAGCCTCTTCAGCAAGCTGTTGCATTTCGTAATTTAGCGTGGTATGAACTATTAGACCATCTCTATATATATTGTACTTTTCTCCATCCTTATTCTTTAAAGTATCCAGGATTCCTGAAACATCTTTGCGTACCTGTTCTCTAAAATAAGGTGCAATGCCTTTATCATGACTATAACTTCTATAATCCAGGATGAGCGGCAACATCTTGGCTTCTTCAGCTTGTGGCACACTCAGGTAGTTATATTTCGCCATTTGCATAAGCACAACATCACGACGAAGTCTGCTTCTCTCAGGGAATATACGCGGATTATAATAATGACTTGCTTTCAGCATTCCGACAAGTACTGCAGCTTCTTCGAGCTTAAGATCCACAGTATGTTTATCGAAAAATTTCATGGAAGCACTTTCAATTCCGTAGGTATTATCACTAAATGGTACCGTGTTAAAATATAGCTGGATAAGTTCATCTTTACTATAAACATTTTCCAGACGTTTGGCAATTACTGCTTCCTGCATTTTGTTGATCACAATACCCAGGATTCCGTAATCTTTTCTACCATAAATGTTCTTGGCCAGTTGAAGAGTGATCGTACTTCCACCTCCGGCAGAATCATCCTGAAGTAAAATCGATTTAAAGAAAACCCTTCCTAAACTACGGTTATCAATACCATCATGCTCATAGAACCGTGCATCTTCAGTAGCAATTAAGGCTTCAATGAGATGGGAGGGAAGCTGATCGAAATCGATGGGCTGGCGATCATAAACGTAGAACTTACCTATTAACTCACCGTTAGAAGCGATTACCTGGGTTGCCTTATTTTGTTGTAATGATGAAAGTTCAGATTCTGTAGGTATCTTTCCGAAGAGGCCAAAATAGATACTGGCAAAGAAAAGCAGGAAAAACCCTGTAAGACTGGATATAATAATAAGTGCCCATCTAATAATGGGATTGTTCTTTAGTTTCGCTAACATTCTTGAGTAGTAAGGTTTGCAAATAAACGAATGTTTGCACGAGTGAATTATATTTTAAGCTTAATTTATAAATTTTGTTAAATAAAAAGAGGCTAATAAAACTATTAACCTCTTTCCTAACTGTAGTTGTGATGATGTGATTGATAAAATGGTCCTTTCATGCAGTGTATTTTTGATCGCTAGATTTAGACCTGTGTGATGATTTGATGTTTAGAAATGGCCTCCGGTGTGTGATGCCACCGGTTCTGGCATTTCCAAAAACCTGTAAATTACTTTCCAGACTTGTCATGATTGATAAATTTTTGATGATTAATTAATACTTTCTACGCTTGGAGAATAATGATCTTTCTGCGTTGGCTTCAGTATTCATGAAGCAGGATCTTGATTTGGTTTGATTGATTGAATGTCTCATAATGATTCTTTTGATGATTGATGAATAAGTTTGATTAAGCTCTTTTACGCTTCGGAAAAACCTGTCTTTGCAAGTTCGCCTCTGTGTTCATAAAGCATTGTCTTCTTTTCGTGTGATTGATTGAATGTCTCATAATTAATGTTTTAGATGATTATTAAACCATTTTGATGTTGTTGATGATGGTTTCTATTTAATAGACGCTGCAAAACTTGTTATGTTACAGTACTATGCAATAAAAGGTACTGAATTAACAAATTTTAACATTATAAGGTGCGTGCACTGTTCAAAGTATTGTTAAACTTTTTCAATGAGATAGGCTTAATTGTACATTAGAACTTAAATGTGTCTATATGAATAAGTGGGTTATTGGAATCGTAACTATGGTCATTGTTTTGGCCGGAATCATTTACGCGATCTACCAATTAAATGATTATGATTTTAATGATGTTGAGAAATCTTATGAAATAGTCGAGTCATGGGAATTACCTTCAGAATTAAATGAAGTTTCCGGAATGGTATATAATGAAGACGGACTTATGATCTGTGTGCAGGATGAGGACGGTATCCTGTTTACTTTTGATATGGAAACGAAAGAGATCATCAAAACACACAAGTTTTCATATTCCGGAGATTATGAGGCTTTAACTTATCTGGATGGTGTCTACTGGGTTGCTGAAAGTAATGGGAGAATCATAGATATTTCAGATCTTGATGTTGCAGATCAGGAACTGGAAGGCATACAGTTGGATTTTGAATACAGGAACAACATAGAAGGTATGACTGCAACTCCAGACGGAAAGTTGTGGATCACAGTCAAGGATCGTAATCTGGACAATAGTAGTGGTTATAAAGGTGTTTATGAATATGATCCGGAAACCAGAAAACTGCAGAAAGAACCAATCTTAAGAGTTGACTACGAAGATCCAAAGTTTGAACGTTTAAAAACTCATAATCCCAGAAAACTATTAAGACCATCAGATCTTGCATTACATCCATTAACCGGAGACCTATATATTCTGGATGCAGAATTTCAAAAGGTAATAATTACCGATCAACAAGGCGGTATAAAATCCATACACTTGCTTGACCCAGCAGAATTCGAACAACCAGAAGGAATTGCATTTTCCAAAGACGGCAGGATTTTTATTTCTAATGAAAGAGTAGGAGTACCCGCAAATATCAGGGAAATAAAATTTAATTAATTTATCCCTGCATATTTCTACTTACATCCTGAACTTCGTCGAGTACTCTTAGTAGGTTTTCACCCCAGAGTTTCGCTATTTCCTGTTCAGAATATCCTCTTCTAACAAGTTCGATGGTTACATTAAGCGTTTCACTGGCATCATCCCAACCATAAATTCCACCACCACCATCAAAATCGGAGCTAATTCCAACATGATCAATACCAATTTTTTTCACGAGGTAGTCGATATGATCCACGAAATCTACTACGGCCACCGGAGTTGAAGTTTCATTTAAATTATCCAGGGCAGGCTTAGCGGCGGTTCTTATCTTTTTTAGATCTGTGTAATAGTTCTCTTTCGCTGTTTCATCAAGTTTTCGAACGCTGTCTCTTTCTAAATAACTCAAGCCCAATTGATCTGCAGTATTTTTGTAAACTTTAGTTTCTGCCTTCGAAAAAGTATTATGTTTCTCAGTATTCAAATAGGAACTAAACGCCACCGTTTGAACGACACCGCCATTCTCACGAAACAGTTCAAGTAGTTCGTCATCCAGGTTCCTGCTATGATTGCAAAGTGCTCTGGCAGAAGAATGAGAAGCTATAAGTGGTGCTTTTGATAATCTAAACATATCTTTGATCGCTTCTTTACTGGGATGTGAAACATCGATCATAATTCCATACTTATTCATTTCCAGAACTGCCTTCTCTCCCAATTCGCTCAATCCATTGTGCAGCCATTCATCATTCTCCTCACCGGTATTGGAGTCTGAAAACTGACTATGACCATTATGCGAAAGTGACATATATCTGACTCCTCTATCGTGAAACTCTTTGATTCTGCTTAAATCTGTTCCAACAGGATACGCATTTTCCACACCTATCATGGCGACTTTTTTTCCTTCTGAAACCAACTTTCTTACTTCCGCAGAAGTTTTAGCCAGTCCTATAGCTTCAGGAGCATAAGTTTCTGTAAGCCTGTGAATCGCTTCAAATTTGCTAATTGCATTCTCATAAGCTTCAGCATAACCTAGCTCATTTAATTCGCCCTGCCCTGTATAAACGATCAACCAGCTAACATCAAGACCACCAGCCATCATTTTCGGCAAATTTACCTGGGTGTCCAGGTCTTGTGTATAGTTTTTTTCAGTAGTGAAATTATTGATATTGATATCGTTGTGCGTATCTATAGTAATGACACGCTCATGTATGCTGGTCGCTTTCTCGATCAATTCTGAATCCTGTGTTTGTGCATTGCTATTAAATACTAGAGAGAAAAGGAGTAATCCTGATATTGATAATTTCATAAACTTAGATTTTCAGGCTGAATTTAATAATTATAATTAAGGATAACTTAAAATCTTATTTACGATTGAATTTTAATATACATTTGATTTGAGTTACCAATAAATTGAATGAATAAATACATCGTTGTAAACCAGCCTGAAAACTGGACCATTTCTCCTGAGAATACGAAAATTATCTCTTCGCGGGATTACCTTACCAATCCCGAATTCGCGAAACTCAGGAATGTTCGAATATTTAATCTCTGTAAAGACTATTCTTACCAGTCCAAGGGATATTATGTCTCTTTACTGGCAGAAGCCCGTGGACACTCAGCTATCCCAACCATAAGGAATCTGGTGGATCTTGGGGAACCAAAGTTGGTCAGGATAGTTTCTGATGAATTTGACGATCTTATTCAGCGTAGTTTTAAAAGTCTGAAATCCAAAGAGTTTACGCTAAGTATCTATTTTGGGCAGAATGTCGCCGCGAAATACAAGGAATTGAGCGCTACATTTTTCAGACATTTTCAAATTCCATTATTGCGGGTACGATTCACTTTTACGACCAAGTGGAATATTAAAAGTATCAAAGCGATTTCTGAAGCTGAAATTCCTGAAGAACATAAAGGGAGTATGTATGCATTTGCTGAACAATATTTTAGTAAAAAGCGTTATGATACTCCGAAGCTTTCCAGTTATGAATATGACTTAGCAATCCTGGTAAAAGATGGGGATTCCGCACCTCCAAGTAATAGCAAAGCCCTGAAAAAATTCGTGGAGATTGCGGAAAAAATGGGTTTTTATACTGAAATTGTCTCCCCTAAAGACCTCTCTAAACTTTCATCTTTCGATGCTCTGTTTATCCGCCAGAGTACAGAAGTAAATAACGAAGCATACGCTTTTGCACGGAAGGCACAGCAGGAAGGCATTGCGCTTGTAGATATGCCAGATGCAATATTAAAATGTTGTAACAAGGTATTTATGGCTGAAGCTTTGCAAAATGCCGGAATACCAACGCCACAAACCATGATTGTTCACAAAGAAAATGTGAGTCAGGTTCTGGAAACCATCGGCTTGCCCGTAGTCTTAAAATCACCGGATTCTACTTTCTCTTTTGGTGTTAAAAAAGCAAAAACGGAATCTGAATATTATGAGCTCGCATCTGCGATGCTTAAGGAGTCAGAACTGGTTATCGCTCAGGAATTTTCTTATTCTGAATATGACTGGAGAATTGGAATTCTGGATGGAAAACCATTTTACGCCAGTAAATACTACATGGCAAAAGGTCACTGGCAGATCTACAATTGGAATGCTGAAGACAAATATGATCAGGATGGAAATGCAGATTCTCTGCCTATAGAAAAAGTTCCTGCTGAAATAATTAAAATTGCGGTAAAGTCGGCAAAACTTATGGGTGCAGGCTTATACGGAATCGATATTAAAGAAACTGAAAAAGGCCCGGTGGTTATCGAAATAAATGACAATCCCAATATTGATGCGGGAGTAGAGGATGAGTATTATGGTGATAAGATCTATATTGATATTATTACTGCTCTTAAAAACCGACTAGAAAAAAATTAAGAATGGCATATCACTTATTTGAAGTTTATGGAATAGAGCTGGAATACATGCTCGTGCATAATAAAACCATGAAGGTTAATCCTTCAGTTGATGAATTGTTTACCCTCAAGAATGGTACTCTAACTTCAGATGTTTCAAACGGTAAGATTGAATGGAGTAATGAGCTCGTGGCACATGTAGTGGAATTAAAAACCAACGGTCCGGTTTCCAGTCTGGAAGATCTGGAAAATGACTTTCTTCAGAATATAAAGGAGATCAACAAGCTTCTGGGAGGTATGGATTCAAAATTACTGGCTGGTGCATGCCATCCATTAATGGATACTATGGTAGAAACAAAATTATGGCCACATGATCATAATGAGATCTACAACCTCTACAACAGGATATTTGATTGCAGAGGACATGGTTGGAGCAATGTTCAAAGTATGCATATCAATCTGCCTTTTGCAAATGACCAGGAATTTGAGAAGTTGCACGCAGCAGTGCGTATCTTACTTCCAATCATTCCTGGTCTGGCAGCAAGCTCCCCGGTATTGGATGGTCATTTCACTGGATATAAGGATTCCAGAATGCACTATTATAAAACCAACCAGAAGGAAATACCTCATATGACAGGGAAGGTCATTCCTGAACAGGTCTTCAGTAAGAAAGAATATCACGAAAAGATCTTTGATCCTATAAACAAAGCGATCAAAAAGTATGATACCGAACAAATTCTCGATCATCATTTTTTAAATTCAAGAGGAGCTATTTCACGGTTCGACAGGAATGCAATTGAGATCAGGGTTATCGATACTCAGGAAACACCTTCCGCAGATATTGCGATTGCCGCCTTTATAGTAGAAGCTTTGAAATTATTGGTTTGTGAAGAGCTCGTCTCTCTGGAAGATCAAAAGACCTGGCACGAAGATGATTTGTTTGACATCTTTAATGATGTGATCAAGGATGCTGAAAATACGCTTATTACAAACAAGCGGTATCTGGCAATTTTTGATATTGAAAAAGACAATGAAGTAAGAAATATCTGGAAAAACATTTATAAACTCGTAGGTAATAAATTGTCTGTGAATCATCAGAATCATATTGAATTCTTATTACAGAATGGCAGTCTTGCATCACGTATTTTAAAATCCTTGAGAGGAGATTTTTCAGAAACGAACATAAAACGTACTTATTTGAAGATCGCTGAAAGTCTGCAGTCGAATCGTATGTTCCGGCCATGAAAATAGTAATTACCTGCGAACATGCTACGAATGCAATTCCGCCTGAATACGTTTATTTATTTGTAGAGCAGAAGGATGTTCTAAATACTCATGAGGGTTATGATCCCGGCGCTTACGATCTTTACAAATATTTAGAACCTTTATCAAATGCCAGCTATGCGCAGGATATTGGAAGATTACTGATTGAGACTAATCGATCTTTACACCATCCTAAGCTATTTTCCAGGTTCTCAAAAAATCTTGAGCATTCTAAGAAGAGTGAAGTAATCGCAGAACACTATTTACCTTACCGTCGTCATGTTGAGAATCTGATTCTGGATTTTCATAAATTTAATCATACGGTTCTACATCTTTCGATTCATTCGTTTACTCCCGTTCTGGATGATATTGAAAGAGATTGTGACATAGGAATTCTCTATGACCCTAAGGTTCGGTTAGAGAAGGAATGGAGTGATCAATTAAAAACATTCTTTACAGATGAATCTAGATACAGAGTTCGTAAAAATTACCCATATCATGGAAAAGCTGATGGTTTTACTACTTACCTGAGAAAAAATTTTCCAGATAATTATATTGGAATCGAGATTGAGGTCAATCAAAAATTCGTATCCAGGAATATCATGGAAGAGAATATGAAGAAAACCATTTATAAATCCATAGAACTGTGCATAAAAAAAGCCCCTTAAATAAGGAGCTTTAATTCGGGGGATCTAATCTCTTATTTTAGATCGTATTCCAATGTGATTTCTGCTTTAAGCAATTTTGAAAGCGGACAGCTTTCTTTAGCTTTATTAGCGATCTTGTCAAATGCATCTTTATCAATTCCTGGTACATCTGCGGTCAAGATCAAATGAGATTTTGTAATCTCACCATCCTCGAATGTTATTTCACTAGTCGTAGATACCTGGTTTGGTTCATATCCATCTTCAGAAAGAAAAGCGGATAGTTGCATACTGAAACAACCTGCGTGCGCTGCACCGACTAATTCTTCAGGATTTGTTCCATTCCCGTCTTCAAAACGTGTCTTATATGAGTATTGTTCATCTTTAAGAACTCCGCTCTCAAGACTAACTGTTCCTTTTCCTTCTTTTAGAGAGCCTTTCCACTCCGCTGATCCTTTTCTTATCATAACTTAGATTTTGATTTTAATCTAATGTAAGGAGCATACCAGTCAATCGAAAAGAATTATCATAACCTTAACCAGAATATCAAATACAATCCAAAAAAAAACCCGGATAGTCCGGGCTTTTACAAATATGTTCGATGATCAATTACTTGATCTCAACTACTTCCAGATCAAAAATAAGATCCTTTCCAGCTAGAGGGTGATTTGCATCTACTACGATGGTCTCATCCTTTACATCTGTAATTACCAGATTGATCTCACGACCGTCAGGTCCTTTAGATACCAATGGCATTCCAACTTCTGGCTTAAGTTCTTCTGGAAGTTGATTTTTTTGAACTTCCTGGATCAATTCTTCTTTTGGATCTCCGTAAGCTTCATCTTTAGATATGTTGATAGTCTTCTTCTCGTTAACTTCCATACCGATAAGGCCTTCTTCAAATCCAGGAATTAATTGACCTTCACCTAGAGTGAATTCGATAGGTTCTCCACGTTCTACTGAACTGTCAAAAACCTGTCCGTCTTCTAGTTTTCCTGTGTAGTGTACCTTTACGGCATCATTCTGCTTAACTTGACTCATAAAATATTATTTTCCATTACAAATTGAGGCTTCGATATTCTCTCCACCATTTTCAAGTATAAATGTGCAAGGACCTTGCCGAAGGTCTAATTACCCGACACAATAACTGATTGCACCGGCAATATGTCAGTCAAGGTTTAATTGTTTTATTATCTGAAAAAAGATAACTTTAAGCAATTCCTAACCAACACCTTACAAAATGAGCAAATTTTCCTTTCAGAATAATTCAAACACCAGAAGAGATTTCATTAAAAAATCTGCAGTTGCAGCTTCAGGATTTATGATCGTTCCCAGGCATGTACTGGGTGGACCTGGTTTTACTGCACCAAGTGATAAGTTATTGATCGCCGGGATTGGAGTAGGAGGTAAAGGAGAATCAGATATCATGAGTTTTTACAAAAGCGGCAAAGCTGAGATAGCATTTTTGTGTGATGTAGATGACAGGCGAGCGGCAGCTTCCCGAAAAGCTTTTCCAAAGGCGAAGTATTATAAGGATTACCGGGAAATGTTTGATAAGGAATCTAAAAATTTCGATGCAGTGAGTGTTTCAACTCCAGACCATAATCATGCTGTACAAACTATGGCTGCTATGGAACGCGGAAAACACGTATTTGTTCAGAAACCACTTACACATGATATTTATGAAGCCAGAAAGCTTGCAGAAGCAGCTAAAGAATATAAGGTAGTTACTCAAATGGGTAATCAGGGTGCTTCAGGAGATGGAGTGCGCAAAATGAAAGAATGGTATGACGCAGGTCTAATTGGAGAAGTACAGGAAGTAAATGTATGGACGAATAGACCAGTATGGCCACAAGGAATCCCATGGCCAAAAACTAGCAGTGCAATCCCTTCTGAACTGGACTGGAAATTATGGCTTGGTACTGCTCCACATAAAGAATATGTGGATGGATTGGTTCCTTTCAACTGGCGTGGCTGGTGGGATTATGGAACTGGTGCTCTTGGGGATATGGGTTGTCATCTTATCGAACCGCCTTTTAGCGTACTGGATCTCAAATATCCAAAAGAAGTTGAATGTAGTGTTGGAAGTGTCTATGTAGATGAGTTCCAGAGAGGTTATTTCCCGGATAGCTGTCCTCCTTCAAGTCATGTAATTATGAGCTTTGATGGCAAGACTCCGGGTGCTGATGATATCAAACTTCATTGGATGGATGGCGGTATCAAACCTATGCGACCTGAAGAATTAGGTCCTGAAGAAACATTTGGAGACGGAGGTAATGGTGCCTTGATCATTGGAACTAAAGGTAAAATGATGTGTGGTACCTACGGACTTAATCCCCGATTACTACCTACTTCAAAAACAGACGAAGTAAATATAGCTGAGACCTACGAACGTGTACCTAATGGAATGGATGGTCATTATGCTCAATGGGTGGCAGCGGCTATTGCAGGGTATGGCAATAAAAAACTGAGTTCGCCGTTCGATATCGCAGGTCCTTTGACTGAATCTTTATTGATAGCAAATCTCGCCATTCGGGGTTATGATATTCAGAATAAGAAAAAGGACGCGAACGGTAAGGACCAGATCATTTATCCAGGCAGAGACCTGAAAATGATCTGGGATTCAGAAAATATGAAAGTCACCAATTTTGATGAAGCAAATCAATTTGTTAAACGAGAATATCCTGAAGGATTCACTTTATCTTAAAGGATGCTGTACTCTAAATATACGTACAGGCTTAAAAAATCTGCGATTTTGATTTCCGGGTTTATTTTAATGATCTATCTAACTGCCTGTACGGCATTTGATGGTAATAAGGATGTTGAAGACTGGGATACAATTTGTGTGACGGCAACCGCCTATAACTCGGTAGAATATCAAACTCAAAATAACCCTAGAATTACTGCCTGGGGAGATACATTACGACCAGGTATGAATGCGATTGCAGTTTCGCGTGATCTTTTAAAGATGGGACTGGTTTATAATTCACCTATCAAAATTGAAGGTTTTGACAGTGTTTTCTATATCAAAGACAAAATGCACTATCGCTGGAAAAAAAGGATCGATATCTATATGGGACAGGATGTTTCAAAGGCAAAAGATTTTGGGAAGAAGCAGCTAAATATTGCTTACTTATTTCAGAAGGATTCGTTGAAAAAATAGGAATGTTTATCTTCGAGCTCATTTAAAGTTTACAATGATGTCTTATTCCAGGTTTACTATCCTGTTTGTATGTTTTATATTCTTTTGGAGCAATTCCCTTATCGCTCAGGATAGCCTTTCTTCGGAAAATAATAAAGTAGTGATTGGTATTTCTGAAACTGCGCCTTTTGTTGAAAAGCACAACGGTAAATTTAGAGGTCTTAGCGTAGCTTCCTGGAAAATGGTCAACGAGGAATTACAATTAGATTACGAATTCAAAGAGTATAAGGACCTTGGAAGTTTACTCGATGGTATAGAAGCAGGTGAGGTGGACTTCAGTATCAATCCGGTCACAGTGACAGATAATCGTATGCATCGTATGGAATTCTCTCAACCATACTTTATCTCTCATACCAGCGTTGCCAAAAGATCTGAATCTCAAACTCTAAGACATCTTAAAAATCTATTTAGCTGGGAGTTTTTCTCTATTATAGGATTGCTTTTACTTGTCATATTCATTTTCGGTTTTCTAGTATGGGTATTTGAAAGAAAACAGAATAAGGAAGAATTTGGAGGCAATTTAAGGGGTATTTTACAGGGATTCTGGTGGAGTGCAGTGACAATGACTACAGTGGGATATGGAGATAAATCACCTCGAACACTTGGTGGAAGAATCATTGGTCTTATCTGGATGTTTATGGCCGTTATTATAATTTCAAGTTTTACTGCCGGGATTGCTTCTTCATTAACTGTAAAAGGTATTAATGAAGAAATAAGCAGCATTCAGGATCTCGATCGATTTGAAGTAACTACCGTACTGAGTTCAAGCTCTCAGGAACTACTTGATTTATATAATATTGAAACCGAACTTGTCAATAATGGGATGGAGGCATTGGACAAACTTAACAAGGAAGAAACATTTCTCGTAGTCTATGATGAACCCATCCTAAGGTACCATATTGAGCAAATGAACCTTGAAAACGAACTGGAAATTATTGAGCAAAGTTTGAAGAAGGATTATTATAGTTATGCATTTCCGAAGAATTCTGAATATCGGGATATGATCGATCCTGTGCTGGTTCGTATTCTGAAGTCAATGGAATGGGCTAGTATCGTGAAGGAGTACAATTAATTCTTTGTGGATATCAACGCCATTTCTACGTCCTAAGTGATAATCAACAATAATTTAAATGATATTTTTTCTTGGATTCAAATATCAAATATTTAAAATTCCTGCAATTAAATTATTGATAATTAGTATATTGGGGTCGATTTCTAACCAAACGACCAAAAATATGCCTACCGGGAACAAATCTGAAACCACTTCAGACCCAAACATCTTCAATGAAAATAATAGCAATTCAAATAAGCTTATCTACTTAGCGATTGCATTTATTATCGTTTTCACAGTGGTTGCAATGACAGGTGTTTATTACGAATACTGGTAGTACTTAAGCTTTGATTTCATTCAAAAGCAAAAATGCTTTATTCACATATTCTTTTTCCAGGAAAAGCGCGAAGTAATTCGACGTTGAGATCATTTCAAAAACTGGAATTCCCTCATAAGCAAGTAATTTGAACATATAAAAATATAGACCAACTGTTTGAGAGCTATTCTTAGGTAGCGCAATGGTAATCGAAGACAATTCCTTCTTTACCGTTACCCTGACTTCATTTCTGAAACAATCTTCTACCAGATCTGTAAGAGTTGAGGAAACCAGAATATTACTTTCCTGATAATTACTGGAGTAATTAAGGTAAATTCCGGTTTGATCCTTGACAGATTCCAATAGTTTAGCCTTGTTTGCAATAATAGTTTTACTGTTAAGGAAAGTATACTCAGTAATGCCAGATCGTACAATTATATCACCCAATTCTCTCAAGCTTTTCATATTGATCTTGGTTCTATGTGGTGCGTAACGCCGAAGTGCCATAATTATACTTCCCTGTTTTACAGTTTTACGCATTTCCTTTTCAACTTGAGGTTGGATGTCGGCAGCCAAACCACTAAAATTTACAATGTCCCTGGCAATTGCATCATCCAGAAATGGTTGATGCCTTATAATGTCATGGACTACCGTAGTAATTGTCTTCATTGTTAATTATTGTACATAATGTGCAAATGTATATAAATCGATCAATTTTCTTTAGTGCAGTTGAAACTATATGTACTTATGCAGAGAGAAATCAGGAAGATATGAAAGTATTAAAATTTGGAGGTACATCAGTAGGTTCTGCAGAGAATATCCGGAATGTTTCAAGTATCATTCAGAATGTAGATGGTAATAAGTTGTTGGTATTGTCTGCTATATCTGGTGTCACTAATCTTCTGGTAGAACTTGCTAGTAGTGTAGAACAGAGAGATCAGGTTGAGATCGACGAAATTCTGGAAGCACTTTTTATCAGGCATGAACAGGAAATTGAATTACTATTCAATTCCGTAGAAGATAGAAATGAAGTTTTCGACATTCTGCAAACTGAACTTTCAAAACTGAGACATATTACTTCTCAGGAATTCACTGCAGAAAATGAATGTAGGATATTGACAACTGGAGAAACTATTCTTACTAAAATCTTCAGCTTCTATTTGACGAAAAATCATTTTTCTAACAGATGGTTGAATGCTAGGGATTTCATGCAGGTTGCGAATCTAGAAAATCCAGATACAGAACTCGTCGGAAATTTACTTGAGGCTCAGATGAAATCGCAGCCTGAAGAATCTATTTATATAACCCAGGGATTTGTAAGAATTAATGATCGCGGGGAAATTTCGACTTTAAATAGGGGTGGTAGTGATTTCACTGCAACTATCATTGGAGCCGCTGTAAATGCTTCTGAAATACAGATCTGGACCGATATTAATGGTTTACATAATAATGATCCAAGGGTAGTGGAAAACACTTTTCCGGTAGCTCAGCTAAGTTTCGAGGAAGCAGCAGAGCTAGCCTATTTTGGAGCGAAAATCCTTCATCCACAAACTATATCGCCGGTTATAGATAAAAATATCCCTGTATTTCTAAAAAACACTTTTAAACCATCAGATCCTGGTACCTGCATTTCTGCAATTTCTGAAACGAAAGGTTTAAAGGCTATTTCAGCGAAAGATAATATTACAGCTATCAAAATTAAATCCAACAGGATGTTGATGGCTCATGGTTTTCTAAGGAAGATATTTGAAGTTTTCGATAAATATGAAACGGCAATTGATATGATCACCACTTCAGAAATTGCCATTTCACTGACTATTGACAATGTTTCGAACCTTGAATCTATTTTAAGCGAACTCAATGCTTATGGAGAGATTACTGTGGATCGTGATCACAGTATCATTTGTGTGGTTGGTGAGGGACTAATTGACGATCGCGGAACTCCAAGATTATTCGAAATTCTGGATGACGTGCCGGTTAGAATGATCTCTTATGGAGGAAGCAACAATAATATCTCACTCTTAGTAGATACAAATTATAAGACTGCAGCTTTGCAGAATCTCAATAAAAAATTGTTCAGAAGGGCTTTTGAAGCCATTGTTTGATGCTTCTGATGATGTTTGGTTAAACTGTTTTTTGTGTAGTGAAAACCGTTGGGTAGCCCATGCTTCCAGCGGTTTTCTAATTTATAGAGTTTTTCATTTGAATGAATCTGGACATAAAATAAGTACTTCGTTGGAGATGATGATTCATCATTAAACCTGTAAAGTTCTCCTTTCTATGCTTCGGAAGCTGTTTGAGAGTATTATTTAATTTTCTATCGAATCTCGCCTGGTGAATATCCTGATCGAATCGATCTTTCAGGATCTTTAAACCCTGTTCACTTTTTCTGTTCCATAGATGCTCATCGTTATACAGCATTTTAGCTGCTTCAACAAATTGTGCAGGATCGTCCTCAATGAATCCATTCCACTCTAAATCTCCAGCCATTCCTTCGCTACCAATACTTGTGGTTACTGAAGGGGTTCCGCAGGCCATTGCTTCCGCTAATTTACCTTTCAATCCTGCTCCAAATTGAATAGGAGCAAGGCATACTCTGGCATCACTCATAACTTTCTGAGCATTTTCTGCGCGTCCATGAACTAGAAATCTTTCAGCCTTATTCTCTAAATCCCAGACTTTCTGCGAAGGATAAGCGCCATAGATATGTAATTGTGCATCTGGCAGTATTTTTCTAAGTAATGGCCAGATGTTTTTTTTTAAATTTAGAACTGCTCTCCAGTTTGGTTCATGAAGAAAATTACCAATACTAATAAAGTCTCTTCTTTCAGTGTAGCTATTATTTTCAGAAGAAACCGTCTCCATCATAAATGGCAGGTAGAAGAGTATATGCTCCGGGATCTTCAGCTTTTCAACTAAAAGGTTCATTTCGAATTCAGAAATGATTAAAGAAATATCACACCTGTAGATTGCCGCAGCTTCACGTTTCGTAATATCAGCATCTAAATAAACATCGTCAAATTCCTGACCGGACTTCAGAATAGTTTCTCTGACTTTCCTCAACGAATGCAGATCTTCGGTATCCAGAATCTTTAAAGCATCGGGACAAAATTTATCAATTCTCCATCCAAACTGCTCCTCCATCATAAAACGATCGAAAAGAACGATTTGAGGATCCAGCTCTTGTACAAAAACGTCAAACTCATCATTATTTGGCTGAATCTCCCGGCTGGTAACACCTAATGCTTCAAGATCTGCCATATTTTCTGATCTTCGGGCTGAAGTTGCATAGGTGATTTTATAGTTGCGTTCTCTAAAAAATTCGATCAATTGCATCATTCTGGCGCCCGCAGCTGAGGAATTGGGTTCTGGCCATACATAACCAATGATGAGTAATCTGGACATAATTTTTTCCAGCAAAAATACATTTTTATAACTGCCTGCTCAGTAAGATGGTTGCCGCAATCCAAAGCACAATCGATAAAGCACCACCTATAATCAGGAAATGTTTGAACTTGTAAATTCCCATTCCGTAAATGATCGTGTTGGTCTGGTAACCCACCGGAGTAAAAAAGCTGAAATTTGATGCAAAGAGTACTGCTAAAATAAAAGGTTTTGGGTCCAGTTGTAACTTGGTTGCGATGGTGATCGCTATGGGTGCAATGATGATCGCCGTGGCATTGTTCGAGATGAACCCGCTTAGAAACATCGTTACTAAAAACAGTAATCCTATAATGCTGTAATTAGGTTTGCCATCAAATAGAAGTAAGAGATTGGTGGAGATCCAGTCATCTGCCCCGGTATTGCTCATGGCTACACCTAGAGGGATCATTCCTGCCAGCAGAAAAATGATCTGCCAGTTCACCTGTGTATAGATTTTTCCAAGATCGATACACTTCAGCAGAATCATTAAAAAACAGCCAATCACGGCACTTTTCAGAATTGGGAATATAGAAAAAGCGGATAGCGCAATTACAAGAATTAAAATTCCGAGGCTAAGTGAACGTTTCTTTTTAGATACAAGACTAATTTCCTCATGATTTTGCAGAATGCTAATATTGTCCATTTTCTGAAGTTCATGCAGGTCATTTTGCGTTACTTCCACCAGAAGACGATCCCCAACCCGAAGGTCAATATCGTCAGACTTTTTATTGAATATTCTTCTTTTTGGATTTCTGAAGCTTCTTCTTTTCCTGATCGCCAAAGGAACAGCTCCATGAAGATCATACCAGCCCACGGTTTTAATACTCTTACCAATTAAAGGCGAGTTAGGCAACATTAATATTTCTACCAGCTGAATGTTTTCTTCAATTTCTGAAGCCTCGTTCACGATTGGTTTTACAGCTTCAGCTTCAGAATTTCTAATAATCGTAAGATCACCTTCTTCTTTCAGTTGTATAAGCTGTTCTATACTGCATCTAAGTAGCAATTGATCACCAAGTTTTAAAGTCGTATATCTACCTGGATGGTCATTAATAACTCCTTTACGTTTGAGCCTGATCACTTCAATAGAATCCTTTTCATCGCCGAAGATATCCCGAAGATTTTTGCCAATCAGTTTTGAGGTTTCACTAACGATTCCTTTCGTAATAAACTCGTCTAATTTATAAACCGAATTAAGATCGCTGGGTTTTTTCTTCGGAAGAAATCCCGCCATCAAACTTACCAGAGCAATAGTTATGAGCATAAAAATGACTCCGTACCAACTAAATTCGAAGAATCCGAAGCGCTCGACACCTCTTTTAACGGCCACCGCATTAACAATCAGGTTCGTAGAAGTTCCCATAAGTGTACAGCTGCCACCTATGATGCCTGCAAAGGAAACCGGTAGTAATAATTTTGAACTGGGAATGTCATATTTCTCTGCCAGTTCATCGATGATCTTTACAAAGACTAAGACTACAGCCGTGGTGTTTATAAAAGCGGAAATACTTCCTGCGATAAACATAAAAACCGGGATCATAATAAGCAGAGGCAGACCTTTTAATTTCCTCATTCCCTGGGCGAGAAGATCTATAACGCCATTGTCTTCGAGTCCAATCGCTATGATCATAAGACAAAGTACCGTGATGGTCGCGGGACTGGAAAAACCTGAAATGGCTTCTTCCGGAGAAACCAGATCTGTTAATAATAAGAGGCCCAGAATAATAAATGCGATCTTATCTACCGGAAATACTTCCAGCGCAAACAGAACGATCACAACAAGGATGATCACAAAGAGAACAATGATTTCCAGACTCATTTCTATAAATAAAATTTGCTAAATGTAGTACCATCCCAAACCTGTTGTTAGGATTTGAGAAATATTTATGATTGTTGTTTAAGACATATCCTCCGGGTTTTGCTATAATTAGGAGAACATAAGATACAAATTATGAGTAGAGGTTTTGTAAAGGAAGAAGATCAGGAAGAACCAGTGATCATTCCACCAAGGGCAGCGATACCGGATGGAGTTACAAATTATGTGACACCAAATGGACTACAGGAACTACACGTGGAATTAAAGGAGCTTGAAAAGGAGCGATCGAATATAAGTATCAAAGACGATACAGAAAAAAGAAGAGCGCAAGGTTTGATTGATGGAAAGATCAAATTACTGGCTGAAAGAATTCAATCTTCACGTATTTTAAAACCCGAAGAACAGGCACAGGATGAAATTCGATTTGGAGCGCACATCAAATTGAAGAACCTCGATAGTTCACAAATTCAGAAATTCCAGATCGTTGGAGTGGATGAGGCAAATATTAAAAAACAAAAAATTGCATTTGTAGCACCAATTGCCCGGGCAGTTACAGGTAAGAAAGTTGGTGAAACTGTAGATTTTAAACTCGGTGATGAGATTAGAAAACTAGAAGTATTGGAAATTTACTATTGATTGGTAGTTAAAGTAAATTTAAGATCATCTACAATGTCTCCATATTCGTCTACCTCAATTTCAAAATCAATTGATTCACTAGCCTCGTAACCAATCTTTTGCATTTGAATGGGATCAATCACTGCTGTATACTTTCCTGGGCTAAGTCCAAGATAGGTAAAGTATCCATCTCCCTCACTTAAGATTGACTTGACCAACCTACCGCGTTCGTCCAGAATGTTTATAGTTATTCTGCCCTGACCCTGTAGCTGATTTTCATCTTTCAGATAAACCATTCCAGCAATTTCACCCAATACCTCTACAGGTACTTCTATTTCCTGAAACTGATTAGGAAGTGTAAGTATTTCTATTTTCTCGTTCCTGACTTTCCATGCTATGTTGTCGAGACTGTTGGGGTCTATCTCCAAAACTATTTTAATGTAAGGCTGTAACTCCGTGATTCGAAGAACCGTTCCATCATTATTAGTAGATAGATTTCCCATTGTATTTTTGATATCCAACCCACTCACAGATGGTTCCATTGGATCTCTTTTGCCATTGGTGTTAAAATCCAAAAATGGAATTATACTTACCGCAGCCTTAGACACTGCAGAACGATTACTATTCGCGACATATCTCGTGTTATCGTCTAGCATTAAGCTTCCTCGAGCAGATTGTACAAATGAATTGTTCTGATTACTAAGTCTTGAAGTAGCTGAAGTTTGAGCGAAATTGAACGCATACCTTAACCCAATTTCAAAAATATGTGCATTTCTAAGCATATTATTCTCATAGGCTATATTGACAAAACCTTTATTAAGAACAGGTCGTTCAAGCTCCATAATAATATTGTTGAACTGATTTCGACTAAAATCGTATTGTATCTGCGGAGAGAATAAAAATTTACCAGGTAACCGGTAATTCTGGGAGAACGAAGTGTAGATTGTGGGTTGCTTAACACGATCGTTATAGATCCCATACGTCGTAAGGTTTGTACCAACTCCCATGATAGCACCAGACAATAGTAGTTGCGCTGTAGTGAACTCAGTGTTGGGCATAACAATCTGATTTACACTAAATCTGCTGAATAAAGAGAAATTTTTAGTTCGGATTGGTGTAGAGAAACTTAATTTTCTCTCTTCAAGGTAATTGAAGTTGATGGCCGTTTGATCTTCATCATATTTGATGTAATTAAGATCTACCTGAATATTTCCGAATGTACGATAACTCAAAAACCCTTCACTTTTTACACCATACATAAACTCTCCAGTGAAAAGTAAATTTGGAGCGATCTTGATGGAAGAATTGATAAATGGCATGACTCTATTATCTGTCACAGCACTAAAATATTCTGCGCCACCTCCCAGAGTTATTGAATTATTGAGACCGTAATTAATATTAACTCTTGAAAAACGGTCAAGGTCATTGTTTTCTACAATTCCCGCGGTAAGAGTATATTCCAATTCATTTTTAGGAACAAAATTATAGGGGATATTTATGATACGTTCTTCAATCCGCTCTTCGCCATAAGGTCCGTAAAACTTTAACCGAACTGCCGTATTACCATACATCAAAGGGACGTTAAAAGTATAGAAACCGGATGCATCAGCCTGGGTGAATTCAACCAGAATATTGTTTACGTAAAGTTCAACCGTCCACCGAGGATCTGTATAATCACTAAGTGTATAAGTTCCAAAAGACCTTCTATTCTGAAATGGACTGTTGCTAACCTGTACACCACTAACCGGAGCAAAGAGAGACGAAGTGGCCCGGGTAAAGATCCTTCCTGCAGTAATCTGCTTGAACAATTTACTTTTGTTGTCTACATATCTCCATTGATAGAATTGATTTCGAGAATCGAATGGTAGCCGAGTAGAATAATTCAGTAATAAATTAGTTTCACCTCCTAGAAATACGGTACCTAATCCAAGGTTAAACCTGTTATCGTTTTCAAATTCACTTTGTTGAGTGGTTACAATTCCCCAATCAAGACTACCTGCCTTAAAAAACGGATGATTCCTTTGTATGACTGTGTCAGGATTAACAATCCCACGTACGCGGTTTACATTTTCTCTGAGTTTTTTTAAACGCATTTCTTTTATCACCGGAAGTTCTTTGTCAGTCTTCAGGTTAACGGTGAGACTCCTAAATGAAAAAGTAGTATTAAGATTGAATATTTTTCCATAAAGGTTAGATTTTAGGTAAAACGTAGTAGGCGACTGAATAAAGTCTTCTTCCGAAAGTTCAAAATCTGTATTCTTGTAAGTGATCTTTTTTTCCGAAGGATTAATTGTATATGTAGAATCCGGATGTATTATAAAACCTTGAAAACCATTGTTAGTTTCCTCATTTTTGATCTTTAAGTAATTAAATAATTCATTTACAGGAATGTATGCGTTCTGTCCCTTTATGGCGATTGGAATTTCTATAGTTCCTAGATCGGGAACATTCATTTCTACACTCAACTCATCGTATTCTGGAATATTGTTCTGTGAATATCCAGAAAGATTGAATAAAATTATAAACAGTAGACCAAAGAAGTATTCTTTAGAAATCTGGTTAATAGTCGCAGAAAATTTGATATACATCAATTGCAGGACTTCTTTCTATTGATGAATGAAATTTAAAGTGAAAGTTCCAAAATACCTTCCAGGCAGGTTACCCGAATTATCTGAGGGAATACGTAAAGTACCACCAACGAACACTTCATTGGGAGTTTGGGCATTGGGTGATTGCGTCACAAAAGTTCGTTGCCCGGTGCTAAAACTATCTATAAAAAGTTTTATTTCCAGACCGGTATCTTGATTTTGCAGGGTGTAGGACCCCATATCCTGAATTTGAATTATAGTTCCGGGATTAGCATACACATCAAACAATGCAGCAGAAACTGGTTGGCCAAAGTTGAGTTCAAAGATATCACCATCTACAGTTCGTTGATCATCATAACTAACACTAACATTACCACCAGAATTACCAGCTGTGAAAGAACCAAAGTTAAGATTCCTGCTAGTCCTTACTTCAACCTCCACAGGTACAGGAGGATTCTCCTGGGCTTTCAATTCCAATCCAAAAAGTAGAATGGTTAGCAACGAAAACGTAATTTTATAAAGGTTCAGATCTTGCATTACTTTTGTCTATTTCTTAAACAGGAATTTTTTGGAAAATCTTTTCTCGTCTACCTGTAGTATAATTAAATAAACACCTTCACTTTTAATACCATCCAGAACCACTTGCTCATTGCCTGAGGCCTCCTTTATATCCAGAATTTGTCCTGTAATCGTACTTGCTCTAATTACGCAGTTCTCAAATTCTTCCAAATTAAGATTTACATGTACATTTCCATTTTCAGTAAAGACATCAAATGGTTCATTAAACGCAATTGCCGGGCTCGTGATATTGTCTTCAGAGAACATTAATTCAAATCTGCTATTATTAATTCCGGATTCGATTTCAAAATTGTACACCGGGTTATCTTTGAGATTTTGACCAATCCTTTTTTTATGATCTATGAGATAGATATTGAAATCCAGGTTCAAATTTTCTAATGAACTCAGATTGATACTCATTTTTCCGCCTCGATCAGCAGTAATACCTAACTTCAGCTTATTGTAACTTTCGTTTTCAGGATAAGGGATAGCATTAATTGCCAAATTTTTCTCATTCGTGGTAATAGTATAAAAGCTAGGTACGGTAGGGTCTGTATTTCTTAATTTATGTGCGTCCAGTTCCTTTTCGAAATCTGTAGTTGAAAATGGTGAAAAATAGATCACCAAGGGATCTTTCTGAGTGGTTTTCTTGAAACCTGCTTCCAATCGAATCAAAGACCTTTGTGCAGGAACCTGTGTCCTATAAAATTCCTGTTCAAAATTAGTGACGCGTACCCTGTTATCCAATTGAATATTACCTGTAACCAAACTTTCACTATCTGAGTCACTGACCTTTATAAAAAAGCCCTGCATTGAAGGAATAATGTTCTCTGGTGCGCTATCCAAATTTGTATTTCCTGTAGAAATATTATTAACAAAGGCAGTATAGGTTCCAGTGTACTGACTGTCTTCACTGGCGTTAAAAAAGTAAATACCATCATCAATATTGTCCCTTACCCAACCTTGTTCTGCATTCCAATCTATAGGGGAAGGGTAGGGGTTCCCGATTAAATGAAAACCTTTGGTATATTCACGATGATTATTCTCTAATTGTTGGGAGAAAATTGCCCCATTAGTAACTTCTCCTATCAATTCTATAGTTCGTGGAGAAGAAGAAGTGCCAAAATTAAGTGCATACCCCTCTGAAACGTTTAAAGAATTATCTGGATCTATATAGGTTTCCCAACCAGTTGCATCCTCAATACTACCCTCAATTTCAAGGTTACGGTTTTCATCATAGCGATAAAAATGTGGAAAACCACTATCAGGATCTGATAAATCCATAAAAGCTGAAAAATCACCAACTACAGAATTTTGAAATGGTGAACTAAAATATTTATATCCGTAAGCTTTATCAAGATAACGTTGCATACTCACTAAACCAATTACCTGTCCACTTCCTGAACCATCTATTAGAGCTGTTTGTATCTCGTTAGAAATTAAAGTAAGCTCATCACCAGTATCTAAAATGCCTTGCTCTACTTTTAAGTTTCCAGTAACTTCAATATTTGCTTCTGAAGTTACTCCGGAAGAATTATCGACTCGCAAATTTTGTATTCGATTATTTACGAAAGCTGAATTTGGAATGATTTGAGCAGAAGTTCCTTCAAAAGAAACACTTCCCGTCTCTGTATTTAAAAGGCCATCATTTATTAGATTTCCGGCAATTCGCAACCAATTATCTGTAACAAGTAATGAAGCACTATTCTCGATTGTCAAATCCTTAGCAAATGCATTGGTTCCTGCCGAAATTTCCGGATAATTTCCTGAAGTTATATTCTCGGGAATTAATACGTCTGTTTCTAATGTAGGCAAGCTATTACAACTCCAGTTATTGGTATTGTTCCAGTCGTTATTTTCTTCACCGGTCCATTCCCATTCATCCTTGACAACAATTGTGACTGAAGCGTTTGGAGAATTATTAATACAACCCGTCACAGTGTCTTCAATACTAGTGATGGTAAAATTAGTCGTACTGGTTATTGCAAAGGGTAGATTGTAAATATTACTATTCACAGTAATATTGTTTATAGGCGTTCCATTTACCTCTGCTGAAACTAAATAATTTCCACTACCGGTGAAATTTGCTAAAAGAATTATTTCTCCTCCTGAGCAAAGTTCTGTTGGGCTGGCACCAAACTGAACTTGTGGTGTTTCAGCAATTAAAATACGGGCAGCATCAGATTCGTGAGTTGTAATGTATGGACTTGCTCCTAAACCTTTATTATTTGCACTTTGCAAGTTCACACGTCTAAAAATAAAATATTCTCCGGGCTGATCAAAAGGAGCTGTTGACAAATCTGGTGTAAAATTCTTTTGTATTGCTCCGGGAATTTCAATTTTAGAGCCGTTTTCAGAAGTACTGTATATCCATTGAAAACCGGATCCAACATTTGTTACTCCGGGAACTAAATCGATATCATCTCCGGTAATTTCTTGTGCCGTACCATCATCACAAATTACCTGCTCAAGTGCACCTGCAAGTTGACTCCCAGTAATTTTTCGCAGATTTTGAAACTCTACCACGTTACCACCAGCGTTTTCGTAATATTCGTAAGCGAGTAAATTCTCTTGTTCGTTAAGGTTTAACAGCACATTAGCATCTGTCCTTGGACCTCGGTCTGTCCAATACTCATGGATAGTTTCATTATTTATTTTTAATCTAATGCCGTCATCAGACCTAAGATTGACAACATAGAGACCGGTTTTAGAAGTAGCATTCAAATACCTGACTGAAAAAGTTTCCGTATATAAAGAATTAAAACCATTTTCAGAAGATACCTCAAAGCAACTATAATTTCCGCCAAACCCTTGCGCAAATTCTTCCTGCTCGGTATAAGTTCCAAGGTAAGTTTCAAAATCTCTCCCATTATACACATGTCCAATCCAGGAGTCTGTGCCTGCAGTAGTTTCATCTCCTGTAGAAGGAGTATTAACAATGACTTCTACGGTGGTTGTACTTATTTCACTGGTACAGCCGTTCACCGTTGCTGTTGCTGAATAAGCTCCGGCCTTGGCTGCGGTCATATTGAATATTTCCGGATTCTGCTGGCTGGAAGCAAAACCATCAGGTCCAGTCCATTGATAGTCTGCTCCCGGAATATTGGAAGCGGTGAGTTTTAATGTCCCTTCCACACAGATTGGTCCATTATTATTGACTAAAGGAGCAGATGGAATTGTATTTATTGTTGCCAGGACAGGAATTCTTGGACCTGTGGTGCAACCATTTGAAGTCGCATCAACATAATAAGTGGTGTTAGACGATATACTAGGTGTTGTAAAATTTATCCCAGTTCCTAAACTCGTTTCTCCATTTGGATTTGCATACCAACTAATTGTTCCTGAAGAAGCTGTAGCTCCAAGATCCACTGTTCCGGGTCCACAACGAGTTCCAGGAGTTGTACTTGTAATGGATGGAATTGTATTTATTGTTGCCAGTACAGCAGTTCTTGAACCTGTTGTACAGCCATCTGAAGTCGCATCAACATAATAAGTAGTATTTGATGAAATACTTGGGGTTGTAAAAGTTGTACCGGTTGCTAAACTCGTTCCTCCTGTTGCATTTTCATACCAATTTATGGTTCCGGCAGAAGCTGTGGCTCCTAAACTAACTTTTCCCGGTCCACATCGTGATCCCGGTGTTGTTCCAGTAATAGTTGGATTAGGATTCACAACAACATTCGTTGTAGCAGGCTCGCTTGCACAACCATTTACAGTTGCGGTAACAAAATAATCCCCTCCATTAACCGCAGTGGCATTTGGAATTAAAGGACTTTGTTGATTGGAAGTAAAACCATTTGGTCCATTCCATTTATAAGTTGCTCCAGGAACATTGGAAGTAGTAAGTTGAATATTTTCTCCGCTGCAAATGGGGCCATTGTTTGAGGGTGTAGTAGGAATACCATTAATTTGAAAAGTAGCCGACGAGCTAGAATTAGCTTCAGGATTAGAAGATACAATCTCTAGTGAAAATCCTGAGCCATATAATCCTTCAGGAATTTTCAAAGATGTAGTAATTTCAAAAAAGTTCCTACTGTTGTTGCCGGGAGCATCGAACTCATTTATGGAAGGGTATATTTCCAATGAAGTACCATCAGGATAAGTGAGAAAAAATTTATAATTAGTATCAGTGGTAAAAGATCTGAAATTGATATAATATGGAAAAAAGAATAAAAAAAATTCTCGAGTATAACCATTCCTTACTTCAAAAGAAACTTCTATTTCAGATCCTGAACAGATATTTTCCTGTTCAATTTGTGGTTGAGTTATAACGGGTTCATACACCTGCCCAAATCCACTAAACCCAAAAAACAAAACAACCACCAAGAACAAGCCTTGTTTAAAAAAAGAAGAATACTCTGAGTAGTTTTTTTTCATCCGTATTAAAACCTAAAGTTTTATCTCGGTAGTAGATAGATTATTTCCTTCTTCTTCAGAATAGCTTACTTTTAGAACTCCGCCATTTAAATCTACTTCATCAGCGTTTCTGAGCTCAAAACTGAAATTCCTTTTTTTATTGGGCGTGTATACTGAAACACCTTTAACTATGCCTACTTCGTTTTCTGTACCATCCGGAGAAATATGAGTAGCGGTAAGATTTCCGTAGACCGACATATTTCCAGATCGATTGATCACTAAGGATAGTTTTGGACTTTCTCCTTCATTATTTAGAGATATCTCAGTCAAATCGATTTTTGTAGTAGATTCTCCTTCACGTACAATAATTGGAATACTGATTCCAAAAACGGTTTTGATATTGATGGAAATTCCTTCGCTTTCTTCAGCTTCTTCCGCACCCAGTGCTGTTTGCTCTTCTACAGCGCGAAAATACATATGTGAGCGATATTCACCCTGTTCTAAATTGCCGGTTCTGGTTAATTGAACACGTATAGTTTGAGCTTCGTTAGGAGCTAGTGAAACTCGCCTGGGAAAATATCTAAGAAAATTTGTCGCAAAACGCTGACCATCTTCAGGCTCTTCCACCTGTTCAAAATTTCCTTTTTCGGTCATCTTGTAGTTTACAAAGGAGATAGCATATACTGCGGTATCACTACCAGTATTGGCAAGATTAATTTCCTGTGAACGCTGAGTGCCATCAAAGACCAATCTTTTAGGCATGATCATAAGATCACCCTGAGCGTAAGTTGCAATACCTGAAAAAATAAAAGTAGATAATAGGAGTAGGGGAGCAAGTAGTTTTCTAATCATACCGGGGGCGTGGGATTTGAGGGTTCGAGCCAAAATTAA
The DNA here is from genome assembly GCF_045055805.1 of Christiangramia sp. LLG6405-1. Classification (GTDB taxonomy): domain Bacteria; phylum Bacteroidota; class Bacteroidia; order Flavobacteriales; family Flavobacteriaceae; genus Christiangramia. The sequence goes on along the minus strand of NZ_CP159330.1, from coordinate 2,553,323 downwards.
CAATTTTGAATCTATATGTACAAAAGTCTTTAATTAATTATAGGAAACAGTAACATTAAAACCAGATGAATTAGTATAAAAACCAGATAGCTGGTTAGCTTCGAGATTTAAAGTTGCACCAATTTTTATCACATCCAATATATTTCCTTCCTCCGGCAACACAGTAAATCTATCAATAATTAAGATCTGGTTTGGATTGTTTTGGTTGTATAAAGTAAATTGATCTGGTAAGGTAATCGCGTAATTATTATTACCATGAGTGATGACAGCTTCTGCTGGGTTAACATTTCCTGGAATAGAATTAGAAATTTGTACGCCATAAGCAACCCGGGAACCATCTGGCGATAGAATAACCCGTCCAGGATTATAAGCACTGATTACGTTTCCAAAATCAAGATCTACAGTTTTATCGATTTTGATAGGATCGATAATTGTCGCTCTGCTATTGACCGTAGCCGAAGCCGAATTTTGCGCCGAAAGACTGATCCCAGTTAAGCTTAAAAATAATATGAAAAAGTAATTTCTCATTGGTAATTTTTAATAGCGGTTAGACAAACAGATTAAAACTAAAAAAAGCCGCCACAGAGGGCAGCGTTTCTTTATATTTTTGTAAGATACGGTTTTATTAATTGTAGCCTACTGTTACCTCAAAAGTACCAGTATAGTTACCGGTAGGTTGACTCGCATCAACATTTAAAGTTGCACCAACTCCGATTGTCTGGATTGATCCTGTACCTTGCGGTGTAGCTCCAGCATCATCTTGAAAAGTATCTACAGTAATTTCATTACTACCACTTTGAAGAACAACGCTATTTGGCAGCGTAACATTGTATGCAAACCCGCTAGCTGCAGTAACATCAAAAGTAGCAGCAGCTGGTGATGTTGTACCAATTTGGGATAATCCAGTAGCAGTACCATCAGTTGCTATAACTACCGTTCCCGCAATATTGTTAGAAACTTTACCAAAATTCAAATCATCTTCAGCAGATATTGTAATTGGGCTAACAATATCAGCCGCGGCATTAGCGGTTGCAGATTCTTGTGCAAATGCAGTTCCTGAAATAAAAGCTAGTAGGATAAAGGTAATCTTTTTCATAACGAGTAGGTTTTTGATTTGTTGGGCACAAAGATTGTCACATTTTAATCCTACAAACAAATCTTTTCGTTAAAGCAGTCGAAATAGTCGTCGAATAACACTTAAGTATCGATGAGTGGAAATAATATTGATTTTCTGAGTGGTGCTGAGGGTAGGATTATTGGCAAGTCAAATTGTAAGGGCTGTCTTACAATAAATTTAATTGTAGCTAACCACCACAGCGATAGGTGTAGAGGTAGAATAATATCCTGGATCTATTCCAGGTTGCATATCCAAGGTTGCGCCCACCTTAATAATCTGAGAATCTTGATTCAGTGTTTTTGAATCAATTTCTGTTTTAAAATCTTTCAGAATAATTTCAGATGAACCATTCGTTAGTCTAACATTCTGTACCGGTATTTGAACGCTATAAGAATACCCTTTTTGACCCCTAACTTGCAGATTAGCAGCGGTTGCATTACCTGACTGCTTAAGAATCGCACCGCCAGTGGCTGTCCTGCTATCATCAGTATTTAAAATAACCTGACCTCCATTCTGAGCATCAATATCAGCAAAATGCATGTTTCTTGTTGTGGTTAGAGTAATCGGTTCAATAATATTGACAGATGCAGTAAAGGTCGCGGTAGCACTATTTTGTGCTACCGTCACATTTATGCTTAAAAGCATAATAAGGCTAAATAAAATCTTTACGCAATTACTCTTCATCATAGGTCAAATGTATAGAAATCCTGAATACAGTCGACAAAAGACACGTTATTATCGATGAAATGCATTTAATTTTAACTTTTACCTTACATTTAGACCCATTTATATTAAAGTTTTTAATAGGAGATAACCTATGAGAACAATTTATTTAAAAAAACCGCTGACAAGCAGCGGTTTTTTTTCGTGTAACTAACTAAATTTTAATCAGAAGAACTTAAGATTTACCTGATTTCTCATTTTCCCCATTAGCGCCCTTCTTATTAAATTGCATGTTTTCCTCATCTACCAATTCGGTTTTGTCTTCTGGTTTCGTATCGTTACTCGCTGGAATGTCAAGCTCGTCTGGTGTGAAATCTACTTGCTCTTTTTGATCAAGGTCCTTATCCTGCCCTTTATTCATACTTCTACCTTTCTCATTCAGAGCTTCTTTATCCTCATTTGTGATCTCAGGATTGTATGGTAAATCTTTTTTATCTGACTGTACTAATTTCGAACTACTGGATTCTGTCTTTACTTTTTTCATAATTTCAGTTTTATGAAATATACGAAGCGATTTGCGGAGATACCGTGAACAGGAAGTTAATCTACAGTTAACGGAAATAAAAAAGAGAGCCGAAGCTCTCTTTCAATATTATATCTACAAATAGAAGATCTATTCAGTATCTGCCATAGTACCATCAGATTCCAGCATCGCAAAGAATTTATCCAGGTTTGGGATAATTACGATTCGGGTTCTTCTGTTCTTGGCCATATTATCCTTATTAGTATTATCAACTAAAGGCTGGTAACTACTTCTTCCGGCGGCAATTAATTTGGAAGGTTCAACATTATACTTATCCTGCAAAATTCTAACGATAGAAGTTGCTCTTCGAACACTTAGATCCCAGTTATCCTGAAGGTAAGATTCTTTTACCATAGTTCTATCATCGGTATGACCTTCGATCATAACTTCCATAGCTGGTTCGCTATTAATTACTTCAGCTAATTTCTTCAGTAGTGGCTGAGCTTCTTTAGTAACCCTGTAACTTCCGCTACCAAATAATAACTTATCTGAAACATTGATCATCACAACGGTTTCATCGACATTGATATCAATATCATCTGCATCAGCTCCTTCAGAAATATTCTGCTTAAGATTATATGAAACGGCAAGGTTTATACTATCCTCTAAAGTTTCTGCTCCTTTCACCTTTTCAGGATCGATCTTAGCAATAGTGGATTTCATTTTCTCTTTTGTCTTTTTAGACATTACGGTGAGATCATTCATTTCCATCATTCCTTCATTCTCCGTTCTAAGAGAATTGATCTTGGAATTATAATCAGCAACACGTTCTTCTATACGTGCGTACTTTTCTTCAATTTCTTCTTTCTCAACCTGCGTTTTTTGAAGTGTACTTCTTGTATCATTAAGTTGTCCTTCTAATTCAACATATTTCTTTTTAGAAACACATGAGGTCAAAAGACCTGCGGTTAATACGGTAGCTGTGATTACTTTTCTCATAATTTAGTTTAGTTCTTAGTATTCTTATTTAGTTAATACTTTTCACCTCTTGCTACAATAATGCCATAAGAAATTTTGGTGCTGCTTTCTGCTCCTGATATTTCATTCTCAAAATTAGTGACTACATTAGCTTAGTCGCTGAAAAACAAGAGGTTTGAAGTTTTTCGGTTTCGAATATCAAATGAATTTGAATACCCGGATCTCCTGAATTTGGGTAATAGATTCATAGTTTAATTGTGTAGATAATCACTCCAAATTGTTGACAATTTCTACAACTTAAGGTTATTCAGCTCCAGATTGAGTAGCTGCCTATGCACTTTCCTTAGACATTTAACAGAAGTTTATTAGTAAACTTACCACAATACCTTCGCGGTAATACATCTAAACGATAACTTTGGAAACTTCTAAAATTCAGTTTTTTGAGCACAGCCAAAGCACGCTTTATCAAGATTTTAAAAATAATTGGAAAGATCTTTCTGGGGATTCTCATTTTGTTGATTCTTATCCTTCTATTCGTAAGAAGTCCCTGGGGACAGAATATTATTAAAGACAAGTTTATATCCTCCATAGAAGAGAAGAGTGGCGCAAAGATAGATCTGGAAAGGATCTATATTCAATTTAACGGAAATATCGAAGTTGATGATCTTTATATCGAACATCCAGATGGCGATACCATTATATATAGTGAACATATAACTGGGAATATCCCTTTCATGCCTCTCATAAAAGGAAATGGATTCAGTCTGGACGCTTTGGAAGCTCGTCGTGTTCGTGCTAATATTATTCGGGAAGATTCTATCACGGGATTTAACTATGAGGTTCTAATGAAGGCATTTGCTTCAGATACCACACAAACTGCAACCACCCCGGCCGATACAACTAGTTCAAGTATGCAGATATCTCTTGGGGAGTTTGATCTGAAAGAATTTGATGTCGATTACGTAGATAAGGTGAGTGGTATAGACACCAAGGCAAAGTTTAAGGAACTTCAACTGTCTTTTGCTGAAACAGATCTTACCAACATGGCTTTTGTAGTCGAAGAAGCTATTCTAAATGACGCGCAGGTCACCTATAATCAAACAAAACCTTTTCCTCCTTCTGAAGGTGAAACAAGTCCCGCACCTGTATTTGAAGTGAGAAAATTAAAATTTAGTGACGTTCGAGCCAGTTACAATTCCAGTCCCGATTCTATTTCAGCAGATATGAAAATTAAATTGCTGGAAACAAGTCAGTCGAATTTCAATTTAAAGGATAGCATTATCTCTTCTGAATTGCTGAAACTTCATAATTCAGATATTATACTTGAACAACAGCAAAATACTACTTCAGCAACAATAGATGAGCAGGGGAGTACTACTGAAGCTTTTGCGTGGCCCGTATGGAAGATTAATATTGATGAGATAGACCTTGCAAATAATAACATTCTTTACCGCGTGAACGATGCTCAGGTGAAGAAAGGAACTTTCAACCCTGATATCCTGGATGTTAAAGACCTTGACTTACAAGCCTCTAATATTTCTTATGCACCTGAAAATGCGAGTTTAAATATTTCTGAATTTAATTTTACTGAAGCTTCCGGGATTGAGATAGATCAATTCAATCTTAAAGCAGAACTTACCAAAGATCAGATACAACTCACAGATATTACTTTCGACGGAATTGGGAACAGTTTCAACGGAGATTTACTGCTTAAGTACAATGACCTTGATGCCTTGATAAAAGATCCAGGAAATGCCAGTTTACAGGCTGATCTTTCAGACATAAATTTAGAGCTGAGCGAATTCTTCAGATTTCAGCCAGATCTTAGAGAGAACGAATATTTAAAAAACCTCGCAAAATCACCAGTTAAAGGAAATCTTTCCATAAATGGGAAAGTTGATAATCTAAACCTGGCTAATTTAAATTTACGCTGGAGAAATACAAATATTAAGGGTAGCGGAAGTATCGTAAATGCGCAGGACCCAGAAAACTTAAGTTTTAACCTTCCAAATGTCAGACTTTCTTCCACTCGAAAAGATCTTCAAAATTTTGTAAGCAAAGCTGATCTTGGAATGCAAATTCCAGAAAAGATCAGTATCAATGGAAGTTTTAAAGGTAATATGGAGAAGGTTAGCACGAATGCTAAGATCGCTACTACCGATGGGAATATTAACGTGGATGGGAACTTTGAATTTGGGGACCAGATCGCTTTTGATGCAGAAGTTCAGGGTGATGAAATATCTCTAGGAAGCTTACTTCAAAATGATGCCCTCGGCGATTTGCAAATAGATATAAAACTTACCGGAAGTGGTAATTCTGTAGCAGATCTTAATGCGAGTCTTGATTCTACAATAGAGAGTTTTACTTATAACGGATACGAATTCAGACAAATCGATATAACCGGGGAACTCGAAAACGGAAAGGGACCTATCAACTTAATGTATCAGGATTCAAATCTTGACATGGAAGCGCAATTAGATGTTGCACTAGATTCTGTTTCTCCAAGAGTAGATTTTAGTTTATACCTGGATGGTGCAGATCTGGAAGCTCTGGGAATCACTCAAAAAACAATTAAAGCCGCATTCGAATTACAGGGTTGGTTTGAAGGAAATTCTTCGGAATATGAACTTGAAGCAGAAATAATCGACGGAGTAGCGGTTTATAATAACAAAGCATATTTACTAGGTAGCTTTAAAGCAGATGCATTTGTAAGACAGGATACTACTTCCGTAGACATTAATAACAGAATTCTGAACCTTGATCTTAAATCCAATGCCACACCTGCAGCTTTCTCAGCCGCCATAGACCGACATTTCAAGAGATATATTACGGAAAATTATCAGGAGGACTCTATTTTCAATCCTGTTAATATGAAGATCAATGCGAAGATCAGTGAAGCACCAATACTCACAGAAGTGTTTCTTCTTAATCTGCAAAAACTAGATACGGTCAATATAGATGTCGACTTTGCAGAATCTGAAAGAAGGTTGGATGCCAATATCGATGTGCCATTTGTAAATTACTTCAATAGTGAGATCGATAGTTTAAAACTGGATCTTAGATCTAACCCACAGGATCTAAAATTCGAGTTCGCATTTAAAGAATTAAATACCGGTCCGCTGGCTATAAAACGTACCATCGTTGGAGGTGATGTTCAAAATAGAAAATTGAATCTTGAATTCACTTCGGTTTATGATACTACCCAGGTTGTTCACGCTACTTCACAGTTGAATTTCCAGGGTGATACCTTGCAATTTCATATCGATAACAAAGACCTGATTCTAAATGGTAATCCCTGGCAAATAGAGGATTCGAATATGCTGAGTTTTGATACGGGCTACCTTAATTTCCAGAACTTTAGATTGTTTAGAGAAGATCAGGAAATGCGCATAAGCAACGATAAACCCGGTGTTGAAAAAGAACACCTGAGCCTTGACTTTAAAAACTTTAAGTTAGCTGCATTGTTAAGCTATCTGAATCCTGAAGAGAAGCTGGCACAGGGTCAGGTAAATGGGAACATCGTATATGAAGAACCTTTTGGAGAGACCGGTATTCTGGCAGACATGGAGATCAATAAACTATCTATGCTAGGTGTGGATATGGGAACTCTTAGCTTACAGGGAAACTCTTCTGGATTTAGTCAGTATGATTTCGAAATGGCGATGAAAGGTGGGGAGATCGACCTGGATCTTGTTGGATCTTATATCGCTGCTGAACCTTCAGCAAAATTGGATCTAAATCTTGATTTAAATGAAATCCGTATGACTGCTCTGGAAGGCTTTTCACAGGGAGAGATCAAAAATGCCGATGGAAGCTTCAGTGGAAATTTCAAACTTAACGGAACTCTATTAGAGCCCGTTTATGAAGGAAATCTGCAATTTGACGCTGCTTCCTTTAATATTGCGATGCTCGATTCTCAATTTACCTTGCCAGATGAGCAGCTTGAAATGGATAATCAGGGTGTGTATTTTAATAATTTTGAGATTGTTGACTCTGAAAGTAATTCAATCGTGGTCAATGGGGAGGTTACTACTCCAACCTTTTTAAATCCAGGATTTGATCTAGATGTACAGGCAGAAAACTTTAAACTTATTAATTCTACGGAAGAGGATAATGACCTTTTCTACGGAACTGCGGTCGTTAATGTAGATGCACAAATAAAAGGTGATCTTACTTTACCGAAAGTCACCATGAATGTTGATGTAAGAAAAAGTACGAATCTCACCTATGTAGTACCGGAAACCGAACTTCAAATGAAGGAAAGGGATGGTATCATTATTTTTGTGAATAAGGAAAATCCCAACGATATTCTTACCGAAACTGAGGAAGAAAGCTACGTAGTTTCTGGTTATGACATTTTTACCAGGTTAACTGTAAATGAAGGAGCAAAGTTCAATGTGATTATTAACCAGGAAACTGGTGATATTTTCCAGGTTCAGGGAGAAGGTGATCTAATCTTCAATATGTATCCTAATGGTAGAACAGCCCTTACCGGAATTTACAATATCAACGATGGGTATTATGAGATGAGTCTTTATAACCTTGTTAAAAGAAGATTCGATATAGCTGATGGAAGTCGTGTTTCCTGGGCGGGTGATCCTTTTGATGCCCAACTTGATGTAAGAGCAATTTATCGTGTGGAAACTGCAGCTTCAGGATTGTTGTCGTCAAGTTTAACCGCTGTAAACCCCGAAGATGAACGAATGTATCAGCAGGAAATTCCCTTTCTGGTTTATCTAAACGTGGATGGAGATCTTATGGCTCCAAAGATTTCCTTTGGATTAGATATGTCGGAAGATGAACGTGGTGCAATTGGCGGAAGTGTTTATAACAGAGTTCAGCAATTGAACAGCCAGGAACAGGAGTTAAATAAACAGGTATTTTCATTACTGGTTTTAAACAGGTTCTTTCCGGAAGGCGGAAGTACAGGTGCCGGTGGTGGTACCATGGATGTTGCCAGAGATAACCTGAATAGTGCTTTATCAGACCAGTTAAACATGTTATCAAGCAAAGTACTTGGAAACAGCGGACTACAATTGAATTTTAATCTTGATAGTTATACAGATTACCAGGGTGATAATGGTCCTCAGGATCGTACGCAATTAGATATTAGTGCTCAGAAAGCATTCCTTGAGGATAGGTTGATCGTTGAAGTGGGAAGTGCCGTAGATATTCAGGGAGGAAACCAGGCAGGGCAGGAGGCAAGCCCAGTCATTGGAAATGTAAGTATTTCTTATCTCCTTGATGAGAATGGTATCTGGAGATTGAAAGGTTTCAGTAGAAGTCAGTATGAAAATGTAATCGACGGGCAGTTGGTAGTGAGTGGTATTTCCTTAATTTTCACCAAAGAATTCAACAAGTTCAAGAACATGTTCGAAAAGGCAGTGATGGAAGAAGTAAAGAAGGAAAAGAAAGAACCTGAAGAAACAGAAAGTTCAGAAGGTACAGAAGGTACAGAAGGTACAGAAAGCACAGAAGATGAAAATTAGAATTTCAGTAATCATATTAATAGCTGTAGCGTTTTTTCAATCCTGCAGCGTGGAAAAATTCATACCTGAAGAGGAATCACTTTATACCGGTGCTGAGATCAGTATAGAATCTGATTCCGTAATTAAGGAAGAACCGCAATTAAAAACTGAATTGCAAAGTGTTCTTAGACCAGAGCCGAACGCGAAAATTCTGGGAATGAGACCGGGACTTTATTTTCACTATAAAGCACAACGCGAAAAGCCGGGAATCATCAATAAATTTTTAAATAAAAAATTAGGAGAGGAACCAGTTTATCTTTCAGATGTTGATCTTGAAAACACGGAAGAATTACTTCTGAATAGATTGGAAAACAGAGGTTTCTTTTATTCGAATGTAACTTCAGAAGAAATAAAAGATGAAGATGCTAAAACAGCTTCTGTAAATTATGATCTTAATGTGCCAGAGCCTTATACTATGGCCACATATCAACTAGATAATGATACATTATTAGTGTATCGCGAGATCAAAAGCAACCTGGAAAAGACGCTGCTGGAAGATGGGATGAGATTTGATCTTCCGAAGTTAAAATTGGAGAGAGAACGTATAGATCTTTTTCTTAAAGGTGAAGGATATTACAACTTCAATCCCGGCTTTTTAATTTTTGAAGCCGATACCAATCAATACGATAAGAAAAAATTTGATCTATTTCTTAGACTTAAGAAGGATGTTCCCGCAAAATCTGTTATTCCTTACAGGATCTCAAACGTAAATGTGTATGCTAACTACAATGTAGATGAAGATAGCGTTACCAATAATTATAAACGCTTCAAGGATAAGAACTACTTACAGGATGAACTGTTCTTTAAACCAAAGTATTTAGATCCATACCTGCTTATTGAAACAGGAGATAATTTTAGTCCGGAAGCTTCAAGAGCTACTAGTAGAAGATTAGGAACAATAGGCTCTTATAAATTCGTAAATATAAGGTATGATGAAGTAGATACTCTGGCCGTGGATAGTATTGGTCTGCTTGAAGCAAACATATTTCTATCACCCTTAAAAAAGCGTGCAATCAAAGCAGAGCTTCAGGCTTTGACAAAATCCAACAATTTTGCAGGGCCACATCTTGGAGTGACCTTTTCTAATAGAAACCTGTTTAAAGGTGGGGAGCGACTGGATATCTCAGCTAATTTTGGATATGAAGTTCAGCTTGGAGATGGAGGAATTCCAGGAAGAAATTCTTTAAATTTTGCCCTTAGTAACGATCTAATAGTACCACGACTTCTTTTCCCGATAGAGTTTAATAATAACTTTTTTAGATATGACATTCCGAAAACCAGGATAAGTCTGGGTGGAGATTATCTAAAGAGAGCTCAGTTATTTACACTTACGAGTGTAAACGCTGCCTTCGGTTATTTCTGGAATGCAAACAGGTATGTCACTCATGAATTAAATCCAATAGATCTTAACTTTATCAGACTCGGTAATGAAAGTGAAGAATTTTTAGAAATATTGAGGGAGAACCCACTTCTGGAAAGTAGTTTTGATCAGGAATTTATAGCAGGTCTAACTTATTCCTTCACCTATAATGGAATGATTGATCCCACGAAAAAGCACGTATTTTACCTCAATTCGAACTTTGATATTGCGGGTAATAGTATGAGCCTAATTGGTTCTGAAAATGAGGAAGGCAAAGATGAAGTTTTTGGACTGGATTATGCTCAATACGCTAAACTGGACATGGACTTTCGTTATCATTATAGATTTGAAAATCAAAGTTTAATTGCCACTAGATTATTTGGTGGTTACGGAATTCCATATGGAAATTCAGATGTAATGCCTTTTAGTAAGCAATATTTTTCTGGTGGTCCATATAGTGTTAGAGCTTTTCGAACCAGATCCCTTGGGCCAGGTACTTTTCAGGGGGCAGAGGACAGTGAGCAATATCGCGACCAATCCGGTAACATTAGAATTGAAGCCAACGCGGAATACAGATTTCCAATAGTTACCTATTTGAACGGTGCGTTTTTTGTTGATGCTGGAAATGTCTGGAACAGCAAATCTCAGGAAGAAACTGGTTTAGAAAAAGGTCAATTTCAATCAGATTTCATCAATGAACTTGGAATCGGTGCAGGCGCTGGATTAAGAATCGATATTCAGAGTTTTGTGATAAGGTTCGACCTTGCTTTTCCAATGCACGATCCAAATGAGCCTCAAGGTGAAAGATGGGTAAATGATTTTGGTAGCCCGGTGTTCAACTTCGCTATTGGATATCCTTTTTAATGCTGAAGTTTCTGACCGTAACAAAGATCGCCGGCGTCACCTAAACCAGGTACTATATAACCATTTTTATCCAGCTCATTATCTATTGTAGCGATCCAGAGTTTAGAGTTTTCAGGAAATTCTGACTTTAAAAATTCAATTCCTTCCGAAGATCCAATAACAGAAACCAGATGGATTTTTGCGGGTTTTCCCATAGGCGCAATTGCTTTTAAAACATTGGCGAAAGATTTTCCCGTAGCAAGCATGGGATCCGCTAGAATTAGAGTTTTACCTTCCAGAGAAGGCGAAGCCATATATTCTACCAAAACTTCAAAATTTTCATCATTGTCAGGATGATGTCTATAAGCCGAAATAAAGGAATTTTCAGCATCATCAAAATAATTAAGGATTCCCTGGTGTAAGGGCAAACCTGCTCGTAAGATAGAACAGATCACAACCTCATTGTCTGGCTGGGCAATTTCAGAAGTTCCAAGCGGCGTTTCAATCGCTTGCTTATTGTAATTGAGTTCCTGGCTAAGTTCATAAGACATGATCTCTCCCAGTCGCTCAATATTTCTACGGAAGCGCATGCGGTCCTTTTGCACATGTACGTCTCTCAGTTGACTTATAAATTTATTAGCGATAGAATTATTTTGGGATAGTTCGTGAACCTGCATTTAAATCTGACTTTTATAATACTCAAAATTACTTTTTTTATTTTACTATAGAGAACACACTCAAACTTGAATTTGTTCGTTTTCTTACTAATCTTCAAAAATGGCTGTATTTTTGATATAATTATGCTGCACAAACCACTTGCTATGAATAGATTGATTCTCCTATTATTAATATTTAGCTCTGCTTCCCTTTATTCTCAAATTGAGATCCCAAGAAGCACAAATACCGGACGGGTTATTAAAGCGGAAGAATCAAATTCTACAGGGTTTCCTATTCTGAAGAGAGATAATACTGAAAAAGAAAGTCGGTTCTTAAAAGAGAAGCCCAAAGCAATAGACCTTAGAGAAAACCCTAATAATCTGCTTACTGAAGCTGATGCTATGAAAGAGAAATGGGCGAAAGATGCTGAAGTTAAAGAGGAATATAGATTTGATCAAAGTCTTGGGAATGTGGTTACGCAAGGGAGATTTGTAGAAGTTTACTGCAGAGATCATCAATTTATTGATGGTGACAAAGTGCAGATCATCGTAAATGGTGAATTAGTGGAAGCAAGTGTTTTGCTTACTGCTGGATTCAAACCGGTTTTGGTAAACTTGCAGGAAGGCTTTAATAGTATTCAATTTGTAGCGCTCAACCAGGGAAGTTCTGGTCCTAATACTGCAGAGTTAAGAGTTCTCAGTGAAAAAGGGGAGATGCTTGCTAAAAAAGAATGGAACTTGCTTACTGGCGCAAAAGCCGAATTGATCGTCGTCAAAAATTAAAAAATCTCTGGTTTAATTGGAAACAAACTGATTATAGGTTTTGATACTATCTATAATTTCACATTAACTTAAGGTTCCCTGACAATCTTCTGTTAATCATTCTTCCTAAGCTTCTTTAAGTTGGTAAATTGAAATCAATAACCAATAAAATTAAAATTATGGGAATTGTAAAAGTGATTGAAGTGATTGCCGCTTCAGAAAAAAGTTTTGATGATGCAGTACAAAAAGCAGTTACAGAAGCTGCAAAAACGGTAAAGAATATAAGGTCAGTCTACGTTAAAGAGATGAAAGCTCATGTAGATGGGGACAAGATTACTTCTTATGCTGTAAATGCTAAAATATCTTTCGATAAAACTAGTTAGTTTTAGAAACTTATATATTTAAAAAATGCCGGGCCTGCGCCCGGCATTTTTTTATACATTCAAGTATAATAGCTTAAATTTGCATGCAAATAATTGATTAGATGCCTGCAGATATCATTGATCACATTAGCCGGGAAATTGACCTTTCGGAATTGGAGAAAACTGAATTCAGAAGTATCCTTTCTGAAGTTTCTCTTCATAAAAAGGAACTTCTTATCAAACCGGGGCAAACCGTACAAGATGAATATTTTGTAGTAGAAGGTTGTCTGCGTGCATACTATCTCGATGAGCAAGGAAATAAACATATTATACAGTTCGCCATAGAAGACTGGTGGATCAGTGATTTCGAAGCCTTTTTCACGAATCAGCCTTCAAAGCTTTACGTAGAAGCAATAGAAGACTCAAAACTATTATCCCTAAACCGTACACTTCTGGAAGAATTGTACCATAGAATTCCAAAATTCGAACGCTTTTTCAGGCTCAAGACCACTGGGGCATTTGTTTCGCTTAGAAAAAGGATCCTTTCATCCCTTGAGAAATCGAACAAAGAGCGGTATCTGGATTTTTGCGAAACCTATCCGGAAATTGAAAAGCGTGTACAGAATTATCATATCGCTAATTATCTAGGAATGAAACCAGAAAGCCTTAGTAGAATCCGAAAAGATCTTGCTTGAAGCATTAAGCCTTGGTTCCAGATGTAGGTTAGAATTCGATAAATCTGGTCAAAGTATTCTTCAAAATTCAATTACATTTTTACCAATAGATTTGCCAGATTCCTGAAGCTTGTGAACTTCTCTGAAGACTTCAGCACTTAACCCATAAAATTCTCTGTTTTTAGTTGATATGATTTTGTTGGAATCTGCTAATTCAGCGATTCGCACTAATATTTCGTGCTGCCTGGACTTATCCGTGGTATTAAACATGGGTCTTGTAAACATCAATTCCCAGTGAAAACTAATACTTTTTTCTTTCAAAGCATTCAGATTCACATTCTCTGTGGTATCAACGATACAAGCGATATGTCCCTGTGGAGCGATCAGTTTCGTCATCGTTTCCCAGTGCCCAGCAGTATCTGCGAAATTTAGAATATATGAGATCGAGTCTTTTTCATTCTTCAGTTCTTCTAACAATTTATGGTGATTCACAACTCTATCTGCGCCCATCTTTTTACACCACTCAACTGTATCCTCTCGAGATGCTGTTGCAATCACTTCAAACTGAGTCAATTCTTTTAAGATTTGAATCGCAATAGAGCCAACACCACCACCACCAATGATGAGTACCTTCTCATCTTTCCCATCACCTTCAGCAATGTTCATCCTGTCAAAGATACATTCCCAAGAGGTTAAGGCAGTAAGTGGTAAGGCAGCAGATTCCATCCAGTTTAATTTAGCTGGTTTCTTTGCTACAATTGCCGAATCTATACACTGGTATTCTGCATAACATCCAGGTTTCGTTATGTCACCGGCATAATAAACTTCATCGCCCACATTAAAGTTCTCGACATTAGTCCCAATATGTTCAACAACTCCAGCAGCATCCCAACCAATTATCTTAGGTTCATATAATTCTTCATCCTTAGCTGCACTTTGTCGAACCTTGTAATCTACCGGGTTCACCGAGATCGCTTTGACCCTTACCAGAAGTTCATTGGAACCACAGATAGGCTTATCAATTTCATATTCATTCAGGCTTGCATTATTATCAATAGGAAGTGAGTTTATAAAACCAATTGCTTTCATAATTTTTATTTTAAAATAATACTTTACAGTGAAAAAATGCTTCAGTTCTTCCTGAAACTCTAATAAAATTATGAGTAGAGGCCTATAGTCGTATTATGTAGTATGTTTATCAAACTGGAAAATTTTATAACTCGACTATTTAAAGCTTTCAGAATTGATTTGCTATGACTATCTTTGTAAAAATTTTAGTGCAGGCCAGAATGGCTTATGCTCTCTCTGAATAAATCCTACAAAAGATAATCTTACACATTAAATTTTTCTGGTATTCGTTTAGTTGGTTCAATGCATTGAAATTTTCAACGAATATTAATTAATTTATAGTGAATGGCAAGATCCGGACAAACCCAAAACAAAAGAGAGAAAGAAAAGAAAAAGATTAAAAAACGTAAGGAGAAAGAAGCCAAGCGTTTAGAAAGAAAAGAAAATTCCAACAAAGGTGGATCATTTGAGGATATGATCGCTTATGTTGACGCTGACGGTAATTTAACCGACACTCCACCAGATCCAACTCAGAAGGTAGAAGTAGAAGTAGAGGATATCGAAATCGCTATCCCTAAGAAAGAAGATAGAGAAGAGGAAGAGATCATTACTGATACAGAAGGTAAAGTTTCATTTTTCGATCACTCCAAAGGATTCGGGTTTATAATAGGTAAACAAACCGGTGAGAAATACTTTGTACACGTAAGTGGTCTTATTGATGAAATTGATGAGAATGATAAAGTAAGTTTCGAGCTGGAGCAAGGAATGAAAGGGCTTAATGCAGTAAGAGTTAAGATCATTGACTAATTTCCCATCTAGGAAATTGAACTAAATACAGAACTGAATTTATCCTGTAGCGTAAAAGTTTGAAAACTAAATGATTATTTATATTGTGGATGTAATAATAAAGCTTACATTTGCCATAGTAAATATTTTAGTTCTCTTCACTTTTTAGTCCTTTCAGGATATTTCAAGTTTTGTTTACTTCATTATTTAGTTTGTAAATTTAATAGTACCAGTATCAACAATCCAATATTCGCTCAAAAACGAGCATCCGATTTCTCAAAGACTCTTCGAAGCCGGGTAAATACCTATTTCAAAAAAAATAACATCAGTAAACACGCGAATGCTAGCATGATCGTGAAAACTGTACTGATGCTTTTGACTTTCGTAGCTCCTTTAGTAATCGTGAATACCGGAATGGTAGAAAGTACCTGGTTGCTATTCGCTCTTTATATTATTAGTGGTTTTGGAATGGCAGGGATAGGCATGGGAATCATGCACGATGCAATTCATAACTCTTACTCAAAAAATCAAAAGGTTAATCAGTATTTAGGTTATACATTAAACCTTATCGGTGCCAATGCAAGTATCTGGAGAATTCAGCATAATGTATTGCATCATACGTTCACAAACATTGAGGAGGCTGATGATGATATCAACCCTCCGTTTTTCTTAAGATTTACGCCGCATACTAAGAGATATAGTATTCATAAATTTCAACACCTATACAGTTGGTTTTTCTATGGTTTATCTACGGTAAGCTGGGTAACTGCTAAGGATTTTGTTAGAATGGCAAAATTCAAGAAAATGGGATTCTTTAAAGAAGGCAAAGAATTTAGAAAGCAGTTATCTACCGTAATTGGATGGAAACTTGCTTCGTTCTTCTTTGTATTGATTTTGCCAATAATAATGGCGCCTCAGGCATGGTGGATCGTAGTTCTGGCTTTTATAAGTATGCACTTCGTTACCGGATTAATGATTACAACCATATTCCAGTTAGCGCATATTGTTCCAACGACTGAGTATCCATTACCTGATGAAAAAGGTATTGTACAGGGTGACTGGGCTAGCCATCAACTATTAACAACAGCTAATTTTTCACCTAAGAGCAGGTTATTTTCCTGGTTCATTGGAGGATTGAATTATCAAATTGAACATCATTTATTACCAAATATCTGCCATGTTCATTATAGAAAAATATCACATATAGTAGCGCAGACCGCAAAAGAATATGGTTTGCCTTATCATAATCAACACAGCTTTGTATCTGCGGTTGGAGAGCATTTCAAAATGCTTCGAGAACTAGGTAAAGTAGATAAACTGCGAGTTGGATAATTAAGATCGGAAGCCATACGATCTCAAAAGTTTAATGGCATTTTATAACAATTAACTATTAAGTAATGCAAGAAGGAAAAGTGAAGTTTTTTAATTCAACAAAAGGATTTGGATTCATAAAAGCTGACGATTCGAACGAAGACATCTTTGTACACTCAACTGGTCTTATCGACGAGATTCGTGAAGATGACAGAGTACAATTTGAAACAGAACAAGGTAAAAAAGGCCTTAACGCTGTGAACGTTGAAGTAATTGACTAATTATTTTAAGGTTTCAGTGTGAGACTTATAAATAAGGTATGATCAAAGCCGGATGATCTTTAAATTTAACCGGCATCAATAACAATTAATAAGTATAGTAATGCAAGAAGGTAAAGTAAAGTTTTTTAATTCAACAAAAGGATTTGGATTTATAAAAGCTGACGATTCTAACGAGGACATCTTTGTACACTCAACAGGTCTTATCGATGAAATTCGTGAAGATGACAGAGTACAATTTGAAACAGAACAAGGTAAAAAAGGCCTTAACGCTGTGAACGTTGAAGTAATTGACTAATTATTTTAAGGTTTCAGTTTGAGACTTAAAAATAATAGATCACGGCCGGATGATCTTTAAATAGAGCCGGCATCAATAACAATTAATTAGTATAGTAATGCAAGAAGGTAAAGTAAAATTTTTCAATGCAACCAAGGGATTTGGTTTCATTAAGTCAGACGAAACAAGCGAAGACATCTTTGTACACTCTAGTGGTCTTATCGATGAAATTCGTGAGGATGACAGAGTACAATTTGAAACAGAACAAGGTAAAAAAGGCCTTAACGCTGTGAACGTTGAAGTAATTGACTAATTATTTTAAGGTTTCAGTTTGAGACTTATAAATAATAGATCACGGCCGGATGATCTTTAAATGGAGCCGGCATCAATAACAATTAATTAGTATAGTAATGCAAGAAGGTAAAGTAAAATTTTTCAATGCAACCAAAGGATTTGGTTTCATTAAATCAGACGAAACAAGCGAAGACATCTTTGTACACTCTAGTGGTCTTATCGATGAAATTCGTGAAGACGACAGAGTTCAGTTCGAAACTGAGCAAGGAAGAAAAGGATTGAATGCTGTAAACGTTGAAGTAATCGACTAAGCACATTCTATTCTATAGAATAAAAGCCATCCTAACCGGGTGGCTTTTTTTTATGTCTTGTTTAAACATTAGCTCTTTGTGTTTTTATTAATACAATTGAGTGAAACATTTACGATATTGTTCTAACCAACCAAAATCTTTTGATTCATGTTTAAAGACAAGCGCGCAATACTTTACATAGCGGCGGCAATTCTCTCCATATATTTTTTAATAGCTGGTCTGGTAAAAGCGAAAGGTTTTTTCGCTCCACTGGCTACAGCAGTCATTCTAAGTCTCGTCGTTTTACCACTCAGCATCTGGATGGAGAAGTATATGAAAAGAGCATGGGCGGCCATGTTAAACAGTTTGCTTCTATTTGGTATTAGTATAGGTCTAATGGCTTTGGTAAGCATGCAGGTGAGAAATTTTGCAGAGGACTGGCCAGAGATTCAGGAACAAATGACTCCTAAGATAGAACAGCTCAAAACCTTCGCCTTGGAACATACTCCACTTGATCCTAATGATATCAATCAGTCTGAAGAACAGGAAAGCGCTGCAATGGGGTCTGATATGCGTAAAAGAATCACTACTTTTCTTAGCGGACTCTCAAGTTTTATGGCGAATTATCTCCTAACATTCGTTTACGTATTTTTTTTATTGAATTACCGTGAGATCTTTAAAAATTTTCTTTTGCGAGTTATGCCAGATTCCAAACAGGAATCAATAAAAAACACCCTTACAAAATCTATTAAAGTTGCGCCTCAGTATTTACTTGGTAAATTGATGCTTATGGGATTACTCGCGGTATTATATTCTATAGGCCTGGGGATTTCTGGAGTCAATAATTTTATTCTTGTAAGTGTAATTGCCGCTGTATTGACTTTGATTCCTTATGTTGGTAATATTCTTGGTTTCACTATGGCGGTAGCGTTTGGGTTCTTAAGTAGTGGAGATACAAGTGTACTCATTGGGATCGCTCTAACTTTCACGGTTACCCAATTTGTAGAATCTTATGTACTTCAACCTTTTATAGTAGGCGATCGAGTGGATGTTCATCCATTCTTTATTATTGTTTCTGTAATAGCTGGAAATATGATCTGGGGAATTATTGGAATGATTCTAGCGATTCCTGTACTTGGTATCATAGTAGTAATTCTATATAACATAGAAGCAACTAAACCATTAGGTATCTTGCTTAGTAAAACTAAGTTCTCAGAAAACTGATTGGTAATAATTTCTTAATTTGGGAGAATAACCAATTTATTCTTCTATGAGAAAATTATACTTTTTTCTATTATCAGGCTTGTTATCATCTGGTATCAGTGTTGGTCAATGTTCAGAAGCAACCCAGCAAATTCCAGAATTTGAATTAGATTATGAAAAGTTCACTCTAGATAATGGACTGGAAGTGATCCTGCACGAGGATCATAGCGATCCAATCGTTGCTGTTGCTACGATGATGCACGTAGGTTCTAATAGGGAGAAACCTGGTAAGACAGGATTTGCTCATTTCTTTGAACACATGAGTTTTAATGATTCTGAAAACGTTCCTGTGGGCGCAAACCGTAAAATGATCCCGGAGTGGGGTGGAAGCAGGAATGGTGGAACCTGGAGCGATGGTACTGTTTACTACGAAGTGGTACCCAAAGATGCATTTGAAAAGATACTGTGGATCGATTCCGATAGATTTGGATATATGATCAATACCGTTACTCAGGCTGCCCTTGATCGTGAAAAGCAGGTCGTTAAGAATGAAAAACGCCAGCGTGTAGATAATGCTCCTTATGGATATACAGATGAGATCATAAGGAAAAATCTTTACCCAAAAGATCATCCTTATAACTGGACGGTCATAGGTCAATTACCAGATTTACAGTCGGCAACCCTTGAGGATGTAAAGGAATTCTATAAACAATACTATGGAGCTGCCAATGCTTCCCTGGTCATTGCCGGAGATATTCAAATAGAAGAAACCAAAAAGCTTGTTAGACAATGGTTTGGTGAAATCCCTTCAGGACCGGATGTAGAGCCAATAGAAGCGATGCCCGTAGAACTTGAAACTACGAAAAATCTATATTTCGAAGATAATTTCGCAAAACTTCCCGAGCTTAGAATGGTTTATCCTACGGTTCAAGATTATGATGAGGATATGTACGCTCTACAAATTTTAGGACAACTATTAAGTGGAAGTAAAAAATCACCATTGTACCAAACAGTTGTAGAAGAATCCAAATTTGCACCAAGAATCAGCACTTATCAAAGTAGTAGTGAACTAGCAGGAGAGTTTGTATTGAGAGTACGCGCAAATGCGGAAGTAGATCTGGATAGCGTACGGAATGCGATTCAAAATGGTTTTAAAAGATTTGAAAACGCTGGTGTAAGCGAGGATGATTTGAAAAGAATTAAAGCTGAACTTGAAACTCAATTATATCAGGGAGTTAGCACCGTACTTAATAAAGCTTTTCAGTTAGTGCAGGATAACGAATTTAATGGTGATCCTGGGTATCTTACAAAGACTGCTGAACTTACCAATAAGGTGACTTCAGCAGATGTAATGCGCGTCTATAATAAGTATATCAAAGATCAGCACTATATTATGACCAGTGTAGTTCCAAAAGGAAGCTTAGACCTCGCCATAGAAAATTCCGAAGAAGCAGATGTTTGGATAGAAGAAGTTAAGAAGGATGTAGCTAGCGAAGAAGTTAGCCAGGGAGAAGAGGCTGTGTATGATAAAACTCCTTCAAAATATGATCGTAGCGAACCTGATTTTGGTGATCTGCCTTTATTTAAATCACCGGAAATCTGGACAGCTGAACTTAAAAATGGGATGCAGGTTTATGGTATTGAAAACAACGAAATTCCACTTGTAGAATTTGATATAACAATTCCAGGTGGACAGCGTTTGGATCCAAATGGAAAAGAGGGAGTTTCTTACCTGCTAAGTGATTTGATGTTGCAGGGAACGGCTACTAAAACTCCAGCTGAATTAGAAGAGGCTCTCGGACTTTTGGGTGCAAATGTATATATAAGTACCGGGAATGAAGATTTTCGCATTTCAGGAACCTGTCTAAGTAAGAATTTTGAGGGTACCATGAAATTTGTCGAAGAAATTCTAATGGAACCAAGATGGGATGTAACCGAATTATCCCATTGAAGCAGGCTCTGGAAACAAATCTGAAAGATCGGGAAGCAAATCCTCAAGCGATTGCATCCACAGCGTTTTATAAACTTTTATATGGAGACAAGCATAGTTTTGGAGTTCCTGTAAATGGAACATTAAAGACAACGGCCAATATTAGCATGGAAGATCTTAAATCTTACTATAGTAAATTATCTCCTGAAGAAGCTAAGTTCCATATCGCAGGTGCATTGGATCAGAAACAGGTTTTAGATGTTGTTTCTAATCTGGCTACCGACTGGGCTACTAAAGCTCCTCAAATCTCTACTTCTGAAATTAATGCTGCAGGAGAGCCGGGTACATTATATTTTATTGATTTTCCTGATGCCAAACAATCTGTGATTATGATAGGTAAACTGGCACTTTCTGAAAATGACGTGGATGAAAGCAAACTTAATTTTGCTAACGAAATTCTTGGAGGCGGCTCCAGTGGCAAGCTATTTCAAACTTTAAGAATAGAAAAAGGTTATACTTATGGCGCTTATTCTGGCATATCAGAGAATGAAACAATTTCACCATTTTATATTTCAACAAGTCTACGGGCGAATGCGACCTTGGCTTCACTTAAGATCATTGAAGAAATGGTAACAGATTATGCTAAAGACTTTGGAGCTGCGGAGGTAGAACTTACTCAGAATAAGTTGCTGAAAGAAAACACCCGCTCCTATGAAAGTTTAGGGGCTAAATTGGGAATTCTAAGAGATTTAAGTAAGTATGACAAATCTGAAGACTTTATTCAATTACAACAGGAAGAATTGATAAATATGACAGAAAAAGACTTCAAAACTGTTATTAGTAAATACTTTAAGGAAAAGGAAATGATTTACCTCGTGGTAGGTGATAAGGCAACACAATTAGACGAGGTAAAGAAATTAGGAAAAGACGTGGTAGAACTTGATATTTATGCGAATGAGATAAAGCAATAGAACATAAGAATAATGCTTAACATAATATTTACAGCGCGACTTAGTCGCGCTGTAATTTTTTATACAAGACCGGTTAGAATTAATTAACATACTCTTATCGACAATAATTTGTAATAATCAGATATAATAACCTAATTTAGGTATATCATCAAAAAATTATAATTAGATTGTAGGTGTTTTCTTCCATTTAATTTTGTAAAGTAATCCATATTAATTGATCAATTTTGTATGTCGAAAACAGAACCAATCCGACTTCTGCATATTGAAGATTCCGATACAGATGCATATCTGGTTGGAAGACATCTGGAGAATACTAATATCGAAGTTCAGCTTGCAACGCGCAGGGATGAATTCGAATTCCATCTTAATAATCATCAATTTGATTTAATTCTTTGTGATCACCACTTACCAGATCTAAATTCCGAAGAAGCTCTTGAAATAGTGAGAAATTCGGATGTCTTATTACCATTTATAATCTTCTCGGGCTCCTTACCACCAGGTTCTGCTGTAAAACTTATGGAAAAAGGGGCGAATGATTTTTTATTTAAAGACAGACCTGATCGACTTGTTCCCGCTATTTATAATGCGGTTTCCAGATGTAGATTGGAGCGGGAACGTTTGCAATTGCAAAAGCAACTACTTTTTAGCGAAAACCGATTTCGTAAACTTGTAGAGTCATCCCAGGAGATAGTTTGCATATTAAACCGTGAATTCCAAATCACTTACCATAGTCCGTCGATATCTAATTTAATTACTTCGGAAATGAATGTTGTAGGTGAAAATATTTTAGATCTAATCAAATTTGAAGATCCTGATCGATTTTCCATGCTTTTTAGGGAATGTGAGAACTCAGGCCAACGCTTGGAAAATATTCTCCATATTGAAAGACCTGAAGGGCAGGGTATTTTTAAAATCATCTTCAAAAATCATTTAGAAAATGAGGGTATTAATGGATTAATTATAAAGTTTCGTGATATAACTAAAGATAGATTAAAGGATAAAAGTTTACAGGAAAAGGATGAAAAGCTTAGAGCATTTTACGAGAATAGCATTGATGGAATAATCTTGGCAAAGACAAATGGAATAATAACATCCGCCAACCCTGCAATGTGTCATATGATGGGAATGCAAGAATCTGAACTTATTGGTATGCATAGAAGTGATATGATTCATACGGATGAAACAACAGTCGCAGCGCTATTAGAAGAACGTAGAAAAAGTGGAAAGGCCAAATCTGAACTTGAATTAATTAAAAAAGATGGAACTGTATTCCCAGCGGAAGTTTCATCATCCATTATCCCATTTAACAGAGATGGCAGGAAGATCAAAAAAACTGCTACTATCATTCGAGATATCACGGAACAAAAAGAAAACGTACGACGAATTAATGATACAGCGGAGAAGTTAGAGTATGCTGAGAGAATTGCCAGGATAGGTTACCTGGAATTAAACCTCAAGGAAAATACAGTTTATTGTTCTGGTGAAGTAGGAAGTATTCTAGAGGTCGAATGTGATGATCTCAAAATTGAAGAATTTCGAACTCTTGTCTTTCAAGAAGATATTCAAGTTTTTGAAGATCTCAAGGGTTCGGTTTTGGACCGTGGTGAAACAAAAAATATAGAGTTGCGTATTCATGTATCAAATTCAGAGTTTAAATGGTTAAACGTTATCGTAAGTCCGTTATTGGATGGAGAAGAAATTGTTGGTGGTAAAGGAACTTTACAGGATATTACGGAAAGAAAGTTGATTTTTGAGAAGCTTGCAATAAGTGAAAATAGATATAAGAGTCTTGTACAATCTCAGACAAACTATTTCATCAGGGTTGATATGGAAGGGAATTTCACCTACTGTAATCAGAGGTACATTGATGATTTTGGCTGGTTATATCCAAACAATGATCCAATTGGAAAAAATAGTCTAATTGATTCTATTCCAAGTCAATATCAAAAGATAATGGATATATGGGATAGATGTCTCAAATTTCCTTCTGAAAATTATCAGGTAGAAATTGGTAAGCTTGGTAAAAATGATCAGAACAAAGCTACGATATGGGATATCGTATTTCTGAAAAATGAAGATGGTACTGGGGAACTACAATGTGTAGGTATCGATATTTCAGATAGAGTGAAAGCTCAGGATGAAAATAAGTTTCAGGCTAATATCTTAAGTAAAATAGGGCAGGGGGTAGTAGCTACAGATGCTGAAGGAAATATTAAATACTTTAATGCAGCCGCCGAGAAGATTTATGGCTGGAAATTCGAAGAAGTAAAAGACGAAAATCTAGTTGAACTGATGTTTCCTGATCTCCATGAGTCAGATTTGCTGAAGCAAATTTTAGAAAAGATTTCGTACGATCATACTTTTAGTAGTCAGTATGAAGGTCGAAAAAGTGATGGAACTATTTTCCCGGTTCAAATTACGATGTCTGGTATTATTGATCAGGATGGAATGCTAAACGGAGTGATTTGCATATTCTCTGATATTAGCAGACTAAAAAAATCTGAAAACAAACTAAGGGAGCTCAATGAAAATCTTACCAGCTACACCAACGAACTCGTTAGCGCTAACAAAGGTCTTGAGCAGTTTAGTTATATAGTCTCCCATAATTTACGTGCACCAGTTGCAAATATCATTGGAATTGCTGAAATCATTGCAGATGAAGATATTGAAACAGCTATGCGGGACAAACTTGTTTGCGATATGCTTAACAATGTGAAAAGACTGGACACTGTAGTCCGTGATCTAAATAATATTCTTAAGGTTCAGGCCGATTATAATAATACCAGGGAACTGGTAAATTTCCAATGCCTTACAGATGATGTAGTACATATGACAGCCGGTTGAATTTCTGAAGACCAGGTGACAATTGAAACTGATTTCAGTGATTTTGAATCGATGCTCACCTCTAAAAGTTACTTACATAGTGTTTTTTATAATTTGATTTTGAATAGTATAAAGTACAAACATCCTGAAAGAGAGCTGATTTTAAAAATCTCCAGTCACTCTGGCGAAGAATTCAATACACTAACATTCTTAGATAATGGATTGGGGATCGAACTTAGTAAGAATAAAGAAGAATTATTTGAATTATATAAAAGACATCATCATCATATAGAAGGAAAAGGAATGGGCTTATTTATGGTAAAAACTCAGCTTGAACTTATAGGAGGAAAGATCAGTCTTGAAAGTGAACCTAATGAATGGACCAGCTTAACTATTCAGTTCCCAAAGAATATCGTAACTTCAAAGAGTGAAAGTCCATGATTATATAATCGTAGATGATGATCCTACAAATAATATCATCTGTAAGTTAGTGATCGAGAAATTCGATTCTAATGCACGCGTTCAGGTGTTTCAGAAACCGGAACAAGGTTTGGCATACCTGCAATCTCCTTTGAAAAATGAATCTACAAGCAAGATCGTGCTGTTTCTGGATGTAAATATGCCTACGATGACCGGTTGGGATTTTCTGGACGAATTTAAAAAGCTCGACAAGAGTATTAGAAATAAGTTTAGAATTTACATTCTGACTTCTGCCATAGAGGATTTTGATGAGGAAAAGATCAAGTACCCCATGGTCAAAGCCTTTCTTTCTAAACCACTTCGGAAAGCTACACTACAGGAATTAGATTTGAATTTCTCTTCCTGAGAAATTTTATGATTTCGTTTGAACCTCCCTGAAATTAAGTTTTTAGTTTTATAAAAATTACGATTATGAAAAGATTTATATGTGCTGGAGTGTTTGCTCTTAGTATCAGCGTGATGAGCTGTCAGGAAAACAAAAAAGAGAAAGAGACCGTTCCGGATGCAGTAAAAACTGCTTTTCAAAAAAAATATCCGGGGGAAAATGATCCGGACTGGGAAAAGGATGATCACGGCTACTGGGAATCTCATTTTAAGAAAGATGGAGAAAAATATCGTGCAGACTTTAATGCTGATGGGACCTGGGTAGAAACCGAAAATGATGTAAAGAAAAAAGAACTTCCCGAAGTCATTTTAAATATTATTGAAAGGGATTATTCAGAATATGAGATCACTGAAGTTGAACATGTACAATCAGCCACCAAAGGCGAATTTTTCGACGTGGAGTTCAAGCAGAAAGGAAAAAACAAAGATGTCATGTTCAAACCAGATGGAACTATCATCAAATAAGCATGTTTGATCAATTTGGTGCAAAAGCTTCCGAAGAAGATATCAAGAGATACGAGCGATCTGAAAACTGGAAAGAAGCCAGGTTCATGAATCTGGAAAAGACTGGAATGGATATCAAGATCAATGATATTCCTAAACTATTATATAAACAGTTTTTTGAGAAGAACGGTCGGCAGCCTTCGAAGGAAATTAAGATCAAAGCTTTTAATTTAAAGGAATTTTTAAAGCCTTCAGCAGAATGTAAAATGATCTGGTTCGGTCACTCTGTGATATTGCTACGTATAAATGGGCTTACGATCCTTATAGATCCAATGCTTGGTCCGGATGCCGCTCCAATTTCACCATTCAGCATTAAACGCTTTTCAGGTAATACCTTGCAAATACTTGATGAACTTCCGGAGATTGACATTGTGCTTTTGTCACATGATCATTATGATCATCTCGACCTTAAGAGCATAAAAAAACTCCAGCATAAAACTAAGGTTTTTCATACTGCTTTGGGCGTAGGAAGACATTTGGAAAAATGGGGAGTCGCATCTCCTAAGATCACGGAATATGATTGGTGGGAGTACACGAATGTTGGAGGCATTGATATAACTTTTACACCAACACGACATTTCTCGGGTAGAGGTGTAAATGATAGAGCGCAAGGACTTTGGGGTGGTTGGAATCTAAAAACCGCTAAAGAAAATATTTGGTTTAGCGGAGACAGTGGTTATGGTAGCCATTTTAAAGAAATTGGTCACAGATTGGGGCCATTTGATTTCGGCTTTATGGAATGCGGGCAATATGATGAAAAATGGAAGCAAATTCATATGTATCCGGAAGAATGTGTGCAGGCAGCCAGAGATGCTCGAGTTGAGAATATGATGCCTGTGCATTGGGCCGGTTTTGCACTCTCTTTACATTCATGGTTAGATCCGGTAGAAAGATTTATCGATGCAGCAAAGGATCAGAATTATTGTATACCGGAACCAGGAGAAATATTTACAATTCACAGAAGCAGAAAAGTAAACTGGTGGAAGCAGTATGATTAATCTATAGCTGTAGCTGTTAGCGGAACATCATATGGATAGGCAAAATTTTGAAGATCGCTACCCTGCAACCAGTTTTTGTGATCCTGAGGTATTAAAATTACAGGCATCCGCTTTTTATTATTATGAACTTTGCTCATTAAATCATTTGCTTCTGTAGTGAGAATAGAGTAGGAGTTGATAATATTGTTATTTTCCGGATTCTTCCAGGTTGCAAATATTCCCGCAAAAGCGAATATCTCCTGATCTTTAGGTTCTAAAATAAATTTTTGTTTGGTTTTTCCCTTAGGATCTAACCATTGCCATTCATAATAAGCTTCAGCAATTACCAGACATCTGTTATCTACTGAATTTCTGAAAGCTGGTTTTTCAGCGGCAGTTTCTATTTTAGTATTTAAAGTCATTTTTTTAATAGAATCATCTTTAGCCCAAAAGGGAATTAAACCCCACTGAAACATTTGTATCTCACCGGGACTATCGTAGGTGACTACAGGAGTTTCAGAAAAACTAAAGGCATTGATTTCTAGTTGTGGCTGATATTTATCTGGTTCTAGGAACCTGGCATCCAGTGACTTTTCCAGAGAAAAGATCTTTTTATTCAACTTAGTACGATAACACATAAAAAAGTTTTTATAAATTTAAGCATTCGTTGAAACTAAGAACATAGTTAAAAGTTAATTTAATGAAAATAGGACTCGAAGGTGGTTGTCATTGGTGTACAGAAGCAGTATTTAAAGCTTTTAAAGGAGTTCATGATGTACGACAGGGTTATATATATGCTAAGGAATCGCCAGATCAGTTCTACGAAGGTATCGTTTTCAATTATGACCCAGAATTGGTAAAACTGGAAGATCTTATTCTGATCCATTTGAGCACTCATCAAAGTATGAAAGATCACAGTATGCGGCACAAATACAGGTCAGCTATATATGTATATGATAAGATGGAATTGGAAAAAACCAGCGAAGCTTTGAAAAGTGTCAGTATTAGTGATGGCTCAAAGATTGTAACAAGAGTCTATGAATTAGCATCATTTAAGGAATCCCGTCCTGAAATTAGAAATTACTACCAAACTGATCCTCAGGACCATTTTGCACCAGATATATACAACCAAAACTGGATTTACTTCGGAAGGAATTTAGAGGTTTACTAAAAGAACAAGGTTAATAATTAAGCGCGTATAATGCATATGCTAAGTAAATATTGAAAATAGCATAGATAAATGAAGGTGCTGATTGTATAAAATTATCCTTAATTTTTCTACGGACTCCATAACCGAAGATCATTAGGATCGCAAGGCCAATTGCGGAACTTATTGCCAGCAATGGTTGATAATAATAACCTGCAAGTAAACCGATGGCTCCAAGGATCTGTAATGCACCTACAAGTTTAAGGTAGCTTGTGAGACCGTAACGTATGAATTCTGTTTTCATATGTTCCGTTGTAAAACAGCTTATTCCGAAGAAAAGAAAAGATATAGATGAGAAATAAACTAAAAATGTAAGTGTACTCAAGTATTCCAGGTGTATATATTTGAACTATAATTTATATTATGTAAAATAGGATATTTTACTCTACGAATTCATCTGTATAAAAGCCTCTGTAGGAAATATTATCTCGTTGATTCATTAGTAGCTGCAAATTAGATTTTCCATTGGGATACATCGTTATAATATATCTAATCTGTTCAGTAACTGTACTGGTTTCGAATCTCAATTTCACTTTATCAGCATGACTGGAATCTATTTCCAGGTCATTTAATAGTCCTTCATAACGAATACCTGCTTCTGCATTATATCCACCAGAAAATTGCCTTACTCCAAAATATGGTAAAAATATATCGATGGAATCCTTTCTAAATTTCAAGTGATTATCGTTCGTCACAAGATTAATCTGAGCGCCACGTAATGGTAGCGTCCAATTATTTTCTATATCAAAAGATCTTGATTCAATGAGCGCTCGCAACTCAATCAAATCTGAAGTCTCAACCTTAGCGCTTTTACATGAAGAACTGAGTGATAGGCTTAGTAGTCCAAAAATGAGAAAAACGTACTTATTCATTCCTCCTCGTTTCCTTCGAGACTATCTAAGGTGTCCTGAATAGATTTATCTTCTTCATCACTAAGACCGTCTTTCTCTTTTTTCACTCTGAGGTTACCATCTTCTCCCTTGTAAAGACTCTCATCTTTTTCATTAAAATTAGAAGGTCTCCCTGAATTCTTCTGCCAGTCTGCCTGATCTTTATTGTTAGTGTTTGACATAATTTTTTTCTTAATTTAATTAATTGAGTATTTATAATCTCAGGATTAATTTGAGTTTAACATTCGTTCTTACATCTTTATATTGAATACAAATGCTCTGTACTTCAATAATGCTACAAATACGGTAGCACCAACAGCATTACCTGCTAATGCAGTACCCAGTGTTTTTAAATATACCAGAAAGGTAATCTTATCTGAAACCAGCATACCTGCAAATATTTCTATATGACCGATAATACTATGGTGTAATCCTGTAAAGCCCATGACCGCCGTAATTACATATATGATTAGAATCTCTGCTGTCGTTTCCTTCGAAGAAGTTACCAACCAGCTTAAAAGTCCCATCAACCAACCGGCCATAATTGCACTCAGAAAAATTGTAAGTATATCATAATCTACGAAGTGCTCACCAATTTTAGCGATCACTTCGGCTTCAAACAAGTTTAATCCGGAGCCAAGCCAAGAAACCGTAAGAGCTATGAGCATCCCTCCTGCCAGGTTACCTAGAATAACTACTCCCCAAATCTGGAATAAACTCCAGACACTTCTACGGTTGTTCAATACCGGCAACGCTAATAAAGAAGTCTGTTCTGTAAATAGTATAGATTTCCCCAAGACCACCAGAATAAACCCTATAGGATAAACGAAGGCTATTAGTTTAAATATAGTTTCTTCAGCAACTTTGCCTTCAAGGAAGCTAAATAATGAGCATAACATCAGAAAACTGAAACCAATTTCTAAACCAGCAGTAAAGGAACTTAATAAAATACTACTCTTACTACGATCATAGGTTTCACAGCCTTCAATGATTTGTTCTTTCAAGATCTCACCATGTGTTTTAGTCATGGTTTTATCTTTAGAATCCTGACTGTCTAATTCTTTATCTACTTTTTCAGCCTCTTCATTCTTCTGATTGTTATCCATATTTAATTTTGAGTAGGGTAAAATATAATTATTTCTTGAGCCAGACCTTCATGGCCTCATCCCGGCATAGCTGAATCATTTTAAACTCCTGATGCCTGTTTTCAGTAGATGAATTATAATACATATCTGAGTATAGAAATCCATTTACCTTGGCATCTTCTGCAGAAGCAGCATAGTAAATATAGTCGAAATTTGCCCAATGAGCTGCTCCAAGACACATCATACATGGCTCACAACTCGTATACAAAACGCAGCCTTCCAGGTTTTTAGTCCCCAATTGCTTACAAGCCAGCTGTATTGCTCTTAGCTCAGCATGTTGCGTACAATCCTGATCACCAGAAACTCTATTGTAAGTTGCTGCTATGATCTCCTCTCCTTTCGTGATCACTGCTCCAAATGGACCACCGTTATCGCTTTCAGCTCCTTCTTTTGCCAGGGAAATAGCTTTTCCCATCATCTTCTTTGGTAAGTCCGTTGTTTTCATATAACAAAAATAAGGATTGAACCTGCCCTGCAATGTTTGTTTTATATTCTTTATCTATTTATTACAAATACTTTAAGTAAGTAAAAAGTATGCTCTAAATACTTTATTAAAACTTTGCTAAAAGAGCCATAATAGGCTTGGTGTCCCAAGAGATATTAGGTTAATTTAAACAATCAAAAAATTGAATTAAATGGAAACTGTATTTGAATTTGTAAACATCGATAAAAGTGAAAACCTTGAAGCTTTTACTGAAAAGAAGTTAGAGAAGCTTGAGACTAAATATGACTGGATCGTAAGAGCAAATATCTATTTTAAACATGATGAAAATCAAAAGCCAAATGGATATATTACTGAAGTTAGATTGAGTGCTCCAGGACCGGAAATTTTTGCACAGTCTAATGAGAATTCTTTTGAAGCATCTATAGCTGAGACCGTTCGTGATCTGGACAGACAATGTGAAAAACGTAAAGCAAAAATGAGTTCTCACTAGTTTTGAGAATCTTATAAAAAATAAAAACCCTCTAATTAGAGGGTTTTTTTAATTCATATACTTGAATGAATTAGGCAGTTAAATCTTCCTGTTCTAATTTCTCTTTAAATTCATTTATTATTCCACCCTTCAGTAGAACCTGAATTTGTCGATCACTCATTGAATGTTTGGTTTCGAAGGTTTCTTCATTGCCATTTTCCTTTTTAACCACCACTTTGATATTATTTCTTTCCTTAATATCTCTCTGAAGATTTTCAAATTTCACGATATCTGCTTGTTCAATCTTTTCATAATCTGATATGTCTATAAATTCCAGTGGTAAAATTCCGAAATTCACTAAATTTTGCCATGCGATTCTAGCATACGAATTTGCTATTACAGCTACCTGTCCAAGATATTTAGGAGCGATTGCAGCATGTTCTCTACTCGATCCCTGTGCATAATTATCCTTAGCAACTACAATATGACCACCATGGCTATCTTTCGTGTCCATCGCTCGATCATAATAAGTTTCATCGATTACGGTAAATGCATATTTACTAATTTCAGGTAAATTACTTCGGAAAGGTAAAACTTCTGCGCCTGCCTTTAAAATTTCGTCTGTAGAAATATTGTCGCCCATTTTCAGAAGAACAGGTACTTCGTATTCATTTAAAATTGGGTCAATATGTGGTAAAGATTGAATATTAGGACCTTTTACTAGTTCTACATCTGTTCCATCTTCCGGTGGAGCCACCAGCATATCAGTATTAATGATCTCGATTTCAGGATGTTGAAATTTAGGATACTTCATATCATATAATTTCTCCAGATCTCTTGGATCTGTGATCTTTCCTGTTAATGCTGAAGCTGCCGCAGTTTCAGGACTACATAAATGAACCTGGTCATCTTTAGTCCCAGATCTGTCTGGGAAATTTCTAGGCATGGTTCTTAAACTGATAGTTCCTGAAGCTGGTGCCTGTCCCATCCCAATACATCCCATACATCCAGATTGATGAAACCTCGCTCCTGCTTTAATTAAATTAGCAAAAGCTCTGTTCTCGATCATATTCTGTATCATTTGTCTTGAGGTAGGATTTATATCAAATGATACATCTGTATTAACAGATTTCCCTTCCACTATTGCTCCAGCGATCCAGAAGTCTCGAAGTCCAGGGTTTGCTGAAGATCCAACAACTACCTGACTAATACTTTTACCCGCAACCTCAGAAACCGGAACAACATTACCCGGACTGGTTGGTAGCGCTATCAGCGGAATAAGATCATCAAGAATAATTTCATCATGATATTCATACTCACAACCTTCATCTGCGAGCAATTCCACCCAATCTGATTCTCTATCCTGAGATTTTAAAAAACGTTTTGTTTCTTCATCACTAGGGAAAACTGTAGTAGTAGCTCCCAGTTCTGCACCCATATTTGCGATCACGTGGCGGTCCATGGCACTTAAATTCTTAAGACCATCGCCATAATATTCGATAACTTTCCCTACTCCGCCTTTGACATCGTACCGTCTAAGCATTTCAAGAATTACATCTTTGGCGCTCACCCAATCTGGTAAATTTCCAGTTAGTTTAACTCCCATCACTTCAGGCATCTTTACGAAATATGGTTGCCCTGCAATGGCTGATGCAACATCAAGACCACCCGTACCTATCGCTAGCATTCCTAAAGAACCAGCGGCCGGAGTATGACTATCTGATCCTACCATGGTTTTTCCTGGTTTTCCAAATCTCTGCATATGAACGGGATGACTCACCCCATTTCCCGGTCTGCTATACCAAAGACCAAATCTTTCAGCTGCGGAATGCAAAAAAAGGTGATCATCAGCATTTTTAAAATCGGTTTGAAGCAAGTTATGATCCACATACTGTACTGCAACTTCAGTCTGAGCCTTTTTTAGCCCCATTGCTTCCAACTCCAATTGTACTAAAGTTCCGGTAGCATCCTGAAGTAGAGCCTGGTCTATTTTTATTCCTATTTCCTTCCCGGGAGTCATCTCCCCTTCCAGTAAATGTTCTTTGATTAATTTTTGGGTGACATTCAATTTTGACATGGTTGGTTATTTTATTCTTTAAATTAGAAAGTTTTAGCTGAAGTGAGCAGCAGTTTAACAGAACCTTAGTTTAAGTAAGTGGATTTTGGGTTCTTATACTTATATGTAAAAGTTCTTTAGATTAATTTGTAGAGTAAGGAGATAAATTTTTGACTCAAATAAGATTTCAAAATAGTGCATTAAAAAAAGGTTGCTTTTGAGAGAAACTACATCGACGGATTTGCTGAATTCAGGGCAATCGTGATCGTGTAAGATCTATCTAAACAACCTTTTATATTATATATTGATATTTCTTAATCTAGCTCTTTCCAAGAGTGTTTAGAATATCAATTTGATTTCCTTCTTCTAAATTGAAACCTGGTTTACCTTTACGTGGAAATAGAAAGCTGAATTCAGTATTAAAAGCAGCCCAGCTTTCAGCTAAACCAAAGTCATTATTTGCATTGGTTTTTTCAGGTCTGGAGAATGTAGTTAAATCTGAAGAATAATCAGATCCTACAGCGTCTTCGCCTGGAAACAACATTCCATCATTAATTTCAGAATAAACAACTACAGAAGCTCCACTTGCACCCGGCAGATCGAAAATATTGATAGAGAAACTATCCAGCACAGGATCTCTTTTCGTAATATCTTTTGTTTTAAAACCGTCTTTGATGTTATTTCTTGGATGAGCATAAATGGCAGCACCACCAGCATCTTCAGAAATAGTTTTCAAATCTGCATAAGCTGTTTTAAGAATCGCATCACAGGTAATCAAAATACCTTTGATCTGGTAACCTTCTTCCACGAATTTCTTTACGGCAGCTTTTGATGATTCTTCTACAACATCAATTAATAGGATATCTCTTCTATTTAAATGTCTAATTGCGTAACCCTGATTATACTTACCATCCACTTCATCTCCCTTGATAAGAAAAGTATCCGGGATCATTTTCAAAAATTTTCCCTGTTCGCCTTGTTCAATAAACTCAGCTGACTGACTGTGAACGATCTCCATTTTATCTACTTGCTTCATAATTTTAATTTTTGATTTCTCGATTGAAGATACAAAAGAGGTGCAGAGACAACAATGGAGTTTTTAAATGTTTAACTGCTTTTAGCAGTTAATTAACGGAAAGCAAATCGCAGCAAACCTGCCATGATGCGTGATCGAAATTGGCAAGCTGGTTCCGGTGTTCTTCAGAAACACTTCTGGTATTCCTATCTTGTTTTTCCGAAGTTCAATATTTTGAAAGTCATGACCAGTTCGAATGGAAAACTCCTTTAAGAATTCGGACATGTAATTCGTAGAGTATGAAAGTTTAACATGGTCTAAATTTTTAAACTCGAGCCAGGAGTAAATGTGATTTTCGTCGTGTACCGATTTAATTATATAAAGGTTATGATTCTTAGAAACACTCAATTTATCCAGATCACA
Source organism: Christiangramia sp. LLG6405-1 (assembly GCF_045055805.1). Classification (GTDB taxonomy): domain Bacteria; phylum Bacteroidota; class Bacteroidia; order Flavobacteriales; family Flavobacteriaceae; genus Christiangramia. Next base: position 2,518,631 of record NZ_CP159330.1, on the reverse strand, counting down.
TTCATAACTAACCGGATCAAGCCTGGCTGGAATTTGAAAGAGCCTTTGATGAGCTTTATAAGCCGCTTCCTTCATCGACCAAATTTTCCAGATTGCCAGTTCAGGATTAGAATATGAATGAATTTGGCTGATTTCATTATCTGAAAAAACTTTGGATAAAAAGCGATCATTATTTCTTCTTGGTTTATCCAACGCGATCTCAAGATCTATAATATCATTTCCAATGATCAATCAGCCAGTTTTTTATTAATGATATCCCTGGCATCGCCTACGGTCATCATTCCTTCCATAGATTCATTATCGATTTCAATATCAAATTCATCTTCAACATCCAGCACTACATCCACAAGATTAGCAGAATTGATCTCCAGGTCATTCAAAAAGTTGGTGCTTTCATTAAATTCTGAAAGACCTTCTTTTCGCTGAGTATATGGAGTTACGATTGTTTTAATCTTAGAAATTATATCCTGATTGGTCATCTATTATTTTTTATACCGTTTAAAGATAGTGACCGCATTCACATCTCCAAAACCAAAACTGGCTTTAGCTGCGATATTAATATCAAAATCTATTGTTTTCTTCGGAATACAGGAGTCATCGACTAAATTAGTTATATCTGTATGAACATCTTCGCAGTTAATATTTCCGAATATATATTGATTTTTGATCTGAAGTATACTTGCAACACTTTCAATTGAACCAGAAGCACTCAAACAATGTCCGGTCATTCCTTTCAAGGAATTAATCTTTGGAAAATCTTTTCCTGAAAGTCCGAGCGCCAAAGTCCAGTTCTTGATTTCAGTAGCGTCTCTGGTAGTAGCTGTGAGATGACCATTTATATAGTCGATATCCTCAGACTGAATTCCTGCGAAATTTATTGCATCCTTTATACATCTTTGTACAGCTTCATTATTCGCTGCAGTCATACTACCACCAGCTCTCTGACCGCCACTATTGACAGCTCCCCCAAGCACTTCAGCATAAATATTAGCTCCTCTTTCCAAAGCAGAATCCAGTGATTCAAGCAGCAAAGCTCCTGCCCCACTTCCCGGCACAAATCCCGAAGCAGTTGCGCTCATAGGTCTGGAAGCTTCTTCTGGATTATCATTGTACTTACCCGGAATAATCCTCATCGCGTCGAATCCTCCCCAAACATATGGTCCATCATCACCGCAACTTCCAACCAGCATTCTTTCAGCCTTTCCTGTAATAATCCGGTCGCATCCCATGATAATCGCTTCATTTCCCGTGGTACATGCAGAAGAATTTGTGGTTACCTGGTTACCGCAACCAAGCATTCCGCCCAAATAAGCGCTGATACCGCTGGCCATTGTCTGGATCACACTAGTGCTTCCCAATCTTCTGGTTTTCCCGGCATCGATCAGATGGATTGCTTCTCTAAATTTGTCGACTCCCAGAATTCCTGTACCAAAAATGATCCCTGAATTCCAGTCGGGTGCCTCTTCCGAAGAAATTGGCAGCAGAGCATCTTTCCACGCATCTACACCAGCCATCACTCCATAAATGAGTCCGCTGCTATTTAAACCTTTCTGTTGAAGTGGATTGAAATACTTGTTGATCATCTCCTGAGTAACCGGTGGCTTCCCTCCTATCTGGCAGCTGAAATTAAGATCTTTCAGATTCTGGTAGAATTTAATTCCGCTAGTGCCATTCTTCAAAGCCTGGTCAAATTGATCAATACCAATTGCATTTGGCGCGGCAACACCCAATCCAGTAATCACAACTCTTCTACTCATGATTCAGATTTTAAGATCATTCCTGAAATTTCACCCCGGCATAAAATGTTTTCATCAGCATCTGTCATGATCACCATGCACTTCAGTTTGTTAAACCTAAAGTATTTCTTTTCAGACTTTACAAACACTTTTTCGCCAGGATAAACGGGTTTTATAAAATCTACATTCGAAGATGTCATGGCTATTCTAGGGGTTCCAGAAATAGTAGCCTCCTTACTTAACAAGTAGATTCCAAGGGAGACCACACCGATTTGTGCCATACATTCAGCCAGGATCACTCCCGGAGTTACGGGATTTTTCTTAAAATGTCCACGATAAAAATCATGTGATTTATCAAAAAAGAAATTGCCCTCAATAGCAATCTCGCTAATAGACGTGATTTCGTCTACGAATAGAAAAGGTGCTGAATAAGGTAATTTGGAAACTATATCTATACTTTTCAAGGACTGCGAATTTACATTAAGTGCTCACCGCCGTTAACTGGGATAATACTGCCGGTGATCCAGGAAGCTTCATCTTTACTTAGTAAATAGACAACGTTTGCGACATCATCTGGAACTGTCAATCTTTTAAATGGATTGTGTTTTAAAGCATGTTCCCTTAGTGTTTGATTGCCTGGAATCATCTGAAAAGATCTTGTAACCGTTATACCAGCCTGAATGCAATTTGCGCGGATACCTTTTTCAGCAAATTCAAGAGCAATTCCTCTGGTTAGGGATTCCAGGGTCACTTTTGCTGCTGAAACTGCTGCGTAATTTTTCCATGCCTTTTTGTTTCCTTCACTGGTAAAAGCAATTACACGTGCATCTTTCGCAAAAAGATCATTTTTATATAGTTCCTGAGTCCAGTCATACAAGCTCAATGCCATGGCATCTATGGTCAACTGAAAATCAATATTACTCAGAGTTTGTTCATTTCCTAGCATAGGTTTTAAATTTCCCTTTGCGATGCTATGTAAAAGGGTTCTTACCTTGCCATGCTTACCAAGAGATTTCTTGATATTTGAAACGAGTTCATTCCTGTTCTCCTTCTGAATTGCATCTGTATTAAAACTGCGAAATTCCACACCGGTTTTGCGTATACTTTCAAAGGCGTCTTCGATATCTTCAATATCAGATCTTCGGTCGCGGTGAATTATGATAATATTCATTCCATGGTTTGCAAGCTTTTTCGCACTCGTATACCCAAGACCACTACTACCTCCAAGTATGACCGCCCAATAATCTGTATTTCTGAAGTCTTTTACCATTCTATCAAAATTCGTTGAGCAGAAAAACCAGGTCCAAAACTTAACATCAAACCCTGTTCGCCCTTAGCAATATCTTTATCCAGAAATCTTTCCAGAACATAAAGTACCGTGGCGCTGCTCATATTTCCGAATAATTTCAATACTTCGCGAGTATCGTCAATATTCTTACCTAAGTTACCAAAAAGTTCAGAAACAGTCTGCACTATTTTTTTTCCACCGGGATGAAATATTAAATGATCCACTTTTTCTATAGAAGACCCATGTTTTTTGAGAAAAGGATGAACTATTTGCGGGAAATGCTGAGAGATAGTTTCAGGAACTGCCGGATCAAGAATCATTTGCAGACCTTCATTCTTGAGATCAAAGCCCATCATTTGTGTCGCATCATAGAAATGGTACATTTCTTCTCCAATAATCCTTGGGCTATCCCGACCTTCTTCAGAAGAAAGTAAAACACAAGCCGCTCCATCCCCGAAAATTGCGGCACTAACCATATTCGCCATACTTAGATCTGAAAGTTGAAAAGTGGCTGTAGGACTTTCAACCGCAATAACAGCGGCACGTTTTCCGGGGTTTGACTTCAAAAATTTGTGTGCATATATCATTCCGGAGATACCTGCCGCACATCCCATTTCGGTAACTGGCAAACGAGTAATATCCTGTTTCAATTTTAATTCATTGATCAAATAAGCATCGAGAGAAGGGATCATGATGCCGGTACAGCTTACGGTTATGATAAAATCGATACTTTTAGCGTCCCAGTTTGCAGCAGCCAGTGACTTTTTCAAAACCTGGCTACCCAGCTTCTTAACCTCTCTCACATAAATATTATTCTTATCCTCGAATGAAGTTGCAGTAAAGACTTCCTCAGGATCCATGATCGAATAGCGCCGGTCTACTGCTGCACCTTCAAATATCTTAACAATCTTTCTACGGAATCTGTCATCCTGGTCACCAAGCCAATCTTCTACCAGGGGAATGATCTCCCTCGTTTCCCGAAAATATTCCGGTAATTGCTTTTCAACGTTTACTATATGTACACTCATTCTTTTATTTGTTAATAATCCATAGATATCTGAAAGCCCATTTCCATTGAATCGAGTAGGTATCCACTTTAATGGTATTCATATATTTATTAATATCATGTTCCTTAAAGCCTCTTAAAATTGAGATGAGACCGTCTTTTCTGGCAATTTCGTTGTTCACAAATACCGCACAGAACATTTTAAATAATCTGTAAGCTAATGCTGAACGTTGCAAATCATTGATGATCACTGCTATATTAGTCTGATCGTAGAACTGATGCAAAATTTCCGGAATCTGGGAATCCTTGAAATGATGCAATGTAAGCGTACACATCAACACGTCAAATTTTGAACTGCGAAATTCTGAGCTAAAGATATTCTGAGTTACAAAGTCTAATTCCAAATAATCTTTGGATAAATCCTGTGCTATATCGATGGCATATGCATTCGCATCTACACCTGTAAGTTTTAGTTTCAACTTCTCTTTTCTGCCCCAATCTGCAATTTTTCGTAACATCGCTCCATTACCACAACCCACGTCTACGATTGAGATTTCTGTATCTTTATCAAGATTCAGTTGCCTCAGGCCATCTATACTAATTTGATTACCTCCCAGCCAGGAATTGACCTTTTCAAGATCCTCCAGAGTGATTCTTAATTCTTCACCTCTAAAGTCAAAATCGTCCATGATCTCCGGTTCAAGAGATCTTTTTGTTGTATCTATTTCAGACATGCATTTCTTTTCCGTGGGTTAGTTTAATGATCTTCGGAAGTAATCCGGGTACTTTGTGTACAAAACTTTGAGAGAAATTGCTCAGCTTTTCGTGCATTAGTACCTTCTGAAGGATCCTGCCAGTATTTATTCTTGTTCTAAAATTGTTTCTCCAGGAATTAGTGTATTTTAATTCTATCCTTTCCTGGTCCTTAGGATCTAGCTTGAACTCTAATAATGCTTCCGAAGCCAGCTTAGCGCTACGTATGGCCATCGCCATACCATTACCAGATAATGGATGAATTAAACCTGCAGCGTCCCCGATCATAATAATATGATCCTCGACCAATTCTTTATTTTCAAATGAAATTTGTGCGATACTCAGGGGGTTTTCGAAGACCATTGTTGAATTCTGAAAAAAATCTTTTAAAAACGGATTGCGGCTAAGAACCTTGTTTTCATATGTTTTAATATTACCATATTTCTGGAATGATTCATAAGTAGCCAGATAACAGACATTCACAGTACCAAGATCTGTTTTTGATAGTCCGCAATATCCACCTTGAAAGTTATGTAAGGCAACGAGATCATTAGGAAAGTCCTTGTTCTCGTAATGTGCCTTAACACCCATCCATGCAGATTTTCTATTTATAAAAGATCGCTTAAGACTCTTGTCAAGATTGGATCTTTTGCCATATGCCCCGAGCACAAAATTTGCTTCGAGAGTCTGACCATCCTTGCAATGAACAATAAAAGTATCCTCCTGAAATTTACAATTTTCAGCAGTGGTCTGGATAATTTTACCTCCCCCTTCTAAAAATTTCTGATACAAAAGATGATCTAAAGTGTACCTGCTAATACCTATTCCTCCAAGACCTAGCTTACATTCCAGCATATTACCCTTCTGTGTGCTAAATTTCATCCTGGAAAGTTGTGGAGCGCTAATATGCTCAAGATCAAGTCCAAGAAATTCCAAATACGGTTTTACTTCATTAGATAGGTATTCTCCACAGACCCTATGTCTTGGGTACGAGTCTTTCTCAATCAGGCAAACATTAGCACCAGAATTTACGAGATATATCCCCGCAACAAGACCCGCAAGTCCTCCTCCCAGTATGATAACATCCCTTGAATTCATTCTTTGAATGTACTTATTAATCACAAAAAATCCCGGTAAAAACCGGGATCTTTCAGAAATAATTTAAAATATATTCTTAGTTGCCATCCTGCTGCTCGGCCTGTTCTTTAGCCTCTTCCTTTAATTCGTCATTAGCAACAATAGCAAGTTCTACTCTTCTGTTCTTTGCTCTTCCATCGGCAGTAGAATTATCATATTTTGGTTGAGTTTCACCATACCATTTGGTAGTGAATCTTCCTTTTTCAATTCCGTTGTCTACAAGGTATCCAGTTACTGCCTGTGCTCTGTTTTTTGACAATGTAAGGTTATAACTGTCACTACCTGTATTATCGGTATGACCTTCAACAAGTACATTTGTTTGAGGGTATTCTTTAAAAATACCAGCAAGTTTATTCAAAGCTTCCTGAGATTTCGCATTAATTGTATATTTTTCGGTATCAAAATAAACTCCACTATTTTCATCAAAAGTAACATTGATTCCTTCACCAACTCTTTCAACTTCAGCTCCAGGAATCTCGTTCTCGATCTTCTTAGCTTGCTCATCCATTCTGTTACCAATAATGGCTCCGGCAGCTCCACCTACAACACCACCAATGATAGACCCAAGAGCAGAGTTACCATCTCCGGTGTTATTTCCTATAACTCCACCAATTACGGCTCCACCTGCAGTACCTATCACAGCACCTTTTTGCTTATTATTTGCGTTCTGTACTGCATCACATCCAAATAAAAGCGTGGATGCAAAAAGTATTACGAACATTCTATTAATTACTGTTTTCATAGCTTTCTGTATAATTATAGTTTAGTAAAATTCATTTTAATTGTAAACGGTGAGCCATCAAGACTAACGGTTTGTGACCAGGTCATGTTTGTATCAGTCAAACTTTGTAAGTTCAATCTGAATCCTTCATTTCCTGTTGTAGATTTGTAATCCTCGTTAGTAGGCTTCAGAAGAAAATCATATATACCCTGAGGGGTGTTCTCTTCATCTATAGACCAGATGAACTGGTTCGTTTCTCCATCACAACCTGTACCCGAAACTGTGTAAGTTCCACGGTTATTATTGGAAACAAAGTCCCAGTTGCTGTACTCGAAACAGGAAGCCTGAGCTTCGTTGAAAAGAGTTACGTTAAACTGACCAGGATTATTTGGGTAGGTTACACTTGTTAGTGTCCACTGACCATCAAAGCTCTTTCTAGCCTCTTTGGCAACTTTACTCGTTCCTCCACAGGAAGCAAGTAGTCCAATTGTTGCAAGTAAAATAAATATCTTTTTCATGTAGGATTTGATTTAAAAGTAAAAATCCAATGTGACAAGGATTGTTCCGAAGCACATTGGATTTGAAATGTTATTGTTCGATTATCTTCTGAATAAACGACTTAGTAAAGAGATTACCAGTAGTACAAGGAAGATGTAAAAAATGATCTTCGCAATATCTGCTGCACCGTCAGCAATTCCTCCAAAACCGAAGATTGCGGCAACGATTGCAATAATCAGAAAAATGACGATTAAACGTACCATAATGTATAGATTTATTGATTAGTTGAATCTAAATTACAGTAGTAGTAAGGCGTCAACAAAAGATTATTAATTATTTAACAGAGAATGTGTTAACTAATCTTAATTAGTTCAATTTAATGATAAAAGCTTGCTAATAATTTAATAATTCCTGCAATTTTGATTTAAAGCGTTCCTTTGGCAAATACTGATTTTCCAGCTCTTTTGCGAAAGGGATCGGTGTTTCCAGAGAACCCACTCTATATACTGGGGCATCAAGACTCTCAAAACAATCTTCAGAGATCATGGCAGCAATTTCTGAAGCAAAACTACCCGTTAGTGAATCTTCAGTAAGCACGATCGCCTTCCCTGTTTTCGTGACAGATTTACAAATTTCTTCCTTGTCAAGCGGTTGTAAACTTCGAAGATCAAGAAGATCTGCAGAATCTAATTCCAACTCATCCAGAATTTCCATGGTCCAATGCACACCTGCGCCATAAGTGATTATAGTAACATCGCTGCCCTCTCTAATTAAAGAGGCTTTCCCAAATTCAGTAGTGTAATATCCTTCTGGAACTTCCTGCCTGATACTTCGATAAAGCGCTTTATGCTCGAAATATAATACGGGATTAGGATCATTGAAAGCTGTATTCAATAAACCTTTCGCATCTGCCGGAAATGCAGGATATATAACTTTTAACCCTGGAGTTTTTGTAAACCAGGCCTCATTTGTCTGGCTATGAAATGGTCCTGAACCAACACTACCCCCACAAGGCATTCTTATGACCACATCGGCATTCTGATTCCATCGATAATTAACCTTTGCAAGGTAGTTCACGATTGGATTGAACCCTGAACTTACAAAATCACTGAATTGCATTTCAACCATAGCTTTCATCCCCTTAATGGATAGGCCCATGGCAGTGCCGACTATTGCCGACTCACATATTGGCGTATTGCGAATTCTTTCCTTACCATATTTAGCAAGTAAACCGTCGGTAATTTTAAAAACACCGCCGTAATCTGCAATATCCTGACCCATAAGCACTAGATTGGGATGACGTTCCATAGATTCTGAAACAGATGCAGCAATAGCATCTATAAATCTTAATTCTGCAGTTGTAGATGCAGGCTGAACATTTTCAAATTCATAATCAGCATACACATCCTTCAATTCAGTTTTCAGGTCTGCGGAAACAATTGCTTCAGAATTGGCTATTTCGAGATGTTCGTTGATCTCCTGTAATATTTTTTCTTTTATTTCTGAAATCTGGTCTTGGGATATAATTCTATGTTCCAGAAGGTAATTTTCAAAATTGATCACAGGATCCTTTGCCTGCCACTCATCCATTAATTCCTGCGGAACATATTTGGTACCACTGGCTTCCTCATGTCCTCTCATTCTAAAAGTCTTAAATTCCACAAGAACCGGCCTGGGTTCTTTCCGCATACTTTCAGCTATTTCAGAGATTTTCTCATAAACTTCGAGAATGTTGTTACCATCAATGATATGCGCCTCCATCCCGTAGCCAGCACCGCGATCTGCAAGATCCTTACATCTATACTGTTCTGTAGTTGGAGTTGAGAGTCCGTAACCATTATTTTCGATACAGAACAAAACCGGTAGATCCCAAACAGATGCAATATTCAAAGCTTCATGAAAATCACCTTCGCTGGTACCACCTTCACCAGTGAAAACTGCAGTTACATCCCCTTCTGTCTTGAGTTTGCTAGCAAGTGCAATACCATCTGCCACTCCTAGCTGTGGTCCAAGATGAGAGATCATTCCTACTATATTAAATTCCTGTGTTCCAAAATGAAAACTCCTGTCTCTACCTTTTGTAAAACCAGAAGCTTTACCCTGCCATTGAGCGAATAGCCGCTTTAAGGGAATTTCCCGGGTAGTAAAAACACCAAGATTTCGATGCATTGGCAAAATATACTCATGCTTATATAAAGCCTTAGTTACTCCTACAGAGATCGCCTCCTGCCCTATTCCACTAAACCATTTACTAATTTTACCCTGACGCAACAAGATCAACATCTTCTCTTCGATCATCCTGGGTTTTAGCGTGGCATAATATAGATCCTGAAGAGTCTCGGTATCATGATTGCTGGAATTGTATAGTATGCTGTTTTGTGAAGTATCTACAGAAGACATATATTATAATTTGTTCGATAAATGTAAGTAAAATTATAAAGTTGAATGGAGACTAAAAATCCATGATTTACTTAATTTTACTTAACTTTGTTTGTTACCTAAAATTTTAAAATCGCTATATGGCAATGAATAATATTCCCAGTGTAGATCTCGCCGATTTTCTTTCGGAAGATCCTAAAAGAAAAGAAAAGTTCGTTAATGAGATTGGTAAGGCTTATGAAGAAATAGGTTTTGTAGCTCTTAAAAATCATTTTTTGAGTGATGGTCTGGTTGACAATCTTTACAAAGAAGTAAAATCTTTTTTCGACTTACCGGTTGAAACTAAGAAGAATTACGAGATCGAAGGGCTGGCTGGACAAAGAGGTTATATTTCCTTCGGAAAAGAGCATGCGAAGGGTAAAAAAGAAGGAGATTTAAAAGAATTCTGGCATTTTGGACAGGAACCTTCAGAAGATGCGAAACTTTCTGAAGAATATCCTGAAAATGTGCAGGTTGAAGAATTACCAGATTTTAATGAAACTGGTATGGAAGCATATAGAATGCTGGAAAAAACTGGTATTTACGTGCTTCGTGCCCTGGCTATATATATTGGATTGGAAGAGCATTATTTTGACCATTGGGCAAGTAATGGAAACAGTATTTTAAGACCAATTCATTATCCACCAATTACTGAAGAACCAAAGGGAGCTGTTAGAGCTGGAGCTCACGGAGATATCAATTTAATTACTCTTTTGATGGGAGCATCTACGGGTGGTCTGCAAGTTCTTCGGAAGGATGGTGAATGGATCGATGCAGTTCCGCAGGAAGATGAACTAGTGATTAACGTTGGGGATATGCTGGAAAGACATACCAATAACAAACTTCGTTCTACTATTCACCGGGTTACGAATCCGCCAAAAGATCAATGGGGAAAACCTAGATATTCCATTCCATTCTTTATGCATCCTCGTAGTGACATGAGACTTGACTGTCTTGAAGAATGTATCGATGAAGATAACCCAAAACAATATGAAGACATTACTGCAGGAGAATTTTTGCATCAGCGTCTCGTGGAGATAGGTCTCTTAAAAAAATAGATAATGGCGAAAAAGAAATTAGGTCTGGAAGATCTGGGAGGTTTCGTGTTTTCGACCAATGATGATTTTGATAAAACATCATATACCAATGGAGATTCCCAGGAAGAACTCGCTCCAGAGGATCAGCAATTAGAAGCACATTTCAGTAATAAAGGAAGAGGCGGTAAAACGGTGACTATCATCAAGAATTATCAGGGTCCTGAAGAAGAACTCGTAAAACTAGGAAAATTACTGAAGAAAAAATGTGGCGTTGGCGGTAGTACCAAGGATGGAGAAATAATTATTCAGGGTGACGATCGTGAAAAAATAATGCAGATCCTGCAAAAACAAGGATATCAGGTTAAACGTGTTGGAGGTTAATTTCAGCACGTTTTTTATATCTCAAATATGAGCGAAAAGACTTTACATATAGTGAACGGTGATGGTTTGGCCGGGCAAATGCAGGAGCTAAACTTACCGGGTGAATTGATTATATGGCGTGAACTTTTATGTGAAGGTCCTACAAACAGGAAGCTTAATGACAAGTTCTTCAAAATGCGCAAGAAATTCCTGTTGAAGGCATACGATATCTCTGCGGAAAATTATGAAGAACGTTTTATTTCTGAAGTTGAAAGACTGAAAGCTATGGACGACTATGATAAGGTCTATCTGTGGTTTGAGTATGATCTTTTTTGCCATATTAATATGCTTGCAGCGATTCAGGTTCTTGCGAACAAGAGAATGGATATGCCCGTTTATCTTGTATGTAGTAAAAAACTTAAAGGCGATAAAGAGTTCCAACCCTTATGTCAGCTATCAATTTCAGAACTAAAGAATCATTATGAAAACAGCATTGCTTTAACTTCTGAAGATGTTGAAGTTGCATTGCTAATTTGGGAACTTTATTGTGGTGATGATCCTTTGAAATTAAAAGCACAGATCAAAACCAAGTCCAATTTTGAATATCTGTCAAGCTGCATTAGAGCACATATTGAAAGGTTTCCAAATAGTAAGACAGGGATCAACTCGCTTGAGAGAAACATTTTAAAACTTATAGAATCAAGAGAGATTACCAGTAGAAATCATCTACTGGGATATGCTCTTCAGCATCAGGGTTATTATGGGTATAGCGATAGCCAGATGCAAAGAAAACTGGACAGGCTCTCCCTGTTCTTTTCTGAAAACGAAAATAGAATACAACTTACTGAAAAAGGTTTTCAGGTATTAAATGGAAAAAAGAACTTCTATCGTGAACTTTCAAATGAACAGGTTTATGGCGGAGTTCGAAAATTCGATTTCCTTTACGATCCTGAATTGAACAGATTATTAAAACTATAGAATGAGTTTAAAAGCTTCAGAATTGATCCTTAACGAGGACGGTTCCATATACCATCTTGGTTTACTACCACATGAAATCGCAGATACAGTGATCACCGTTGGTGACCCGGCAAGAGTAGAAAGAATTAGTGCTTATTTTGATAAAATCGAGATCACTAGAATGAAACGGGAATTCTGTACCCATACTGGTCTTCTGGATGGAAAAAGAATTACTGTAATGTCTACAGGAATGGGAACCGACAATATTGATATCGCTTTAACCGAACTGGATGCGCTGGCAAATATCGATCTGCAGAAGAAAGAAGTTAAGAATGATCTTAAAGCTTTGGACATTATTAGAATTGGTACCACCGGGTCTATTAGAGAAGATATCGTATTAGATTCATTTCTGGTAAGTGAACTTGCAATGGGGTTTGATGGTCTTATGCATTTCTATGAAAGTGATAGTTTTTTACTGGCTGATTATGCTGAAGAGTTTGTAAAACAAACTAACTGGTCTTCTAAAAAAGCGTATCCATATGTAGTCGAAGGAAGTGGTAGACTCATCGAGAAGTTCACATCTAAAGATACTGTCAAAGGTTTTACTGCCACCAATATTGGTTTTTATGGTCCGCAGGGAAGAGTGCTTCGAAACTCCATTCCTGAGGCAGATATGAATCAAAATATCGCCGCCTTCAGTTACAATGGAAGGTCTATTACCAATCTTGAAATGGAAACTTCAGGGATCTACGGGATGTCTAAACTACTGGGACATCATGCAGTCTCTATGAATGCCGTATTAGCGAACAGAGCTACCGGAGAATTTTCAGCAGATCCTGGAAAACTTGTGGACAATCTCATTAAATACTGTCTTGAAAGGATCGTTGGTTAAGTAGCTTATTTAACAATATATTAAAAGCTCTGCATGGCTTACTTTGTATTTTTGGTTAAACAAAATAATGTCCATGCCGCAACCTAGTGAAAACCGTTTTAGACACCGAGATCTAAACTGGTTGAGTTTTAACGAAAGGGTTCTACAGGAGGCTGCAGATAAGATTAATCCTCTTTACGACAGGATGAAATTCCTGGCAATTTTTTCTTCCAACCTGGATGAGTATTTCCGCGTACGTGTTTCTCAACTTCGCCAGATGAAAAGGGTGAAGAAAAGTATCAGGAAAAAACTAGCTCTTAAACCTTCAAGAATCACAAAGCAGATCATCGAAGAAGTTAAAAAGCAACAGAATCAGTTTGGAGATATCTATAAAAAGCAGATTATCCCGGAACTTGCGGCAAACAACATATTTTTACTGGAGGCAGATCATTACGATGAAAAGCAGAAGGCCTTTGCTGAAGATTATTTTCAAAAGAACATTCAGCAACATTTAGATCCAATGCTTATCAATCTGGATGAAGAGAATGAATTGTTTCTGAAGAATTCTATCCTCTATTTCCTGGTTACTTTTAAAGATGAAAATAAATTAGCCATTGTTAATATACCGGTAGAAGAATGTGGCCGATTCGTAACCTTTGAAGATGATGCAGGGAAGCACCAGATCACTTATTTAGATGAAATTTTAAGACATCAATTGTTTAAGATTTTTCCTGAAAGCGATATTACAGGAATCTATGAAATTAAATTATCCCGCGATGCTGAACTGTATATCGATGATATATATGAAGGCGTACTAGCTGAAAAGATCTATGAATCCTTAAAGCAAAGAACAGATGGACAGCCTACTCGATTACTTTATGATGCAAGCATGCCCGATCCTGTTCATAGGAAAATCAGGAAACTTTTGAAATTAGGGAAAATCGATATGATGCCGGGAGGTAAATATCATAATTTTAAAGATTTCTTTACTTTTCCGGATCCAAGTGGAAATAAAGACCTTCATTTTAAAAAGCTTCCTCCTCTACCCCATAAAACCCTGGAAAAAAGTGATGATTACTTTAAATCTATCTTAGAGAAAGATCAGGCGCTGCATTTTCCTTTTATGTCTTTTGATTATGTGGAAAGATTTGTAGAACAGGCCGCGGCAGATGAACAGGTTACTGATATTAGTATTTCCCTTTATCGAGTAGCCGATGAGTCCAAACTGACTAATTCTCTAATGCAGGCTCTGGAAAATGGTAAAAATGTTACTGTTTTTGTGGAAGCCAAAGCGAGATTTGATGAGGAAAACAATATTAGCTGGGGAAGAAAATTTGAAGAAAAAGGTGCTCATGTGATCTATTCTTTTCCAAAGGTGAAAGTACATTCGAAGATCATGCTGGTTAAAAGGCAGGAGAATGATGAAACTGTACGATATGCTTATATTGGAACTGGAAATTTCAATGCAGAAACCTCTGAAATCTATTGCGATCATGCAATCTTTACAGCAAACAAACTGATTACCAAAGAACTTGACCGCCTGTTTAAAGTGTTGGAAGGAGAACTCATAATCCCGAGAGAAAAGAACCTTTTGATCTCTCCATTTTCTACCAGGCAGGAATTTTCCAAATTGATCTACAACGAGATCGAAAATGCCAGAGAAGGCAAGAAAGCTAAGATTACCGCCAAGATGAACAGCCTTGAAGATGAGGAAATGATCGAGTTGCTGTACCGGGCGAGCGAAGCGGGTGTAGAAATTAGAATGCTGATACGCGGATTTACCTGTCTAATTCCAGGAGTTGAAGGGATGAGTGAAAATATTTATATCACCAGTGTAGTTGATCGTTTTCTGGAACACGGTAGAATCTATCTATTTGAAAATGGTGGTGACGAAAAGATGTTTTATGGGAGTGCAGACTGGATGAGTCGTAATCTTGATCGCAGGATTGAAGTCATTTCTCCAATACTGGATGAAGATATTTTAAAAGAATTCAAAGACATATTGAATATTCAGTTAAGAGATAATGTGAAAGCTCGTATTCAGGATAAGGAAGAATCAAATACCTATGTTCAGAAAGAAGATGATGAGGAAACAGTGCGTTCGCAATATGCGATATATGACTATCTAAAAGAAAAGCATTCAAATGACTAAGATCAAAGTTGGTGGTGTACCGGAGCATTTTAATTTACCGTGGCATCGTTGTATCGAGAATAACAAATTCGCAGAAGCAGGAATAGACCTTGAATGGAAGGAAATTCCGGAAGGTACAGGAGCGATGTGCAATTTGCTTAGGGAAGAGGAAATAGACGTAGCCGTTATACTAACAGAAGGCATTAGCCGTGACATCATAAATGGAAATCAAAGTAAGATCATACAGAATTATATTGGAAGTCCGCTAATTTGGGGAATTCATGTAGATGGCAGATCTTCCTTTAAAAATATCAACGATCTTAAGGGTACAAAGGCCGCGATTAGCCGTGAAGGAAGCGGCTCACATCTCATGGCCTATGTGAATGCTGAAAATGTTGGTTGGAATACAGATTCACTCCAATTCGAAGTTGTTCATAATCTGGAAGGAGCTATTGAGGCTTTGAGACAGGATGATGCACAATATTTTATGTGGGAACATTTCACCACAAAACCTCTGGTGGACAATAATACCTTCAGACTTATTGCTGACTGCCCTACTCCATGGCCTTGTTTTGTGATAGCAGCTTCTCAAAAAGCAATCGATGAAAAATCTGATGACCTACTAAAAATGCTGGAGGTTTTAAATACTGAAACGAACGATTTCAAAATTCAGAAAAGTATAGATGTTGAACTGGCAGAAAGATACGGACAGAAACTGGAAGATATCCGGAAATGGCTTGACCTCACTCATTGGAGTCAGCAGCAAATTGCCGATCGGGATCTAACTGAAGTTCAGGATTATTTAAAAAGACTTAAACTTATTTCCGAAAAAGTAGATAATAAGGAATTAATTCATAATTTCAGGGCCAAATAATCTACTTCTACAAATGAAATTTTTACTTACCTGCTTGCTTTTAGCAGCCACATCACTGGGTTTTAGCCAGACCAACGACAGTATTTCCAATGCAAATTCAAGGGAATTCGGAAAACAGGAATTAAGCCTGAATGCTTTTAATCTAGTTGCCTTCGGTATCGTGGATATTACCTACGAGCGCATAATTTCTGAAAATTCTACTTGGGCGATCGAAGCTTTTTACCATCCAACTAAGGATGATTATCTCAATGATGCTTATTACAAAGAGCTCTCTTTAACCGGTAAATACAAACATTTCTTTAGCTCGAAGTATGCCCGTGGCTTTTATGTTCATGGTTTTGGAATGTTATCCAATGGTGAATACGAAGATGGATCATATTACAATGAAAGCACTAATGAATATGTTTATGAAACTAATGACTACACCGACTTTGCCATAGGATTCGGTCTGGGTGGTAAATTTGTTTCTAAAGGAGGCTTTTTATTAGACCTAAGCGGTGGTATTGGTAGAAATTTGTTCAGTGACAAATCTCCAACTATAGTTGGTCAGTTTATGGTCAACCTGGGATATAGATTCTAATTAGCACTAATTGAGTTCTCTTACCAATTAATTGGTTTTTTGCCTTTTGATTGCAAATACTCATTGGCTTTACTAAAATGTTTGTTTTCAAACCAGTATCCTCTATTTGCGCTTAATGGTGAAGGATGACCACTGGTTAAAATTAGGTGCTTCGAACTATCGATTAGCTTGCATTTTTTCTTGGCATAACCACCCCAAAGCATAAAAACAACATTTTCTTTTTCTACAGATATGAGCCTGATCACTTCATCTGTAAATACTTCCCATCCTTTGTTTTGATGGGAACCAGCCTGGTGAGCTCTCACGCTTAAAGTTGCATTTAATAAAAGTACACCTTGATCTGCCCATCTTTCGAGATTTCCGCTGGAAGGCGCAGGCTTATTCAGATCAGTCTCGATCTCTTTAAAAATATTGATCAGCGAAGGAGGAATCTGGACCTTATCACGAACAGAAAAACATAAACCGTTCGCCTGCCCTACTCCATGATATGGATCCTGACCCAGAATAACTACCCTGGTATTATCAAATGTTGAATGATCAAAAGCAGCAAAAATCTCACTGCCTGGAGGAAAACATTTATGCTCCGTATACTCCTTTTTTACATATTGAATTAAATTCCTGAAATAGTCCTTTTCAAATTCAGCATTTAGAACTTTTTTCCAGCTTTGATCTATTCTTACGTTCATGAGAATTGAGTAACTTTGTAGAACCTCAAATGTAGGGAAAAATTGATATGATAAAAATTAGTTCCAGGAGTCTTGATGATTTGGAATTTCCAGTAGTATGCGCACAGGTTAGCGAACTTTGCATTACAGGACAGGGAAAAGAAAAGGCTCTTAAGATCCAACCATACCCGAGTTATCAAAAGACCGTTTTTGGACTCGATCAAACCAACGAATTTATTAAATCCAAAACTCAGGATGAAGCCATCCCGAATCACGGATTCGATAGTATTCAACCAGAGCTTCGATTATTGGCTATAGAAGAGTCGGTTCTTGAAATTGGAGGTTTCAGAAAGATTTCTTCGCTGAATGAAACGGTGAATAATCACTTGAAATTCTTCAGAAAAAACAAGCATCTCTATCCTGCTTTGTCTGAGACTGTTTCTCATCTGGAATATGACCTAAGCCTCGTAGAAAAGATCAATTCGGTTATTGATAGGTTTGGGGAAATGAAAGATGATGCTTCTACGTATTTACAACAGTTGCGTAGATCGATCAATGCTGTAAAGGGCCAGATAAATACAAGTTTTAATTCAGCTTTAACTACTTACAACGGTTATGGGTATCTTGACGAGATCAAGGAAAGTGTTGTAGAGAATGTGCGGGTGCTCGCTGTAAAATCCATGTACCGCCGTAAGGTAAAAGGAGGAATTATGGGGAATTCCAAAACCGGCAGTATTGTATATATTCAGCCGGAAGCTACACATCGTTACACTCGAGAACTTAACAATTTAGAATACGAGGAAAAAGAAGAGATCAAGCGCATCTTAAAAGAACTGACAGAGTTTACCAGGCCCTATCGTGAAGTTTTGGTAGAACATCAGGATCTACTAAGTGGAATGGATGTAATCGCTGCCAAGGCTAAATACGCTTATAAGATCGAAGGAATCTTACCAAAGATCACTAAGGATCGGGAATTATTTCTGAAAGATGCATACCATCCTTTATTACTTCTGAATAATAAGAAAAAGAACGAAAAGACATATCCGCAGAGTATTGAACTAGGCGCCGACAACCGAATAATGGTTATTTCAGGCCCAAACGCCGGTGGTAAAAGTATCACTCTTAAAACTGTTGGACTTTTGCAGGTAATGCTCCAGAGCGGAATGCTTATTCCGGTTCATGAGTATAGTAGAATGTGCCTGTTCTCAAAAGTTCTTACCGATATTGGTGATAATCAATCTATAGAAAATCACCTTAGTACGTATAGCTACCGACTGAAGAACATGAATTACTTTCTGCGGAAATGTGATGACAAAACTTTGTTTCTAATAGATGAATTTGGAACGGGAAGTGATCCTGAACTTGGTGGTGCTTTAGCTGAAACATTCCTGGAGGTTTTCTATGAAAAAGGATCCTTCGGAATACTTACAACACACTACGCGAACCTGAAGAAACTGGCTAATGAATTGCCAGAAATGAGCAACGCGAATATGATGTTCGATAGTCAGACGCTTGAACCAATCTATAAGTTACAGGTTGGAGAAGCTGGAAGTTCCTTTACTTTTGAAGTTGCACAAAAGAACGGAATCCCGTATAGCCTGATCAATCGGTCTAAAAAGAAGGTAGAACGTGGTAAGATTAGATTTGATCGAAGTATTGCGAACCTTCAGAAGGAGCGTTCTAACCTTAGAAAAACAACCGACAGTCTTAAAACCAAAGAAGAAAAGGCTGCGGCTGAAAAGGAAAAGCTGGAAGAAACAAACACCAGGGTTCAGCAGAAACTTGAGAGCTATCAGGAGTTGTATGATACCAATCAGCGAATGATCTATCTTGGGCAGAAGGTCAATGATCTAAGTGAAAAATACTTCAGCAATAAGAAGAAAAAAGAGCTTATTGGAGAATTTATAAAGTTGGTGGAAATAGAGAATTCTAAACGCAAAAAAGAAAGCGCCAAGAAACTTAAGGCTAAGAAGAATAACGAAGAACAGCTTAAAAAAGAGGTTCAAAAGAAAATTGAACCTATTCGGGAAAAGAAAAAAGAAGAGAAGAAAAAAGAAACCCAATTAAAAAAGCAGGAAGCCAATAAACCAAAAGCAAAATTAAAGATTGGTGATCGTGTTCGGCTTGAAGATGGAAAAGCGGTTGGAACGATAGATAAAATAGAAAAAGACAAAGCTCTTGTTAACTATGGTATTTTCACCACTTCAGTTCGAATGGCTCAATTAGAACTAGTACAATCTGCTAAAAAGAAATAGTTATGGAAAATACTTCCAAACATAAGATCATATTGTTCGATGGCGTTTGTAACCTTTGCAATAACGCAGTGCAGTTCATTATAAAACATGACCGTAAAGATAAGTTTAGATTCGCATCCTTACAAAGTGAAACCGGGAAACGACTCATTGAAGAAAGAGGTTTTGATCCTGAAGACCTGGATTCTATTATGCTGATTGAACCCGGTGTGGCTTATTATAGAAAATCTACTGCAGCCCTGGAAATCTCAAGAGACCTCAAGGGAGGATATTCTTTATTGAAAAACTTCTTATTTCTACCTGAGGGTTTGAGAGATAGTATTTATGATCTCGTAGCTAGTAATCGATATAAATGGTTCGGGAAAAAGGATAATTGTATGATCCCTACTCCCGAACTAAAATCTAAGTTTCTGGATTAAACGGTTTCCTCATTTTCAGGATGGTAATCATCATCCCAATCTTTCACGTTAGGAGGTCCCATCATATCTACAGATTTTGCTACCATTAAAGATACTGCAGCATCTCCGGTTACATTAACCGTAGTTCTACACATGTCTAATGGTCTGTCTACTGCGAATATTAGAGCTAGTCCGGCTTCAGGAATTCCAGCCTGGGCAAGCACAATAACCAGCATTACCATGCCTGCTCCCGGTACCGCCGCTGAGCCTATGGATGCCAATGTAGCTGTTGCGATAATTCCTAATTGTGCACCTAGTGTTAGATCCATCCCGAATGCCTGTGCGATAAATACCGCAGCGACCGCCTGGTAAAGACTCGTACCATCCATATTGATCGTGGCGCCAATTGGAAGCACAAAACTTGTAACCTCTTTATTTACACCCATATGTTCTTCTACCCTTTCCATCGTAACAGGAAGCGTGGCAGCACTGGAACTTGTAGAAAATGCAAGTAATTGAGCAGGTCCGATTCCGTTAAGAAAAAATGAAGGTGTATTTTTCGTAAAAATCCATACCAGTAAAATATATACTCCTATCATAAGAGCCAAACCTAGCAGTACAGTAAGTGCATACATGGCAAGAGCCGCAAAAAGATCTGCGCTTGGTGATTCTACTACAAGCGCTGCAAGTAATGCAAATACACCGTAAGGTGCTGTCAGCATTATAAGGTCGATCATTTTTAATATGACTTCATTGAAGCCATCAAAGAAATCTTTAACAGGTTTTGCTGTTTTTTCAGGAATAAGTATAAGTCCGATTCCGAAGAATATAGCGAAAAAAATGACCTGAAGCATATTCCCGTTATCGCTCGCCGCACCAAATATATTACTCGGCACCAGATCTTCCAGGGCCTGTAAAGGTCCCGCATCCTTCTGTTTCTGAGCATCTGTTATTCTAACTGAAGCATCCCCTTTATAACTGGCAATAAGATCGCTACGCGTTTCTTCAGAAATCGCTTTCCCGGGTGCAATAAGGTTTACCATGAGCAATCCTATAGAAACTGCGATCACAGTTGTAATTACATAGGTCGCAATGGTTCTGGTTCCCATCTTGGACAACTTTGAAATATCTTTAAGATCTGAAATCCCCTTGATAAGAGATGCGAGGATCAAAGGCACTGCAATTAACTTAAGTGCATTAATAAATATATTCCCGAAAGGTTTGATCCAATCCCCTGTAAATTCTGGTCCCCAACTAAAATTAGTCATGATAAGTCCAAAAATGACACCAGCGGCCATTCCTAAAAGTATCTGCCAGTGCAACGCGAGTTTTTTCATATACCTAATGTTCTACTATTAAATTTTTGATGATTTATTCTGAAGAAAATAGTCGGCCATAACGATTGCGGCCATGGCTTCTACGATGGGTACTGCTCTGGGTACAACACATGGATCATGTCTTCCTTTTCCCTGCATGTCCACCTGCTCTCCTTTGGAATTGATCGTTTGTTGTTTCTGCATTAGCGTTGCAACTGGTTTAAAAGCTACTCTGAAGTAGATATCCATCCCATTGCTTATCCCTCCCTGTATACCGCCACTCAAATTAGTCTTGGTAGAACCATCCTGATTAAACTGATCATTGTGTTCACTACCTTTCATAGTAGTTCCAGCAAATCCGCTGCCGTATTCAAAGCCTTTTACAGCGTTGATTGATAGCATCGCTTTACCAAGTTCAGCGTGTAATTTGTCAAAAACAGGTTCGCCCAGACCTTTAGGAACATTTTGGATGACACAATCAACGATTCCACCAACAGTATCACCGCTGGAACGAATTTCCTTGATATAAGTTTCCATTTCCCTTGCCTTGGCAGGGTCTGGACATCGAACCGGATTTTTTTCAACTTCTGAAAAGTCCAGGTCCTGGTATTTCTTATCCATTTCTATATGACCTACAGTAGAAACATAGGCATTGAATTGAAGGGAACTTAAAAGCTGTTTGGCAATACTACCTGCAACAACCCTGCATGCCGTCTCTCTAGCTGAGGATCTTCCACCGCCACGGTAATCGCGAACACCATACTTTTCGTTGTAGGTATAGTCGGCATGAGAAGGCCTGTAAGTATCTTTTATATGAGAATAATCTTTGGATTTTTGATTCGCATTTTTGATGACGAATCCAATGGGTGTACCGGTTGACTGACCTTCGAAAATACCTGATAGAAATTCTACAGTGTCCGGCTCCTTACGCTGAGTCACGATTGCAGACTGTCCGGGACGTCTTCTATCCAGGTCCTGCTGGATCTTATCGAGATCTACCTTTACTCCTGCAGGACATCCATCAATCACACCACCAATAGCGACACCATGAGATTCACCAAACGTAGTTAATCTGAAGAGTGTGCCTATAGAATTTCCTGCCATTTATTCGATTTTGAACAAATGTAATTTTTTAAGAACATATTTGAAAGTGGAATCCTATATATTCCCAATGTAGGAAAAGGCTAATGCTTAATTTAGAATTATATTATTTAATCCATGAACTTCTAGGATCTTGTGGACTCTCCACTTCTATCCCTCGCAAGAACTTCAGACACTCTGTTTAAAAGAGTCTCCATATCGAATGGCTTTGGGATAAATTCAACGGCACCTACAGATTTACAAAGGTCACCTACATTGTGCAATGCAGACATCATAATGATTGGTACATGAGCGACTTCTTCGTCTGCTTTTAGTTCTGCACACACATCTGTTCCATCTACACCAGATATAAGTTTATCCAGAAGTATCAGTTCTATATCATGCTGCAAGATATTCTCTTTAGTAAGCTTAGGTTGCTGAGAAACAGTCACTTTATGATCTGAAAATTCAAGTATATCTTTAAGCATTAATCCTATAGTTTGATCGTCATCTACGATTAAGATTCTAGCCATTTTTCAATTATTTTAGGGGTAATATAAAAGTAAATTCTGAACCTTTACCAGGTTCACTTTTCACAACAATCTTTCCTTGATGTTTTTCTATAATCTCATTTGATAGATACAGTCCTATTCCGAAGCCTTCATAAGTTTCATCTTTATTTCCAGAGACTCTGTAGAAACGTTTAAAAATTTGTTGTTGTTCCTGCAAAGCAATACCAATTCCATAATCTTTAACACTTACCGCTGCTTGATTTTCATCAGTCTTAAAAATCCTTATGGATACTTTCTTAGCGTCTGGAGAATATTTTACAGCATTCGTAATAAGATTAGTTATAACCTGCCCAATTCTCTCTCGATCAGCATTTACAGATATTTGGTCCACGTGATTAATATCAATTTGCATTTCGCGATATGAAAAAGAAAGATCTTCAACTACCGTTTCGATCTGTTCATTTAATTGAAAATCGCTGAGCTCCAGAATTAGTTCATTTTGTTCAATTCGACTTAAATCGAGCATTTCAGATATTAACCGGATAAGTCTTTCGATCTGGCTTTCTATTCTATGTAAATATGGTTTAACAGGAATATTCTTAGAATCTGTCTCTACATTCTCAGGCAATATAGATTGTAGCAATTGTATGTAGCCTTTAATGGAAGTAACGGGAGTCTTGAGTTCATGGCTTACCAGCTTTAGAAAACTTTCCTTTCGCTTCTCATCATCTTTTAATTTCTGAATTTCAGTACTGGATGTTAGCCATGAGTAAATTTTACCGTCTACATCCTTTAAAGGATTGCTGCGACAGAGATGCCACAAGTAATCGCCTTTTTTATTCAGAAGCCTAATTTCAGTCTCTAAAGACTCACCATTACTCAAATGTTGCGCTACTTCTTTGGAAACTCTTTCTTTATCTTCGGGATGAATAATATCCAACCACGGTCTTTCCAAAAATTCCTTCAAGTTTAGTCCAACATAATCCAACCAACTCTGATTGTAAAATTTGACCTTAGAATCCAGTCCAGCTATACTAATTTTATGAGGCATAAAATTAACGAGCTGTCTAAAATCAGTCTCACTTTTTTTGATTTGTTCATTCAGTAATGCCTGTTTAGTTACATCACTCGAGATATTTGCCACGCCAATAATATTACCTTTACTATCTCTTTGTGGTTGATATAGGATATCAAAATATCTTTCTTTTATAACCCCGTCAATATTTAAGCTTATAGGTTTTTCAACGGCATGAAAAGGTTCACCGGTAGAATAAACCCGGTTTAATAAATCCACCAAACCTTGGTCTTCAATCTCTGGTAAGATCTCCACAATAGGTTTCCCAATTACTTCCTTTCCCTTCCCCCATACTTTAACAATAGCATCGTTGGCCATATCTACCACATGATCTGGTCCATGAAATATCGCTATCAAACTTGTTGTAGAATAAAATAGATCACGGAATTGCTGCTGGCTCTTCTTTAAATTATTCTGAGCTATTTTTCTTTTGGTTATATTTTCAATACTTAGTAATATAAAATTACTATCAGTCCCGGATAACTGTATTTCACTAGCATTTAGAAGCAAGTGCTTTTCTGTACCACCATTGCCTTCTACCTGCATCTCGAATTTGTCATTTTGCTATTTGAAGGTAAAATTGTTTCCAGTACAGTTTTGAGCTGCGGAATATTCCACTGAGCAGCCTTTACTTCATAAATTAAAGTATCCTGAACTTCTTCAGAAGATATTTTGAATGTCTTAAGAAAGTATTTATTTGCAAATACAACTTTAAGCTTATCATCAAGGATTACCAGAGGATGATGAATGTTATCTATAACCGATTCCTTTAAATCAAATATATTATTAGATAGAGATCTATTAGTTTTTGCTTCAAACTTAATATTTGCAGTCTCTAATTCATCTATTTTCTCGTTGGCCCGTTGTAAGTCTTCTTCGAGTTGCTTAATTCGCATTTCTTTATCCATTGACATACCGTATTCGAAGCTCTTATTAGTTTTAATTTAGAGGGCTAAATTTAATGTTTTGAAAGTCCTAGAATTGCAATTAATATAGCATTAACAAAACTTTGCGTCTTTAAGCAAGTGCATTATATAAAATACTTACCGGGTGTTGTGCTATCCTGCCAGTACCATCCTTAATTTGATGTCTGCAGCTTGTACCATTGGCAGAGATAATCGTGCCTTCCTTACTTTTCCTAATGGCTGGAAATAAGGAGTTTTCCCCTATTTGCATACTAATCTCATAATGTTCCTTTTCATAGCCGAAAGAACCTGCCATGCCGCAACAACCTGAAGGGATGATAGTTACTTTATAGTTTTCAGGAATATTAAGAATATCGAAAGTTCGTGAGGTATTAGATAGCG
Source organism: Christiangramia sp. LLG6405-1 (assembly GCF_045055805.1). Taxonomy (GTDB): domain Bacteria; phylum Bacteroidota; class Bacteroidia; order Flavobacteriales; family Flavobacteriaceae; genus Christiangramia. The sequence goes on along the minus strand of NZ_CP159330.1, from coordinate 2,493,659 downwards.
CTTTTTGATGACAGTGTCCATGAATTTTAATGTTTGCTACCTCCGCCGTAAACTGCTCTTTACAGATATTACCAGCTGCAAGCTCTTGTTTCAGAAATTCTTCAATTATAAAACAATTCTTAGCAAGTTTCTCAGCTGACTTTTTATTATCTGCCAGTCTTAAGTATTCATCTCTAAAACTTAAGATTGCCGAAGGTTCTACTCCTAGCAATGGAGTTTCGTTCTTAATAATAGAACTAAAGATTTGTATATTCTCATTGGCCAGTTTCTTCGCTTCACCCAGGAATCCTTTGGAAAGGTAACTCCTTCCGCTTTCTGGATGGTCGATCATTTTCACCTGATAGCCTAACCTACTTAATAGTTTGAGCGCATCTATACCAACCTCTACATCGAGATAATTAGTGAATTCATCATTAAAAAGGTAAACCGTCCTAACAGGATTCTGAACTTTGAGCGTCTCTTTATTAGCCAGGTAGTATTTTTTAAGCGTAGTCTTTCCAACTGCTGGAAGTTCTCTTTCTACCGCTACCCCAAGTATTTCTTTTGCTATTCTGGAAGTAAATTTATTTTGCATTACAAATCGTGATAAACCAGGAACTTTAGATGCCATAGCGTTTTGCTTCGTGATCCCCGCAAAAGTTCGATCCCTTAAACTAGGTTTGTTCGATTTGTAATACTGAAATTGAAATTCAGCTTTAAGAGCAGCCATATCCACATTGGACGGACATTCACTTTTACATCCTTTACAGCTAATACACAGATCCAGCACTTCCTTTAGTTCTGGATGATCAAACCTGTTCTCTTTATCTGAATTTGTAAGAAACTCCCTCAAAGCATTTGCACGAGCCCTGGTGGTATCTTTTTCATCTCTGGTAGCTCTGTAACTTGGACACATGGTTCCTCCCGCTTCTACCGACTTTCGGCAATCACCACTTCCGTTACATTTTTCAGCTAGCTTAAGGACACCTTCAGCATCAGAAAAGTCCATGATGGTTTCGATCTCGGGTTCTTTGCGATCAGGAACATACCTAAGAGAAGTATCCATGGCAGGTGCATCTACGATCTTTCCTTTGTTAAAAATATTATCTGGATCAAAAGCAAACTTTATATCCTTCAGTAGTGAATACACTTTTTCACCATACATAAGCTCAATAAATTCGGCCCTTAACCTTCCATCGCCATGCTCCCCACTAAGAGAACCATTGTATTTTTTTACCAGGTTCGCTACATCCAGCGTAATACTTCGGAATAAACCAACATCTTCAGATTTTTTCAGATTCAGAATAGGACGTAAGTGAATCTCTCCGGCACCAGCATGAGCATAATAAACGGCTCGCTGATCATATTTTTTCATGATCTGTGTAAACTCCGCAATATAATCTGCCAGTACCGGGATGGCCACAGCTGTATCTTCAATACATGCAACAGCTTTACGGTCGCCCTTCATATTACCCAGTAATCCCAATCCGGCTTTCCGAAGATCCAGAGCGAGGTCAATTTGATCACCATAAAGAACGGGGAAAGCATAACCAAGATTGGAACTTTTAAGTGTATTCATCAAAGCCTCCAAATTTTGCTCAAGTACTTCCTGTGTTTCTGCGCGTAATTCAAGCATCAGGATCGCCTCAGGATCATCTTCTATAAAAAATCTATTCTCACGATATTTCAAATTATCACTGGTGCAGTCGAGAATGATCTTATCCATCATCTCACAGGTAAAAAGCGAATGCTTCATAGCCGGAACTACCGCTTGCATACAGGCATCTATAGAACGAAAATGCACTGCGATCATAGCCTTTTCTGAAGGAGGCAGAATATCAAGCTTTAAGGTGATTTCAGTAATAAAAGCCAGAGTTCCTTCACTACCAGCAATGAGGTCGCAAATATTCAATTTTCTATCAGCACCCTCGAATACTTCAGTATGCAACAACTCATCCAGCGCATAGCCAGTGTTTCGTCTATGCAACTCCATTGGAGGAAAATTGCTAATGATCGCTTCCCTGTTTTCTTCTGAATTAAGTATTTGCTGAATTTTACGATAGATATCTCCCTCCAGACCTTTGATCTCTAATTTCTTCTGAAATTCAGTTTTTGTAAGATCTCTAAACTCAACTTCACTTCCATCACTCAACAGTGCTCTGATAGATTTGATCCTATCCCGGGTTGTACCATACCGAATTGAAGTAGTTCCACTGGAATTATTACCTACCATTCCTCCTATCATACATCGATTCGAAGTCGAAGTATTAGGTCCAAAGAAAAGACCATGCTTATGAAGTTTACGGTTGAGATCATCCCGAATTACCCCAGGCTGTACGGTAACCGTATTACTATCCGGAGCTATATTTATTATATCGGTAAAATGACGCGAGACATCCACAATGATACCATCACCAGTACATTGTCCAGCCAATGATGTTCCGGCAGTTCTAGGGATCAAAGTAATTTTATTTTCCCTGGCGAATCTTATTAGTCTAATAAGATCTTGCTTTGACTTAGGTATGCTTACGGCTAGTGGCATTTCTCGATAAACAGAAGCATCTGTTGCGTATATGGTTTTCCAGAGATCATTGTAATATAGCTCTCCTTCTAATTCTTTCGCAAGCTGCTGCAGGGAATCCTTCAATTTCATACTCAAATTTAGGAAGTTTCAGTTTACCGACTTAACAGAATCTTAATTAATATTAACAATACATTTACTAGCCTGAACGTTCTCATATTGGTAAACGGCATAAATTTGCTGCGATGAATTTAAAACAATCAAACATGAAAAAAGTAGTTCTTTTTGCAGCTTTTATTTTTGGAGCTGTTTTTCTGAATGAGGCAAGCGCACAGCAAATCTCTAAAAACGCACTTGGTTTAAGAGTGGGTGATGGTGGTGGCTTTGGTGCCGAGGTTTCATATCAGAGAGCAACAAGTGAGAACAATAGGTTAGAGTTCGATCTTGGATGGAGAAATGATAGTAATTACGATGCTATCAAACTTGTTGGATTGTACCAATGGGTATGGAACATTGAAGGAGGTTTTAACTGGTATGTAGGTGCTGGTGCGGGACTTGGTAATTACGATGACAACCGTAGAGGTGATATAGATCGTAATGATGGTGTTTTTGCATTACTAGCTGGTAATGTAGGGATCGAATATAATTTTGATTTCCCACTATTGTTATCATTAGATTTCAGACCGGAAATTGGATTTTCAGACTATGATGATCACAATGAATTTACTCCAGATGTCGCTTTAGGTATTAGATATCAATTCTAATTGAAGAGAAGATAACAACAAAAAAAGGAGCCAATCGGCTCCTTTTTTTATGCTTTACTCATAGCTTTATTATAAAGTTCCTCATACTTTGGAACGATCATATTAATGTCGAAGTCCCTTGCAGTTTCTCCAGCCTGCCTTTTGAATTTTCTTAATACTTCTTCTGTTTTCAGAATTGAAATAGCACTGTTTGCCATTGCAGATACATCACCTACGTCATGTAGATAACCTGAGACATTATCTTTATTGACTTCCGGTAAACCTCCTGTATTCGAAGATATTACAGGGACAGAGTGAACCATTGCTTCAAGTGCAGCCAGACCGAAACTTTCAGTTTCAGAAGGCAAAAGGAACAGATCTGAAAAACACAGGATCTTATCGATTTCATTGCTTTGCCCTAAGAAAAGGACCTTGTCTGTAATTCCCAGATCGCGAACCAGTTTTTCCGCTGTTTCTCTTTCCGGACCTTCACCTACCATCATTAAACGGGCACTTACAGATTTCTGAATTTCAAAGAAGATCTTCACGACATCATCAACCCGCTTTACTTTTCGAAAATTACTTACGTGTGTAATAATTTTTTCGTCAGATTGAGCCATTAGTTCTCTCTGGCAATCTGTAAATGTTTTCTTCTGAAATTTAGATACATCAATAAAGTTAGGAATAACTTCAATTTCTGTTTTTACGTCAAAATGTCTTAGGGTATCCTCTTTTAAGCTTTCTGAAACCGAAGTAACATAATCACTTTTATTGATACTAAAGGTAACAGCAGGCTTATAAAATGGATGATTTCCAACCAGGGTTATATCTGTTCCATGCAAAGTAGTCACCATTGGAATTTCGATTCCTTCTTCCGCGAGCATCTTTTTAGCCATATAACCAGCATAAGCATGAGGTATCGCATAATGAACATGCAGAAGTTCTATACCGTAATTCTTTATAACATTTACAAGTTTGCTGCTTAAAGCAAGCTCATAGGGTTGGTAATGAAATAGAGGATACTCTGGTACGTTCACTTCATGAAACCTGATATGACTGGAAATTGTTTCCAGTCTAACAGGTTGCTTATAGGTCACGAAATGTACCTCATGACCACGTCTGGAAAGCGCCAGGCCCAACTCGGTGGCTACTACTCCGCTACCACCAAAAGTTGGATAACAAACAATTGCAATTTTCATTAATTAGAAATCTATAGATTCGTATATCACTTTCTGGATCTCAGACCGGATATCTTCCCTGATGAGTTTCCTGTTCGTTGAATCAGGATAAGTTCTGTTTGATAAAAATACATAAACTATCTCTTCTTCAGGATCTGCCCAGGCGAATGTCCCTGTAAACCCACTATGTCCAAAACTATTCATAGACACACAGTTACAGGTTGGTCCTGAGGTTCCAAGCTGTGGTTTGTCGAAACCTACACCTCTTCTTACATTCTGCTCACAATAATAGCAGGTATTATATTTCTCAATGGTTTCTTCGCGCAAGTATTTTTTCCCACCATAAGAACCGCCATTTAGATAGGTCTGCATCAACTTGGCGACGTCATTTGCAGTACTGAATAAACCTGCATGACCTCCAATTCCTCCTTGCATCGCAGCACCCTGGTCATGAACATATCCACGAACAACCTGCCCTCTCCATAATTGATCATTTTCTGTAGGAGCAATTTGGAGGCTATCAAACCTTGTTTTAGGTAAGTACCCGGTATAGTTTGCACCAAGGGATTTGTAAAAATGCTCCTGTGTAATGTTCTGCAGTGAAGTCTCATAATAGCTCTCCAGGTAATACTTTAGCAAATAGTATGGCAGATCACTGTATTTATATGACCTCGTTGTCTCAAGGTCGCTAAGCCTGATCGTATTCATTATGGTGTCCCCGATATCCTTTCTTATAAACATATTATCTGCAACCTGTGTATTGTAAGTTTCAGATGGTAGTGCATTATAATAATCGGTAGAAAGTCCTTTGGTTTCAGGATCGAGGGTAGAGATATAAAATGGGATCCAGGCTTGTAAACGAGCGTAGTGCATCAACATATCCTGCAACTTGATATTGGATTTATTCGAACCTTTTAATGAAGGAAGTAATTCACCAAGCGTAGTATCAAAATCAAGAACTTCTTTCTCGTCTAACTCCATGACCAGCGGCAAAGTAGCCAGAATCTTGGTAAGAGATGCCAGATCATAAACCGTAGTATCGGTCACAGGTAGCTCTTCTTCATAAGTCTGATGGCCAAAATTCTTCTGATAAATCACTTTACCCTGGCGGGCAATAAGTATCTGTGCTCCCGGGGTCATTTTTTCTGAAATAGCATAATTAATAATACTATCGATCTTCTGAAGTTTATAGGAATTCATTCCAACGCTTTCCGGAGTTCCATAAGCTAAGCGATCAACATCCTTAGTATTAAAACCGGTTCCTGCTGGAAATTCATTCTGGATGCTAACCGGAAGACGACCTTTCGCCTGGGCTGCTCCAAAAATTATCTGACCTACCTTTTTCTGAGCGAGTGGATGATTCTGGTAACCAATTAGGATTCCTTCTATATTCGTAAAGCTTTTTACATCAAGTAGTGCATAAGGTCTTGCGAATAGTGCAAGGATCGTCTTGTTTTTACGGGCAATCTCATGCAGCCACACCAATTCGTTATTTGAAAATTTGTAAGATGCCCACGGACTACTATTCGATTTATGGAAACCAATGATTACTCGATCATAGTCTTCCAGTTTGTCAAGTAGCGAGGCCAGCTTATCTGCCTGAACCCAATCTACTTTTGCATATTTCTTTAGCTGCTGAAGAAAAACACTACCATCATCGTCCCCAAAATTCACATAGGCAATCTTTTCATCTGAAAGATCTTTAACCGGAACTACAGCTTTATTGTTTTTGATAAGCGTTGCAGCATTTTCATAAAGCTCTTCCAGCAAAGCTTCGTCACGAGAAGTATATAGTTCTTCTATCAGGAAATTTGTACTAATCGGTTTAAAATCATGTAGACCAGCCTTATACTTAGCATATAATATTTTCTTCACTGAAAGTGCCAATCGGTTTTCACTAATAGTACCATCATTCACAGCATCCATGATACTTTGAGAAGCTCTGCCAACATCTTCACTCATTAGCAGGATATCATTCCCCGCACGAAAAGCATCAAGATCAACTTCACCAGGTTCCATATTTCTCGAAACACCTTTCATGTCAAGTGCATCGGTGAAAATAAGGCCATTAAAGCCAAGCTCTTTTTTCAGTATATCGGTAATTATATCCTTGGATAATGAGGCAGGCTTACCATCTGTAGGCTCTAAATCAGGGACATTAAGATGTGCTACCATGATACTACTAAGCCCTTCAGGAATTAGTTTTTTATAAGGATAAAGTTCTACGCGTTCGATCCTTTCCGCAGAGAAATTAATCGTTGGTAACGTCTTATGCGAATCTGAATCTGTATCGCCATGACCTGGAAAATGTTTTGCGCTGCTAAGTGCTCCCTCGCAATGCATTCCTCGCATAAAAGCAAGAGATTTTTCAGTGACATTAAATTTATCTTCCCCAAAAGACCTGTTACCTATAATTGGATTGTCTGGATTGGTATTTATATCCACTACTGGGGCAAAGTTAAAGTGCACACCCAATCTCTTAGTTTGCTTGGAAATAGCTGCGCCAGCTTCCTCTACCAGTTGATTATCCTGTATGGCGCCAAGAGTCATATTCCATGGCAAGGCAAATGTGCTGTCAAGTCGCATAGCAAGTCCCCATTCAGCATCCATTCCAATTAGCAAAGGAACTTTAGACATCTTCTGAAACTCATTGGTCAACTGAGCCTGTTTCACCGGACCTCCTTTGGAAAAAATAAGACCTCCAATATGATTTTCAGCAATAAGCTTACGAATAGTATCGGCTTCGTTATCATTTTTAGACCAGATACTCGCCATGAATAGCTGCCCCACTCTTTCCTTAAGATTCATGGAGTCGTACGTATTATCCACCCATTGCTTTTGAGCAGCGTGATCTTTGGTAAACAATGGATTTTTCACCTGGGAGAATGCACCAAGACTGAAAAATAAAAAAAGTAAAAGTGGTAATTTGAGGGACAGGGTTCTCAATATCATTATTTCATGAAGCGTTTATGCCAGCTCTCAGAAGCAGGTACTTCCCATTCTGTAAGATATTCGGCTTTGGTATTAACGAGATTATTGAATACGATCGTATTCATGGACACCGCTTTATCCTTTGCCATTTTTCTAAAATCGGTAAGTGTTTTATAAGCAACAAATTCTCCCTGTTTATAGGAAACATTCATTTTATCGAGAAGATCAACGTTATAGTCTTTCTCCAGTTGCTGAATGAATTGCACGGAAGAATCTATGGAACAACCTGTTGCAGCGTTCAATTTCTGATCCAGGCCAATCGTAATAAATCTTTTGTACTTGATATCGTAGGAAGCCTTAAGATCTCCTCCATGTGCTGTCCATCTTTCAATGAACTGGTCTAATCTTGATGAGATCTCCTGTAATTCCTCTTCTGTAAAAGATCTATTTGCCTGATAAATCCAAACTCTTGAATCTTCTGAAAGGCTATCAAATGGTACTAACATAGGCTAAATTTGTATTCACACAAATCTAATTGATTTAGCCTTGGAGTCAAATAGAGACTGGTCTTTTAACTTTTAGAATTTAAAGTTCGTCTGCGCTGGCGATCATTTCAGCAACATCCATTACTTCGATACTATCTTCCTTTTCTTTATTCTTAACCCCATCTGTCATCATGGTGTTGCAAAAAGGACAACCGGCAGCAATTATTTCAGGTTTCACTTCCATAGCCTGCTCAGTACGTTCGATGTTTACATCCTTGTTTCCTGGTTCAGGTTCCTTAAACATTTGTCCTCCTCCGGCTCCACAGCACAAGCCATTCTTCTTACACTTACGCATTTCCACAAGCTCAACTTCAAGCTTCCGCAGAAGATCACGAGGAGCTTCATATTCATTGTTTGCGCGACCTAAATAACATGGATCATGGAAAGTAATTCTCTTTCCTTTGAATTTTCCACCTTCAACTTTTAAGCGACCTTCATTCAAAAGATCTTTTAAAAACTGAGTGTGGTGCATTACCTCGTAATTTCCGCCAAGTGCAGGGTATTCGTTTTTAATAGTATTAAAACAGTGAGGACAGGCAGTAACCACCTTTTTGATCTCATATCCATTCAACACTTCAATATTTGTAGCAGCCTGCATTTGAAAAAGAAATTCGTTTCCGGCTCTTTTTGCAGGATCCCCGGTACAGCTTTCCTCGGTTCCCAGAACAGCAAAGTCAACTCCAGCTTTATGCAAAAGTTTTACAAATGCCTTGGTGATTTTTTTAGCACGATCATCGAAACTTCCCGAACAACCAACCCAGAACAAAACTTCAGGCTTTTTGCCTTCAGCCATATATTCTGCCATTGTAGGTACTTTGAGTGCTTCTGCCATATTATCGATCTTTATAAAATTCTATTGTATTAATTTTCTTTGGCCCAGTTCAAACGGTCCATCTGGTTGTAAGGCCATGGTGCACCATTGTTTTCAATATTTGTCATCGCTATGGATAACTCATTAGGAGCGGCACTTTGCTCCATCACCAGGTATCTTCTCATATCCAGAATAATAGATAGTGGATCGATTCCCACTGGACAGGCCTCTACACATGCATTACAAGTAGTACACGCCCATAGTTCTTCTCTAAGGATATAGTCATCAAGTAATTGCTTACCGTCATCTTCAAACTTTCCGTTCTTAGTAACATTCTCCCCTACTTCCTCGAGTCTATCACGAGTGTCCATCATGATCTTTCTAGGAGAAAGTTTTTTCCCGGTTTGATTCGCAGGACATTCAGAGGTACACCTTCCACATTCTGTACAGGTATAGGAATTCAGCAGTTGAACCTGGTTGAGATCAAAAACATCTGAAGCTCCAAATTTTTCTGGCTCGCCTTCATCTTCCCCTTCCGCAGGAGCTGCAAATGGATCGGCATTTGGATCCATCATTAATGCTACTTCCTTCCGAACTGCCTCCAGATTATCCATTTTCCCCTGAAGACTCAGTTTTGAAAAATATACGTTAGGAAACGCCAGTAGAATATGTAAATGTTTTGAGTAGTATAAATAATTCAGAAAGAAAAGAATTCCAAGAATATGTAACCACCAGGCAGCTCTTTCAATAATAATAAGAGTCGCATTGCTCATTCCGTCGAAAATAGGAAGCAAAAACTGACTTATTGGAAAGCTCCCCATAATACCTGCTTCTGAAGCATAATGATCTGCTCCATTCATTTGCAGTTGATAATCTGTAGCATTCATGATAAGAAATAATGCCATTAGCACCATTTCGAAATACAGGATATAATTCGCATCATTCTTAGGCCAGCCTTTCAATTCACGACCTAGGAAACGGTATATATTAAGTGCATTTCTACGTATCCAGAAGATCACTACTCCAACGAATACCAGGAAAGCTAAGATTTCGAAACTCGCGATAAGGACATCATAAGTACCACCTAGAAAAGAAAAGATTCTGTGTGTACCTAATATTCCATCGATAACGATTTCGAGAACTTCTATATTAATAATAATAAAGCCAACGTAAACGATAATATGCAGAAACCCGGAAACTGGTCTTTTCACCATTTTACTCTGCCCTAAAGCTATCCTAGCCATCTTGGCAAATCTTTCTCCACCATTATCTGTTCGATCGATTTCCCGACCTAATTTGATATTACGAATAAGTCTTTTAATATTTCTGGCGAAAAAGCCAACGCCCACTAAAAGAGCGATCACAAATAGTATTTGCGAAACAATTTGCATGATAGATTTATTTTAAGGAATCTTTCGGTTCTTCATATTCTCCACCTTTCTTACCGAAAACTGAGAAATGAACGTAGCGCTTTGGATTAAGTTTGATATCCTGTAGGAGTTGTTCTAGCTGTTTGGTTGCCTGATCCAGGTTATTATACACAGCATCATCATTGATCAATTTCCCTGCGGTACCTTCCTTGCTGTTCAATTTATTCGAGATTCCTTCAAAATCTGCAATTACCTTCTCAAGATCTGAAGTGATCTTGCCAATATTCATCGTGGATAGTGTATCTGAAAACTTATTAAAGTTCGTAGACATCTCATCAAGATTCGTAAACGTTCGATCGATCTTAGAACTATTCCCCTTTACTATACCCTGAAGCTCATCTGCGGTTACTCTGAATGAGGATACGGTAGCATCAAGATTTCTAAAAGTACCGCGAATATTGTTCCTGGTAGAGTCATCTAAAATTTCTGTGATGGCCGTCAACATCGAATCTGCACTTGTGATCGTGTTCTCCAGTTTATTCTGTAATGGAGTCAGTTTATCATTCACAAGCTCCATGATCCCTTCTTCTTTATCACCCTCAAGTGTATCTCCGGACTGAGCCCATTCAGATTTCTGATCATAATTTGGAACAATAGCTAAAGACTTTCCACCTATGATGCTTCCACCATAAATATTCACCTTACTATTCTTAGAGAACTTGAAATCATTTTTTACAGTAAAACTAACAACAAGTCTACCTGAATTATCTTTAAACTCTATGCTACTTACCTGACCAACTTTAAGACCGTTGATAGTAACTTCAGAAGATGGTGAGAGTCCTTCTACATCATCATATTCAGCATAGAAAATTCGATTCTGGGCGAGGAGATTTTCTCCCTTGAGAAAACTATAACCAAACAATAAAATAACTATCGCTACGATAGCTAGAACGGCAGTTTTTACCTCTCTGGAATATTTCAAAAGCAATTTTTTAAGTGAATACGCACAAATTTAGAAATAAAAATAGAAAAGCTCTTCTATTTTAGCTTTGATTTTAACGCATCGTTAAGCGTTATTTTTTGCTCATTCTTAAAGGCTACGATATAACTATCTGTGTATCCACTTTTTACCGCCTCATTGTGCATTCTCTGGATCTTGAGATAATCTGAAGTTGCTCCATAATAATACTTATAAAGCTTACCTTCTTTCTCCCTGCTTACATCCTTAATACCTTTAAAGTTGTAAGGCTTAGTATCCAGCTTTTTTGAGCCGGCCGCCAGCTGCACTCTAAACAGTACATCTTTAAAAACCTGGGATTCTAGTAAAACCCCCTTATCTACAGTTTCATTGGATTGATTTTCAGATACTTGCTCCAGGGTATTTAAATTAATGGTTTTACTATAATTAAGAATTGCATTGGAAATTGCCCGGGCCATATCATCCTTACCTCGAGAACTATTAAGATAAGGTCCCTCCTGGTTATTTGTAAGGAAACCAGTTTCTACAAGTACGCTCGGCATGTAGGTTTGATGCAGCACAATTAGTCCCATTTGCTTAACTCCTCTATTCTTTCTCTTTAAGGTATTGGTAAATTGTTTCTGAACAAGATCTGCAAGCAGGATACTTTGATCTAGATATTCTTCCTGCATTATGGTGAGTCCAATGGTAGATTCAGGAGAATTAGGATCATACCCGGCATAAGTAACTTCATAGTTATCCTCGAGGTAGATCACCGAGTTTTCTTTTTTCGCCACTTCAAAATTGGTCTCATTCCTGTTAAGTCCAAGCACGAAAGTCTCGGTTCCTGATGCCTGGGAATTATGAGAATTACAATGTACAGATACAAAAAGGTCTGCATCCGCCTCATTGGCTATTCTACCTCTCTCGAAAAGTTCTACGAACACATCAGACTTTCTGGTATACACTACCTTTATATTCTTATATTTTTCAAGCTCGGCACCAATCTTCAAGATGATGCTTAGCGCTATATCTTTTTCCTTATAACCATTACCCATATTACCGGGATCTTTTCCGCCGTGACCTGCATCCAGAACCACTACGAATTCATCCAAATTTGGAGGGATTTCAGCAGAAAAAGTTGCCGTTGATGTAATAAAGAAAAGGCTTGTGAATACGAAAAGATTAAGTAAGTTCGTTCTCATAGAAAGCTAACGCTTGTGTGGGGTGAATATTTTATTACTATTTTTCCTGCAGTCTCAAAACTCAGCTAAAAAAATATATGTAATTTTGGATTTGCAAAAAGCACGCCAATCCGTACAAAAATAGCACTTAAAGCATTGCAAACAAATATCCCCAATACACTTTTTTGCTTAGTTTTCACGCTATTTATGACCTCACTTTTGCATGCTCAGGAGATTGGAAATAATTCGATCCCTGTTGAAAGTCAGAAAGATAGTATAGCTCCCACGGTTACTCCGGAAGAGATTGCTCAGAACCTGCAGGTTACCGATACCGTTAAGCAGGATTCTATCAAAAAACCCCAGTTTATTACCGATGTTGTGGATTATAGCGCCAAGGACTATATGCGCTTAAGCCCAAAAGAGAATAAGATCTACCTGTACAACGAAGCAAAGATCGTCTATGGTGATATGACCATAGAAGCCGGACTCATCGTTATCGATAATAATAAGAATGAGTTTTTCGCCTACGGAATTGAGGATTCTCTTGGAGAATATATTCAAAAACCTATTTTCACCCAGGCCAATAGAAAGGTAGAGCCAGATTCACTCCGTTTCAATTTTGATACTGAAAGAGCTTTGGTTTATAATTCCCGAACCCAGGAAGCCGACTTTAATGTAAAAGGTATGGTGACCAAACGGGAAAATGATTCGGTTTACTTTATGAAGAATGTTCGGTTTACCACTTCTCAGGATGTAGATAACCCGGAGTATTTCTTCTATGCGAGGAAGATCAAGTTCGTACCTGAGAAAAAGATCGTGACCGGGCTCGTGAATATGTATATTGCAGACGTTCCTACTCCTCTAGGACTTCCATTTGGGTATTTCCCTTTAACAGATGAAGAAACTTCAGGTTTTATAATTCCGTCGTTTGGAGATTCCCAGTATGGTTATAATCTTCAGAATGGTGGTTATTATTTTGCTATTAGTGATTATGTGGATTTACTGGCTTTAGGTAGTTACTACACGAACGGCTCTTACACTCTGGAATTTTCATCCAATTACGCTAACAGGTATAAGTATCGTGGAAATGCGAGAGTAAGGTTTGAAAAGTTATTCACGAGCGAAAGAGGTTTTCCCGACTTTGCCGAAAGATCCAGCTATAACATCCAGTGGTCTCATAGTCAGGATCCAAAAGCCAGTCCTAATTCCAGGTTTTCAGCTTCTGTAAACTTAGGTAGCAGCGAGTATTATGCCGAATCCATCAACCAGGCCAACACAGGAAATTACCTGAATAACGAACTAAACTCTTCGGTTTCATATAGTAAGACCTTTCCCGGTGAACCTCAGGTGAATTTGAGTCTGGCCGCACGTCACTCCCAAAACACCAGAACTAATTCGGTGAATCTTAGTTTACCTACTTTACAATTGAGTATGTCTCGTATCTATCCTTTAGCTCCAGCTTCGGGCAGTAAAAAAGGTTTTATTGAAAATATTAACCTTCAGTATAATTTACGGGCAGAGAACCAGATCAATACTGCCGATTCACTTTTTCTTACTCCGGCGATGTTTGATGATGCAAGACTGGGCGCACAGCATAGCATTCCGCTAAACACGAACTTTAAACTTTTCAAATATCTTAGTGTTTCCACAGGTACCAGCTATGAAGAAACCTGGGTTTCCAGAACTTTTGAAAGGTCCTACGATCCAGTATTGGATGATGTAGTGATAGACACAATTAAAGGTTTTGACTCCTATCGTACTTACAACTTCAATACTAGCCTTGGAACTACGCTATATGGGAGAAAAACCTTCGGAAAGGACAAAAAAATACAGGCGATTCGCCATGTCATGAGACCTTCAGTGAGTTATAATATCAATCCCGGTTTTGACCGGTTTTATGATCAGTTTATCCAGGAATCTGAAGATGAAAATGGAGAGATCATTGAAGAGATTGTTGATTACTCAAGGTTTGACGGAACTTTATATGGTGCACCGGGAAGAAATTTTTCCAGTTCACTGGGCTTCAGCTTAAGTAATACCATAGAGGCCAAGGTTAGGTCTAGAGATAGTACTGCAATAGAACCGGAAAAGATCACTTTACTAAATAACTTCAGTATAGGAACAAGTTATAACCTTGCGGGAGATTCTTTGCGCTTGTCCCCCATTTCACTTCGTGGGTCCATTCCGGTGATCAAAAATAAGCTGGATATTAACTTTGGAGGGAATTTGGATATATACGCCCTGGATAATAATAATCGCAGGATTGACAAGCTGAATATAGAGAACGGCGGAAGTTTATTTCGACTTACTGCGGGAACCGTGAACTTTGGCTATTCTTTTTCCAACAAGGATTTTGAAGGTGTTGAAGAGGAAGAAACCGATGATATGGATAATGAAACCTATAGAAATGGTGGACGTCCTGATGATCTCTTCGGAACAGGAATGGGCGAAGATGGCCGTCTTTTCGATGAAGATCCTTTCGAAGGTGATGAGGAGGAGAATGAAAATGGATGGTACAATTATAATATCCCATGGGATGTTCGTGTAGCTTATGCTATGAATTATACGAATTCTGCCCGACAGAATACCGTATCTGCACATTCATTAATGTTTAATGGAAACATAGAGATCGCGCCAAAATGGAAAATTGGAGCGAGTACAGGATATGACCTTGTGAATAGCGGGGTTACTCCTACTCAATTACGTTTTCAACGTGATCTTGATAGCTGGCTGATGAGTTTTAGCTGGGTTCCTTTTGGCCCTAGAAAGTCATGGAACTTCCTAATCAGGATCAAGGCAAGCGTATTGAGTGATATTAAATATGAAAAGCGACGGGATCGCGATAGAACATTATAAAAAATTCAGTTATGAAAAAGATCATTAAGATCAACAATGCCCCGGCACCCATAGGACCTTACAACCAGGCAATTTTTGCTGGAGACACATTATATATCAGCGGACAGATCGCGATAGATCCAGCCACCGGTGATCTAAAAACTGAAGATCTTGAAGCTGAAACAACACTGGTACTGGAAAATTTGAAGGCTATTTTGACTGAAGCCGGATTGACCCTTGACCATGTAGTCAAAACTTCAATTTTTATAAGTGACATGAACAACTTCGGAAAGATCAACGAAGTCTATGCGAAATATTTCGCTTCAGAAAATGCTCCGGCAAGAGAAACTGTGGAAGTTGCTAATCTTCCAAAGTTTGTAAATGTTGAAATTAGTGCGATCGCGGTTAAATTCTAACTACAGACCTCTAATTAAAAGTCTGGCAGTTGCAGGATTTGTTGCTAAGGGAACATTGTGGACGTCGCATAATCGCATTAGCATAAAAATATCTGGTTCGTGAGGGTGCTTATCCAATGGATCTCTGAAGAAGATGACCATATCAACCTGCTTTTCAGCAATTCTGGCAGCGATTTGAGCATCTCCACCCAAAGGACCAGAGAGTAATTTTTCTACCTTATAACCAGCAGCTTCGGTTTTAGCACCAGTAGTTCCAGTGGCAATGATCTTAATTTCCTTCGAATTCAGAACTTCATTAAACTGATTCAGAAACTGAACCATTTCAGGTTTCTTCCCGTCATGGGCAATGATTGCTATTGTTTTCATTAAGTTGAGAGTATTTCAGAAATACGTAAAAGATCTTTATTAATATTATGCTTCCCTTTTAATGCCTGGTCCAGGCTACAGCTTTCAATTTCATTATTCATCATTCCCACCATCAGGTTACGCTTTCCATCTAAGAGTAGTTCAACAGCTTTTACACTAAGTCTGCTTGCCAGAACCCTGTCAAAACAGGATGGTCTTCCTCCTCTTTGAATATGTCCTAGAACGGTTACCCGAGCATCATAAAAAGGAAGGTTCTCTTTCACATATTCTGCGAGTTCGAAAACATTCTTTCCAATTTTATCACCTTCAGAAACCACTACGATACTGGAAGTTTTTCCAGCTCTTCGGCTACGTTCTAGCGAATCCAATAGTCGATCCAGACCTAGATCTTCTTCAGGAATTAAAATCTCTTCAGCACCAGCGCCAATACCGGTATTCAGAGCTATAAAACCTGCATCCCGACCCATTACTTCTACAAAGAATAATCGGTTATGAGAACTCGCCGTATCACGGATCTTATCAATAGCTTCGATAACCGTATTCAATGCCGTATCGTAACCTATGGTATAATGAGTTCCAAAAATGTCATTATCAATTGTTCCCGGCACGCCAATAACTGGAAAATTATGCTCCTGACTAAATACCTGACCTCCGGTAAATGTTCCATCACCTCCAATAAGGATCATAGCGTCTACACCTTCTTTTTTAAGATTGGCAGCAGCTTTAGCCCGACCCTCCTTGGTCATAAATTCCTTGGATCTAGCCGACTGTAATATCGTTCCACCCTGGTTGATTGTATTTCGCACGCTACGTGCAGTTAATGGAATGCTTTCTCCTGTGATCATTCCCTGGAAACCACGATAGTATCCAACACAATCTACATGGTAATATGCGCAGGTTCTTACAACCGCTCTAATCGCAGCATTCATTCCCGGTGAATCACCACCGGAAGTCATCACCCCAATCTTTTTCAATTTCTTACTCATTGGTAATTTTCTTAATAGATTAAAACTACAAACTAAATTTTAAGAAGCCAATCAAATAAACTCCCAGATTTTATTTATTTCTGAAGTTTGTGCATTATTCATTTTCTTCTTCAGACTTGAAATTCATGAAATCTGGTGCAGGTGACGGGGTCGCAGGATCCTTTTCTTCTTCTGAATCGTCAAAACCTTCAATAGTAGTGCTTGCGATCTTCCTGATCAACTCTTTAAAGGTATCAAAGTCCACGTTGTAAGATAGGCCGACTCCCTGTGTAAACCCTATCTCCTCACCAATAAACTGAATGTTATTTTCACGGTTAAATACCGAAGCTCTTAAGGTACCATCAGCATTCAGGAGAAAATCAATTTCCAGATCTCCGATAATCACAGATTCGGTTACCCCTCCAATGGGAACACCCACCTGACCATTTATTAATACACGATCTGAAATCTGGGTGGACAATGTCAAACCAAACCTATCCACGGTTTGCTGATCTGGAGTCCGGTCGCCCTGTACATAATTGACGCCTACCTGGAATTTACCATCATCATCAGCAAAAATATCGTTTACGATACTGGAAGCTCTTTCGGCAAGTGTCCCATAAATTGCAGCGCCACGTA
The DNA here is from genome assembly GCF_045055805.1 of Christiangramia sp. LLG6405-1. Taxonomy (GTDB): domain Bacteria; phylum Bacteroidota; class Bacteroidia; order Flavobacteriales; family Flavobacteriaceae; genus Christiangramia. The sequence goes on along the minus strand of NZ_CP159330.1, from coordinate 2,476,218 downwards.
ATCCAAACTCACTGTAAAATGTTCCCTGAGTAACCAGAAACAATGCCTGTAACTCGGTAGTAGCCCTATCATCTATTCGATACTGTAATTCAGATTTAACGGTTGAACTAGCACTTGGAAAGTCTATCGCGAAACCAATTTCTGGCTGTGCAATTTCTCCCTGTAAATTAATAACTACATCAACAGGAATCTTTCGATTGACCGATGGGTTTTCCAGTAAAACGGCAGGATTCGCGTTCAATGAGTACACGGCACTTACATCCAGTTGGGCATCCATAGGATCTCCATCCCAGTTAATACTTCCGCCAGATTCTACAGTGAATACCTTTTGAACGAGTCCGGCGTATTTAAAGTTATAGACTCCTTCATAAACAATGAAATCTCCCCACATGTTAAATTTTCCATTGGTATTTATCTCCAATAGTAAGTTCCCGGAACCTCTGCCACGCAATGTACTTCCGCTGGTCTGGTCTACGACAACTTCAACTTCAGCATCATTGGTAATATCAAGATCAAAAACCAGTTCGAGACCTTTAACTTCGGGAATTTCAATTTCTTCTCCAGCAAGACGTGCTGCTTTTTCTTCCGGACTTAAAAATCTTATAAAAGAATTATCTCCCACAGATTCAGTATCGCTTAGAGGAATTTTAAAAACTGTACCTCTCTCGGTAGCTGCATTCACTTCTATCACCAATTCATCTGTAGGTCCCATGATCGAAGCTTCACCATCAATAAATGCGGTTCCATAATAGAGTGCGTCTTCATCGGCTTCAGTATCCAGGACAAGGATCCGGTCTGAAACCAGCGTTAGATCCAGAAACCATTCAGAAAAATTACGATGAGATATTAGACCATCCAATGTTCCTTTCGTTTTGAATTTGGTGTCTACAATATCAATGTTATCAAATACAAATTGCTGCTGGGTAAGATCTATCTCTGCATTTTCCTGGAAATTTAGATCTACATTCAAATAAGGGATTCGTAATCCAGCTTCAGCTAAAGATAAAGATCCGGAGAAATCGGGATTTTTGTAATTTCCGGTAACGAAAGCCCTTCCTGTGGCAAATCCTCTAATATCTGTAAGAACATCTGCTCCCAAAGGCGTAAATACACCCATATTCAGGCGATTCATGTTCACTTCCAGATCGATCCTTGGTTCGCTGCCATTCACATTAATATCTCCTATTGCAGATAATGATTCGATACCTTCCTTCTCAAGTTGAGCGTAAACCGAATAAGCACTTAGATCCTGATTTCCGCTTACGTCTAGAACCAGATCACCCATCACAAGATCATTCACCTGGAACTGGTCGATCCTTAAGTTTGAAACCGGGAAATAAGCACCATCTTCCTGAAGTAGCTCGAGATCGCCGTTGAGAATCCCGGCTAGGTCGAGACTATCTATTTCTGGAGTGATCTTTCCAATATCTACCTCACTAAACTTCATTTTAAAGTTTTTATAGGTGCTGTCCCGCATATTTCCGCTGAGTCGGATTTGTTCATTCTTATGACTCATGACAAGCGAATCGATCTGCAAATCACGGAAACTATTATCAAAAACTATTTTATTACTACGATCACTATTTTCATTCAGGTACCAAACTTTTTCTTTGAATTTAAAATCTGATTTCTGTATTCCAACCACAGATTTACTATTCTCATTTATAGTATGAAATAGATTCAGATTAAATTCATCAGAATTATTCTTTCCTCCTTTAAATTCTGAACGTATGAATAGGGTGTCACGCTGAGTCACATTAATGAAACTGAATTCTGAAAATTTATAAAGATCGGTGGAAACGCTATCGGCTTCGAAGAAGGTGTTATAGATAGGATTCGTGTTATCAACCTGAAGGTTAATGTCTTCCACCATATTTTCAAAGAAATCGATTCTTGGAGATCTGAAGGTTAGTTTAAATTCAGATTCATCAGACTCCACACGACCTCGAATAAATGTATTCGGTGCCAGTTCAATTTCAGGATAAAAAACTTCGACGATCTGGTTATAGATATCAAAATCGAACTCCATATACTGGTTCGTCGTGATAGTTTTTGGTTTGTAGTTCGTGTAAATACTACCTATGGAATTTTCTATTAGCGCACCAACTTCATTCACTTTGAAAACTCCGCTTACCTCTCCATTAATTACATCTGGGGAATTTATCATGATAGTTCGAACTGGGCCATCGAATGTGGAAGCTATATTAAGATCATCAAAATAATAAAGATCGTTCTGGTTTTTATAAGAAGTATTTAGAAGCAGAATATCTCCAAATGCGTTATCAACATTAGTTCCCTGCATATTCATGATCACATCACCCTTGAAGACTGAAACCGTATCTCTATTCACAAAATTAAGCGCATGCAGGTCGGCATATCCTACGGAAGCTTCAAAATCATACACATTGGTTTCTTCTGAAACATCTGCCAGACCATTAAATTCCATCTCCAGATTAGGATCATTCGACTTGAAATAACCATTAAAAAGAGGATTCCGAAGATTCCCCATGATCTGGATATTGGAATAAGCATAATTATTGAATTCCAATTTAGCAATGGTTCCTTTCAACTGCGTGTTCAGGTTTTCCTGGTCCAGACCTTTCCCGTCAAAGTCGATATCAAAACTCGCTTTCCCTAATTGAGTATTCCCGATCAAACGACCAAGATTAAAGTTCTTAAAGATCAATTTCCCCTTATAACTTGAGACAGCAGAATTATTGAAATTATTAAGTTCAAAGTCTGCATCTGCAGATCCCAATTGTGTGGCTATCACAACATCTGCATCAAGAAAGCCATTTGTTACCACTGTATTCCCTTTGATATTCACATTTCCGAAATCCCGTAGAGTTTGAGGTAATTGGCCTTGAAGCGCTCCCGGCAGGAAGTTGATCATATCATAATAGTTCGTGTTAAAATCTGAAAAACTACCATCTAATTTAAAGGAATTCGGCTCATCTGAAAAAGAACCAACAACCTGAAAATTCCCATAGATTTCTGTTCTATCGAGACCCTGAAGTCGGAATCCGTCTAACCGAAAATCATTTAAAGTACCAGTAAGTTCTGTTTGAAACTTTACAAGTTGATTCTCTCCAAACCCGCCATAAAATGTAATTAGATCATTGGAGTTCAGTATGCTTTCCCGAAACTTCGCTTCTACCTGTACAAGATTCTCAAAATCTGAAAAATCTGAGAGGTCGTATTCAAAAGAAAGATCGGCATTGACCATAGATCCCGGAGTTTGCAGGATCATGTTTTGTAGGCTCATCCTGTTTGGATCATAGTGAAATAGCGTTGAAAGCTGATCTATTTGAATCCCGCGATGCTCGTAGCCGCGCAGCATTCCAATATCAATATCTATATTGGAATTAAAGATCCTTAGCTCGTTTGCGTAAATATTAAGATCATCAACGACCAGAACATCAGAGCGGTCAAGGTTTTCATCGATGAAACTATAGCGACTGTTCGTGATCTGTACATCTTCCGCAGTAAGATTAAAATCCTTAGGATCTCCTGTTGGTTCCTTCTGAAGTTTTTGAATAAGTATACCCAGATTATCCCTGTCTTCACCTTTATACCTGCGCATATGCATGTTCAGGCCATCAATTCTTGTATCCCCAAGTTCTGGTGCGTTACTCATAAGCTTAGAGTAGCTTAGAATAGAAGAACTGATCTCTTTCGCGGTAAATAGTGTATCCTCATGGTGATCTTCCACATAGATGTCATTCAGAAGAATATCCCCAAAATAACTAATTGAAACACGACCAATATCTATATTGACATCACTATTTTCCTGAAGAGAATTGGTGAGTTTTCTTGCTACTGAAGTCTGAACAGCAGGAATAGAAAACACGATCAATAAAATAATGAATAACAAAACAATTGCAACCACTGTTTTCGTTAGTATTTTCCAGAATTTTTTGATACGTTTTTATGTTTTAACTTTGCGACTAATTTACAATATCTATTCCCAAATAAATCTGATGGCTGATCATTTAATAAACATTCTCGCAATAGAATCTTCCTGTGATGATACGGCGGCTGCCGTACTCTCCAACGGTAAAATTCTTTCCAATATTGTTGCAACTCAGGAAGTACACAAACAATATGGTGGAGTTGTTCCAGAACTTGCATCACGAGCGCATCAACAGAATATAGTTCCAGTGATCCACCAGGCTTTGGAAAAGGCAAATATCGACAAAAAAGATCTCTCTGCAATTGCATTTACAAGAGGTCCGGGACTTATGGGTTCTTTGCTCGTTGGTACCTCTTTTGCCAAGTCACTTGCTATGGGTCTGGAAGTACCTTTGATCGAGGTCAACCATATGCAGGCACATATACTGGCACATTTTATTGAAGAGGAAGGATTTGACAAGCCTGAGTTTCCATTTCTGGCTATGACCATAAGTGGCGGACATACCCAAATCGTGAAGGTTTCAGATTACTTTAATATGGAAGTTATTGGCGAAACACTGGACGATGCAGTTGGTGAAGCTTTCGATAAAAGTGCAAAAATTTTGGGGCTACCCTATCCAGGAGGCCCGTTAATAGATAAGTACGCCAGGGAAGGCGACCCAAAAGCTTTTCAATTTACGAAGCCGAAAGTTGATGACCTGAACTTCAGTTTTAGCGGTTTTAAGACAGCCGTTTTATATTTTATTCAGAAGAAAACAAAAGAAGATCCTGAATTTGTTGAAAAGAATCTAAAAGATATCTGCGCCTCTATTCAATATACGATCATAGGTATTTTAATGGATAAAATGAAAAAGGCAGTTAAAAAAACCGGTATCAATCAAGTGGCCATTGGTGGCGGAGTTTCTGCAAATAGTGGAATACGCCAGGCTTTAGTTGATGCTGAAAACAAATGGGGCTGGAAATGTTTTATTCCGAAGTTTGAGTACACGACAGATAATGCTGCAATGATCGGGATCGCAGGTTATCACAAATACCTGCAGAAAGATTTTGCCGATTTTTCGGTAACCGCGCAATCGAGATATAAAATATAATATGCAATTATTCTACAATCCAGATATTTCAGAAAACGATAAACAGGTAATTTTTCCGAAGGATGAAAGCAGACATATTGTAAAGGTTTTGAGAAAAACCGAAGGTGATGAGTTAAGCATCACTAATGGAAATGGGATGTTATTCAAGGCTCAGATCATCCAGGCTGATGTAAAGCAATGCATTGCAAGTATCAGTTCTTTTGAAAGTCAGCCAGCACCACCCTATTATTTACATATGATCGTTGCACCTACAAAGATGAACGATCGCTATGAGTGGTTTTTAGAAAAAGCGATGGAGATTGGAGTGCACGAAATTACGCCGGTTATTTGTGATCATAGTGAACGCAAAACCGTAAAGCTGGAACGTTATCAACGAGTGCTATTGAGCGCTATGAAACAATCATTGCATATGCATTTCCCAAAATTAAACGATCCTGTTAGTTTTTCTGAATTGATGCAGACAGAAATGCCAGGCATGAAATTAATTGCTCACTGCGAGGATGATGAAGAGAAACCTTATCTTCAGAACAAACTGAAGGCCAATAGCACTATCCATATTTTGATTGGACCTGAAGGAGATTTTAGTCCCAATGAGATAAAAACCGCGATGGAAGAAAACTGGCAGCAAATAAGTCTTGGAGAAAGCAGGTTACGTACTGAAACTGCAGCGATTGCCGCATGTCACACAGTCGCACTCATCAATCAAAATTCATGAAAAAGTTCGTATTTGGAATTCTCTTTTTAATGCTGGTATCGTTTGAGATAAATGCACAGGAAATTGCTGTTCTAAAATATAATGGTGGTGGAGATTGGTACGCGAATCCAACTGCCCTACCCAATCTTATCAAATTTTGCAATACGAATTTACAAACTTCCCTTAACGAAAAACCGGAAACTGTAGAGCCTGGAAGTAGTGATATATTTCAATTTCCGTTTGTACATATGACCGGACATGGAAATGTGATATTCAGCGAAGCTGAAAAAGAAAACCTCAGGCAATACTTATTGAGTGGCGGATTCCTGCATATCGATGACAATTATGGAATGGATGAGTTTATCCGGCCATTATTAAAGGAATTATTTCCCGAACAAAGTCTTCAGGAGATCCCCGTGGATCACGAAATATTCGGAAATCAGTATAAATTTCCCAACGGACTTCCAAAAATCCATGAACATGATGCGCAAAGACCTCAGGCTATGGGAATCTTTGAGAACGGGAGATTACTGATTTTATACACCGTAGAAAGTGATCTTGGTGATGGTTGGGAAAGTCGGGAAGTTCATAATGACCCGGAAGAGATTCGTCTAAAAGCTCTGCAAATGGGGGCAAACATCATCAAATACGCATTCGAAAACTAATTATGCAACTTACTCACGACAATACCAATTTTGAGAACAGACAATTTCCAGTTATTTTGCTGCTAGATAATATCACCAGTGAAGCGAACATAGGCAGTATCTTTCGTCTTGCCGATGCATTTGGTGTTGAAAAGCTTATTTTTCATGGAACACCACCGAATCTGAACAGTAACCGATTAAAAAGAACAGCCAGGAATACCCATACCACGGTAGATTTTCAAGTTTACGAAGATGCAACCCAGGTTATTAATGATCTTAAGAGCGGTGGATATAAAATGACCGCGGTCGAGATCACTTCAGAAAGTAAGCCTATCTCAGACTTTCATCTTGAGGCAAAAAAAATACTTTTAGTAGCCGGGAACGAGAGACATGGCATTTCCGAAGAAATTTTAAAGAACTGTGATACTGCATACCATATCGAGATGTTTGGAAAGAACAGCAGCATGAATGTCGCCCAATCGCTGGGAATTGCTTTGTATGAAATTACAAAAGTTCTACGCAGTTAAGTTAGAAATAATATATTTACGCTGTGAAAGCAAAAGAATTCGCGAACGGTATATTACGAGCAGTGGGTATCATGGTTGGTATTCTGCTGGCACTCTATTTTCTATGGGAAATCCAATCGGTAATCGTTTATATTGCCATTGCTGGAATCATAGCCCTAGTTGGTCGACCTGTCGTGATCTTTCTTCGGAATAAGCTGAAACTACCCAACCAGATAGCGGTAATCACCGTTTTATTGCTGGTCCTATCCATATTTGTAGGTATTATTTTCGTTTTTGTTCCGATCATTATTGAACAAAGCAAATATTTAGGTCAAATCGATATTGAAGCTTTCAAAAGTGATCTGAATGACTTAAACGATCAGGTTAATAATTATTTAGGGGTCAACGAGCTGAACTTAATTGAAGGTCTGAAACGAAGTGAGTTTGTACGAAACTTCGATGTTGGTCTAATTCCGCAATTCTTAAATAATGTCTTCGGAATATTGGGTACAACCATGATCGCTGTATTTTCGATTATTTTCATTTCCTTTTTCTTCCTGAAAGATTCCAAGTTAATGCTGAATAGCATCCTCGTGTTCGCTAATCATGGAGAAGAAAAGAAATTTCAAAGAGTTTTTAATAAGATCAAGGTTTTACTAAGCCGGTATTTTGTGGGATTAACCATGCAAATTGCAGTATTGTTCTTCCTCTACTCCATTTTACTTAGTGTCTTTGAGATCAATAATCCAATTGCCATCGCTTTTATTTGCGCGTTCCTGAATCTTGTTCCATACCTGGGACCACTGTTAGCAGGTATTTTAATGGCTTTGTTCGTAATCTCCAGTTTTCTTGGAGCAGATTTTAGTAGTATTATTCTTCCAAGATTGATCTACGTGATGATGGGTTATGCAATTTGTCAGCTAATTGACAACTTTATTTCACAGCCCATGATATTTGGTGCAAGTGTGAAATCCCATCCACTTGAAATATTCCTCATCATCCTGATCGCCGGACTTATGTTTGGGATTGCAGGAATGGTAGTCGCAGTTCCTTTTTATACAGCGCTAAAGGTGATCGCTAAAGAATCTTTGAGTGAATACAAGATAGTGAAACGACTAACCAGAGATCTGTAATTGGATGCTTAAAAAGGCGCTTTTAGAGGAAGAAGTCCAACGTTTTATAAAGGAAAATCAAAAAAAGGATCTGCCTGCTCTAATCTTGAAAGGTAGCCCTTTCGATCATATCAAAATTCAGGAGATCGCAACGCAGATAAAAGGCATACGTGTTGCAGAAAAGAAATTCCCACTGTTTTTTAATAATCCGCGAATACTTTATCCTCCTAAACTTAATCTGGAGCAAACATCATCACAGATCACTGCTGAATATAAATCAGAATTAGTAAATGGTTCTTCTGGGGCCGATCTTACCGGAGGTTTAGGTATAGACACCTATTTTCTTGCTAAGAAATTTGACAGTTTTCAGTACTATGAAATGAATAAAGAGCTTTCAGATATTGCTACGCATAATTTCAAAGAACTGGAAGCTACTAATATTAGTGTACATCGTGGAGACAGCCTTGATTTACTAAAGCAAACCAACCATAAATTTGACTGGATCTATGCAGATCCCGCAAGACGTGATGAACATGGTGGGAAAGTCTACCATTTATCAGATTGTACACCAAATATTCCTGAAGAACTCGATTTCTTACTTGAAAAGTCCAATCATATTCTTCTAAAAACCTCACCGATCCTTGATATTACGGCAGGATTACGTGAACTACATTCTGTCAAAGAGATTCATGTCATAGCGGTTAACAATGAAGTAAAAGAGCTACTTTGGGTAATTGAAAAGAACTGGAAGGATGATCTTAAACTAACTACCGTCAATTTCCAAGGCAAAAAAGTGCAAAGCTTTAGTTTTGATACAGAGATAAAAACCTTGAATGCGGTTCTTTCGAAACCTTTAAATTATCTCTACGAACCGAATGCCGCGATAATGAAAAGCGGATTATTTACGGAAGTCAGCAGCACGTTCGGAGTTCCAAAATTGCATGAGCATTCTCATATTTATACTTCAGAAACACTGATCAGAAAATTCCCAGGAAGGATATTTCAAGTAACTGAAGTTAAGAGTTTTAAAGATAAGAATCTTAAGAAAACGTTGAAGAATAAAAAAGCCAATGTTACTACCAGGAATTTCCCAGATTCAGTAGAAAATATTCGGAAGAAATATAGAATTCAGGATGGAGGAAGTGATTATATTTTCTTCACTACCAACCTGGAAGATGAGAAAATTGTCGTCTTCTGTAAAAAGGCAAAATTAGCGTAGATCATAAAAGATTTTTGGTTTCCTACTATTAACCGGAAATTTGAATTGTTGAAGAGTTTTAGAATCTTTGAAGCTAATCTCTGGTAATACATTCAAGAATGCTTTTAAATGCTCCTTCAGGCTTTCAATTTCCCTAAAACTTTCCGGAATCAAAATTTTAAGTCGGTCACCTCCATTTTCATCCAGAGAAACCTTAATGATGAAATTTTGAAGTCCGTTAAACCTATTTAATATTTCGATGATATGCTGTGGATAAAGGCTGGTGCCTTTTAGTTTTATCTTTTGTTGCTTTCTGCCAATGACAGATCCCAGGCGTCTTCCTTTCCTGCCGCATGCACAAGAATCGTCTGTAAAGGTTACCATATCACCTGTTGCAAAACGAATAAGCGGCATACTTTGTACGTTTAATGGAGTAACTACCAGCTCCCCTATTTCACCTTTAGCAACATGATTACCATCCTGATCAAGAATTTCAGTATAAATAAGGTCTTCCGGAACATGGTTACCCTGATGCTGGTGACATTCTGTAAAGGCAGTAGCCATCTCTGTTGAAGCATAAGTAGAAAACAACTCTATATCCCAAAAGGAAGAAATTCTCTGTCCAAGGCTATTCAGCTCAAAATTGGAAGTTCGCAAAGGTTCGCCAATACAAATTGCCGACTGAATTGATGAGTTTTGATAATCAATTTGGTTTTCTTCAGCATATTGAATGAGTTTCAGAAGAAAAGAAGGGACAGCAATGATGTATTTTGGTTTGAATCTGAAGATACTTTCCCATTGTAAACCCGGCAAACCACCTCCAGTTCTAATCACTCCAGCGCCTAATTTTCTAAGACCGAGGAAATAAGCCATTCCCGCCATGAATCTTCGATCCAGCGTTGTGGTAATTAAAACCTTATCTTGTTTAGTAATCCCTGCAAGTTTAAAAGAACGTGACTCATTCTCAGCTAGCCTGTCGAGATCATGCTCGTTCAAATAAAAAGAAACCGGCTCACCAAGAGTTCCACTTGTGGTAACATGATCTATAATATCTTCCTTCGGTATAGCGATAAAATCCTCGTTATATTGCTGCAGCTGTTCTTTGGTAGTAATGGGTAATTTCGAAAATTCCTCATAACTGTTGACGCTATCGACCTGGATAGAATTCTGCTGAAAAACATCCTGATAGAACTTGGATGTTTTGGAAGTATAGCTCAGCTGTTGCTGAATTTCCTGCCACTGCTCTTTTTGATCTGACTGCTGCACTTCTAATTAAATTTTTCTGGTCGATTTCCTGATCATCTTCTCTAATTCCTTCAAATCAGGAATGGTCGTAATCTCTCTTTTTCTGGCTTGCTTAAAATGAATCAACGCATCTTTATAGTCCTTATTCTCATAATAGATCTTCCCCGCTAAATACCAAGCCTCCCAAAAATTGGGATTAAGTTTTACAAGTTTCCTGGCGCTATCTTCATATAAAGGTTTATCGCTATTCAATGCTCGTTTGACTTCATTTTCTAGTTTTCTAAAGGCTTCATAATCCTGATATTCCTGAGTTTGGAGAAAACTACTTGCAGGTATATTCAATTCCTTCGTTGCAACTGAACTCTGTTTAATACCCTCATCATAATCTGCGAAAACCTGCTTTAGATCATAATGTATGAATTCTCCCATTTGATAAGGATTTGAACTTACCCAAACCTTTCTTTCAGCCGGTTTAAAAACGATTCCGTGATGCGCTAAGAGCTGGTTAATTGCTTTTTCATTACCCATTCCAATCCGCTGCTCGTCCAGACCCTGCCGATCTCTAAGGATCTCAACCACCTTAAGTGGATCCAATTTATCCTCCTCATCGATCAATTGCTGCATGCGGTCGTATCTATACTGAGTGTGACTTTCCTTACGGGTTAGCTTATTATTTTTATCACTCGAATAGGCTTCGCTTTGAAAATGATTGCTACAAACAAGTTGATCACGATTCTCCACTTCATATACTCCAAAATTTCCCGGCGAGACTTCGATCAAAACTGTTCTTTTTTCATCTCCACTTCCAATCATGATCGATTCTGAAACAAACACTTCACGCTTTTTCGCAATGGCAATGGCCTCTTCAATTGATCCAGCATATTGCAAAATTTCCCGTGCTAACAGACTAATGGGAGTTTTTGCAACCAGCGGCATTCTGGATTTCCCGGCATTGATAGTCACAGTGATTCCCTGCATGTTCATACCACTTAATGCCCCTATCATCCCGCCCCAGGTGTACATCATAAATCTGTGACCTTTTTTCGGCGCTACGAATGCGGCGATCTTTTGTTCTCCAAAATCATCACCTGCATAAAAATCAAAATTCCGACCTATTAATAATTCTCCATCGCTGGTTTTTTCGTCCCAGGCTGCAAAACTTGTACATCCCACCAGCATTAGGTCCTGTAAAGCATGTCCAATATCATGAGCTCCATGAAAATATAACATGCGAATATAAGCAGGTGCGAAATCATCATACTTTTCCAGGCCGAACCTTGAAACCCCATAGATCTCCTGTTTATATTCTTCAGAAACATGGAGGTACAGTTTCCGGTTGAACCAACTAACAAATGTTTTCAGGAAGCCTCTATAATCTTCTGAAGGTACCATTTCTTCCAGCTTAGACATAAATGCTGTTTCCTGGTGGTGTATAAGCTCCCGTCCCAGACTTCCATGAGCAACTCCCCTTTCCAGGGCATTACCTTCGAGATACATTTCCCATACGCCAAGATCGTTCTGGTAGAGCTGGTTATTCCCCAAAGTGTATAGACTATCTGAATGTTTTATTCTTGTGGTATCAATTTGTTCAAAACCGCTAAGATCTGGCTTGTGATCCATGGACTTTTTAATTCCGCAGGAATTGAAAACAAATAAAATGAGGATATGTAGAATAAACTTCTTCATCTAAGTCAGTTTTCGGTAGATTAAAATATCATTCTGTCGATAGGTAAGTTCAAAATTTTGATCAAGCAACCAGCGAGTTTTCATTTTTGTTTCCAGAAATATCATTAAATCGGCACTTTTAGAAAGATTTTTGATTAGTGCAGAATCGTGAGTATCTCCTTGAATAATATAATTACGAAGCATGGGAAGTTCCTGAGCACTTTCAAGAATATGAATTTTATCATCTCTTAATCTATAGGCATTCTTTGCCGCTACTCTTTTCGATTCTTCGAATTCCAGGCTATACACTTCAGTTTGAGGATACTTGATCTTGATAAATAAAGGCAAAATTCCTATTCCCGAATTCAGAACAAGGAGATCATCTACTTCAGCAAGATAACGTGATATCTTTAAGAACTTTTCTCTTTGTTGCCTGAATTCAGCTTTAGCTTCGGAATAAGTTGAATGATAGCGGTAATGCTTCAGAATTGCACCTTTATGATAAAGTTTTTCAGAAACAGCGTTTTTATTATTTCTTCTGAAGGATAATGATCCATATTGCTGAAAGATCAATTTTCTGAATAAACTACGCTGAAGTATGAAACTTACCGAAACCGCTGTAAGTACTCCAATAATCGAAACGATGGAAATGGATTTCAGAGCCGGATGCTTAGCGAAAATGAGAGCTCCTATTCCCAGCAAGGTGGTTATAACCGACAGAATGATGGATGCCTGATAAGTTTTTAATTCAGATTTACCAGTTTCATATTCTTTGAGACACGAATTAGTGATAAAAATGCTGTAATCAAGCCCTAGACCAAAGATAAAACTCGAAATAATGATATTCAGAATATTGAATTCTATTCCGAAGAAATACATGATTCCCAGTGCACAGATCCAGGAGATCGCGATCGGCAGCAAGGTGATTACACTTAAAAGTAAATTCTGATAAAATACCAGGAGCACCAGGAAAACTGCCACTATAGAAGCGAAAATAAGGATATTAAAGTCGGCTTTAAGATCTCCTAAAAAGTTCTGGTTGATCGCTTTTCTGTCCAGCGCTAGCACTCCTGGAACATCTTCAAAGTACCTAATAAAACTTTCAACCTTATCTTCAGTTAAATTGACGCTACCGGAAACAGTTGAAATTTCGGAATTATTAGATACAAAATCCTGCATATAGAGCGAACCAGCCAACTCATAATCCTTGAGGCCTATACTTGAATAATTTTTATCAAGCACTTCATCGAAATTGCTAAAACTATTCGATTTAAATCCAAAGCTTTCTGAAGTCTTTTGAATATTATTCTTTACCGAATCCTGTTTTTCAGGAGTCCAGAAGCTGTTCCATTGTTCGATACGAGATTCCTGGGTTTCGGTAGATAGCACTACTCCTCCTATACTACTGAAGTTTTCAATATCACCTTCATTTTCGAACCTTTTAAGATCCTGGTATAGTTGATTATTCCTATACAGTGCTTCGTCCAGCGAGTTTCCGTAAGCAACCAGTAAAATTGTTTTTCCAGATCTTCCAGCAAGTCCTTCAAGCTCTAATTCTACCTTTTTGATATGTTCCGGCTGGTAGTTAAGTTCTGATAGGTCTTCATTAAATTTAACTTTACTGAAAAAGAAAAGAGACACTACAAATAATCCTGAAAGCAGGTATACCAAAGGTTTAATTCTGGAATAATCCAGACTTGATATTCTGTCCAGAATCGTTGTCTTTGCGGAAATATTCCCTGGTTTATATAGAAAAGGAATAAGCACAAGGGCGAAGAAGGAAGAAAGTAACACACTTAAACTTGCAAAGATCCCTAGATCACGCAAAGCTTCACTTTTTACAAAAACCAGGCACATAAATGCGATCGCCGTGGTGAGACTGCTCATAATGACTGGCTTCGTAATATCCTTATACAATATTTCTATATCTGAACTATTTCGAAGATGCGTTAAAATATGCAAGGAATAATCCAGCGTAATACCCAGAAGGATTGCACCAATTCCCAGGCTTATAGCCGAAACGGATCCCTGTGAAATATAAAGAATGGCTACCGCAGTTATTCCAGCAAAAATACTGGGCACAAATAACAAAATTGGGACATAGAACTTCCTGTAATAAACCACCAGTAGAATGAGCAATACCGACACCGCAATGATTACAGTAGTTCGAACATCCTGTTTTATTTTTTCCGCATTGGCTACGGAGTAACGGAGTCCGCCAAAATAATCTCCTGTAATAGTATCGTAACGAGCATCCAGCGACGCAATTTTGGCTTCCAGTTTTGCTGTAAATTCCTTATTTCTGTTTGATTCTGAAGCAGGATAGACTGGATCTATAAAGAATAAAATGTTCTTTTGATCCTTGGTCATGATATAATTCTGATATAGCACATACTGGTCTCCAACCTGCAATTCCTGCAAGCGTGCCAAACCAAGACTTGTAATGCTGAGAGGATCTGAGAGAAAATAATTTTTAGTCACAAATCCAGTTGGTGATATTAATTGCTTGTAACCAGATTCGATACTTGCAGCTATACTGTCTGCATCGGTCTTATCATCAATTAAAGTGTAATCCTGTTCATTTAAAAAGATCGGTAAATTGGACTGAACAAAATTATATATCTGTTTGATATCCTGCTCCGGAATCTTGCCCTTGACACCAGCAACATATTCTGAAAGGTCTGAGTTTAAAAAATCGGAAATTTCATTGGCATAAGAAACCAGGCTATCCCGATCCGTACTCTCTTCAGCTTTTACCTGAAAAATGATCTTATCTGAAAACTTCGATTCTTCCAGAATGGTTTTCACCAGATCCTGATCATTTCCAGACGGGACTAGTTTCGTGATATCCTCTTCTAACTGAATGCCTGAAGCAAGAAAGGATAAGAGGCCGAGATACAGAACTGCAATGATCAATGCCAGGCTTTTATGCCCATTCAAAAATTCATGAATTTTCAGAAAAAATCTAGACATTATTTATTTGCTAGTTGTTTGGATTTCAGAATGGAGAACAGACAGTAAAATAAAATCCACGTAAGTGCTGCACTAATAATTGCCAGGACTATACTACCAATTAAATACTGAGTTAATCCAACGAAAAGATCTTTTCCCGAATCAAAATTCTCGAGGTTCAATTCCCAGTCAAAACCATTCCCCATAACAAAATTCCCTAACTGATAACTTAAATAGAGAATCAACGGAATAAAAGGCGGTATACTTATATTGCTAAATAAAAAGGCTATAGCCTTATTAACTTTCAGTAGGGCTGCTAATGTAAATACAAGTAAGGTATGCAAACCCCAAAATGGTGAGATGCCAACAAAAATACCCAAAGCGATGGCAGCTGCTTTTCTTTGAGGAGAATCCTGATTTCTTATAATATCCTCTCTAAAAAATCTGCTAATACCTTTTTGCTTGAATTCACGATATTTATTCCTTGGATGGATGTAAAAGAAACTGATCAATACAAAGTACATGTATAAAAAGACGATACGTACAATATCCCAAAATGGGCGGAAGTGAGTCACCCGCTCTCCTGGATCGTAGTGAACCCTTATAGGTATGTTTTTTACTTCCACTTTTTTCCATGCCGACTTTACCAGTACCTCGATCTCTAATTCAAATTTCCACGTGATCAATTTTAAAGAATTAATAAGTCGAACGGGATACAGTCGGTAACCACTTTGAGTATCCTTTAATTCCTGGGCGGTTACTACCAAATACCAGAAACTGGAAAATCTATTGCCTTTGCTACTTTGCCCCGGGATCCCAGCCTGCGCCATATTTCGATCGCCCACCAGCAATAGTTCAGGATCGCCAGTTTTCCTATTTTCGAGTTCTACCAGGAACTTCTCCAGATCTGCCGGATAATGCTGCCCATCTGAATCTATAGTGATCGCATACTCGTAAGCCTTCTCCTCTGCTCTTTTAAAACCTGTTTTTAAGGCAATACCTTTACCTCTGTTTATATCATGCAACACAATATCCAGGTATTCAAAATCCCTCAAAATCTCATTAGTGGTATCTGTAGATCCATCGTTTATGACGATGATATTGCGGGTATAAGTAACTAATTCGGTTAGGAAAGCACGAAGCGAATGATCATTGTTGTAAGTAGGAACAATAACACAGCAACTTAGTGCATCAAAACGCTCTTGAAGAATAGGCAGTGTACCCAAATTGTTGGCTTTAATGCAAAAATATCATTTAAATAAGAGTAATTGCCTAAGCCTGGACAAATTTATAGCACCTCGTAAAGCGCGTTAATCTTAGTAATAATCCCAGTTTCACTTTTCGCGATGCCTTTAAGCTCGTAGTAAGTTCCCTGCTTTTCTAATTTAGATTCCAGAATGAGTTCATCATTATCAGTAGGATCAAAAACTGCAGTAAATTTTACATTGCTTGCTCTCTTAAGACTAAGCTTTTCTTCTGAAATTCTTTCTGCCTCCTCCTTGAATAACTGCATGAGCACAACTCCCGGGGTTACCGGTCTACCGGGAAAATGTCCCTTGTAAAGTTCATGCTCCGCATTGACCTTCAGGCTTGTTTGCGTGGTATCATTATCTTTTACAGACTTGGTAACAGTATAAAAATCTTTCAAACCTTTTTATTCATGTTGGAATACCGAAGCAGGTATCTTCTGATTGGTCTTAAAATTACTCATTTTAATTTCGGTATAATCACCTGAAGGTTCCATTAGCTTCACTTTTTCAATATACTTTTCAGCATTAAAAAAGATCAATATCTCAGAGAACATTTCAGCTAAATTCTCATCCTTTGGAGTAACCGTAGCTTTTACAAATTTTCCATCCCTCGCAAAGTCAGTTTTAAACAATTCATCCATTTCCAGAATGCGACCATTAAAGCTTCCTGCAACCAGTTCTCCCATTTTTTCGAAAAGTTCGCTGTTTCCAGTATTCATTTTCCTGGTTTTACCGTCCTCAATGATATACAAACTGGAATCTTTAAACAGCAGCTCATAATCGTAGGGAGATGTATAAGACCACTTAAGCCTCCCAGGAGAAGCATACCAAATATGACCATCACTTTCTACGGTCTTCTCCATGGTTTTCATAAACTTCAGCTGTTTGAAATCTGCCTGAAGATTTTCAATGGTCTCAGCTTTACTTGAAACCGACTCTTTGAAAGCTTTAGCTTCCGAAGTAGAGAAAGTTGCATTCTGAGCGAACAGCTGGCAACTAAAAAGTATAAAAATGAATTTAAGAATACGCATCAATATCAAGTAAGTGATCTGGCCTGATTGCCTTTAATTTTTTCTGATTCAAAAATACCAATAACTGTTCCAACACTTTAGCGCTTTGGGGAATGTTATCGTGTAAAAGTATCAAATCTCCGGCTTTAAGATCTTTTATAATTCGCTTATATATCTTATCCGGCGAGCTAGTAATGGCGTCATAAGGTCGTACACTCCAACCTATGGTGACATGACCGGTAGCCAGAATTGCCCTGGAAACCTTGGGATTAATAACTCCAAATGGTGGCCGGAATAATTTTGTTTTTAAACCATATACTTCAGTTGCTATACGGTCACATTGCTGAATTTCAGAAATTATTGCGCGAGTTGATAGAAAACCGAATTTTTGTGAATGTGAGAAGGTATGATTACCCACTACATGACCTCTTTTTATGATTTCCCGATAAATTTCAGGATGTTCCGCGATATTCTTCCCTATACAAAAGAACAATGCCTTTACCTCGAATTTATCCAGAATATCCAAGATCTTTAAAGTATTTGGATGCGGACCATCATCAAAACTTAGTCCTATTCCATCCTTTCCTACTGCGGAATGTATCGTATTCTGAAAAAAATTGAGACGAATATTTGTGGAAAGTATAAGGATCGTGCTAATGTATATCATGACCACCAGCAGAATAAACCACCCAGACCAGTACCCATTTAGAGCACCCAGAACGCTTCCAAGCAGTATAAAGCTGAAGATGATTCGAAGTATTTTATATTTCAAGACTTTCCAGTAAGATGAATCCGTGATTTCTACCAAGATATTGGTTATAGACCAAAATTCGGTTGATTGTTGGTGCCGACTTTGAATTTAACCTGAATTTCTTCGGAATTTCTTGATGCTGAAGCACAGAAACTCCAAGTGCACAACCAATTGCTGAAATGGAATTGTTATCTCCGGTCAGTGATTTGTAGCCGAACTGTGGAACATTAATAAAAAGACCTTGCTGAAGATTCTGATAATAAGTATCAAACCTGTTATCTCCGTTCTTCCCAAGAATTATTGCGTCTATTTGCTTCGGAATCAGTTTATTCTCATACAGAAAATCAATTACTTTTTCTTCAATTTCATCAGGCTGAAGATCATTCAAAATTTTGACTGCACTGCAAACTGCCAGTGAGCCTGAATTTTTATCTTTAGAAATACCGAAGAAAGCAGAACTTTCAGAAATAATGGTTCCCGGTGTATTGGATTCCAGTAGTTGTGTAATTGTAATTTCCTCTTCTTTAATTTGACCGTCAAGCTTTTGAAATCCGGTAAATTTCTCTGAAGTTTCATCTACGGCACCAACGATCAAATTCTGAATTTCAGGATCGAGCTCAAATTGCATTTGCGCATCCAGAAGACAACTTTCAAAACTTACTGAATTTTGAGTATAGGTCATATTATAACCTGTACATTTCAGAAAAAGAGCAATCTGTCCACTCACCGTATTGTGGGTAGATTGAATAAAAGAAGTCGGTGTCAACAACTGCTCCTCACTTTCCTCTATTTGTTGCATAAACTTTTCGGTATCCTGCATACAACCCTGGCCTGTGCCAACAAGGATCGCATCGGGACTTTCAATACCAGACCTGGACAGAACTTGCACCGCACTGAAGATCCCCATTTTCACTGCTTTTGACATTCTTCGCAGCATCATGGGTTTGATCAATTCCTTATAATTACGTGCACTGGCTTTTAAGATATTTCCCTGGACTTCCAGCACTTCTTCAGAAGTCAGGAAATCTTCCGGCTGCGTTGTAATGGTGGAAATACTGTTGATGTAAAAGCTACGCATGCTTACTGAAGATTAAAGAGGTGCAGTTACCACCGAATCCGAAAGAATTCGACATCACATGATCCAGTTTGCGATATTTCTTTTGAGTAACCGGAACCAAACCATTTTCCATCACATCCTGAAAATTAAGGTTGGTAAAAATCTGCTGATTCTGTAACGAGAATATAGAATAAATAGCCTCTACTGCTCCAGCCGCTCCTAATGTGTGACCTGTAAAAGCTTTAGTTGAGCTAAAGTCAGGAACGTCATTCTCTGCAAAAATCCGCTTCAAAGCATTGGTTTCGGCGAGATCATTATTCAGTGTTCCGGTGCCGTGAGCATTGATATAATCGATCTGGGAAGAATTCAATTCTGCCGACCTTAATGCAGCGGTCATCGCTTTGTAAGCTCCTTCTCCATTTTCTGAAGAGGCAGTTTGGTGAAAAGCATCGTTTGCATTGCCCGCTCCAGAGACTTTTGCAAATATTTTCTGTTCATGACTGGTACCTTCAGCTTCCAGAATTAAATAAGCAGCTGCTTCACCAAGGTTGAGTCCGTTTCTGTTTATATCGAATGGTCTGGCTGGTTCTTCTGATAAAATTCGAAGAGAATTAAAGCCATTAAGTGTAAATTTCGTGAGACAATCACTTCCTCCCACAATCACTTTATTGAATCTACCCGACTGAATCAACCTTGCCCCGTTCATAATGGCATTTGCAGAGGAGGAGCAGGCAGTGCTGATGGTTGTAATATGTTCTTTGATCCCAAAATAATCTGCGATCTTTTGTGTGGCATAACCTGGATGTTGCGCTTGTATATAAGATCTTAAAGCAACGTTTTCATCAAATAGATCGAAATATTCTTCGGTTTTATCGATTCCTCCTACACTAGTTCCAGATACAAAAGCTGTATTTTCTGGATCAGGTACCAGATCTGTATTTTCAAATATTTCAGTAATTGCTTTGATCCCGAGCAAGGAAGCCCGCGTGATCCCGGAGTTAGCAGAAAGTTTTAATTCCTCCAGTAATTCAGCATTGGAAAGTTTGATCTCTCCAACAGGAAATTGGTGTTTTGTTGTTAGAATATCGGGTTGTGATAATCCATGCACATCATTTTGTAAAGCATGAAGATTAGCCGTTACGCTCGAACCAATGGCAGAAACAATGCCCATCCCGGTTACGACTACAGTTTTCATAAATTACTTCGTGCGATTATTTTCTATAAAACTAGCCATGGTATTTACTGAAGCAAATATTTCCTTTCCCTGGTTAGGATCGGTCAGCTTAATTCCATAATCTTTTTCAAGCAAGACTATTAATTCCAGGGCGTCTATGCTATCAAGTCCCAGTCCATCTCCAAACAGGGCTTCGTCATTTTCAATTTCTGAAGGTTCCATGTCCTCCAGATTAAGTTGTTCAATTATGCTTTTTTTTAGCTCGGTATGTAGGTCACTCATTTGTAATAGCGTAGATTTTCGGCAACTGTCCCCGTTGAGATTGCAGATCTTCAAGACCGGCGACGTGCCACAAAAATACATCATATTCATTATTGTGCAAGTTTAGCCAGCCACAAAGCACATTTTCACAAGCTAAATTCTTAAGATGTATTTCAGCATAATCCAGCATTAGTTCCGGATCGAATTCTTCGGTGATAAAAAATGCATTTTCAGACTGAATTGAATGTCTGATACTTATTTCGCCCAGCACGATATTCGGCAATGTATAGACAAAGACAGAAGGTGAAGCGAAATCCTGCATACTTTCCTGAAAACGAAGATCTGTATCCAGGCTTGAACTGGAATTTGAAAATACAAGGCCGGTGTTTCTCTCTAATTTGATCTTTTCTGAAAGTAATTCTGCAGCAATAATACCTGCTTTGCTAAGTCCATCCATTTTAAAGAACTTGGAATAATTCATTCCGAAGAATTTATATGCCTGACTCATGAATTTAGCGGACTCTAATTTATCTTTTGTTTCAAACAATAAACCTTCAGAAGATATGATCCTATTGTCCTTTATCCTTATGAACTTAATTGAGTGATCTTCAGACATGATCTTTAGTTTTTTTAAAGAGCATCGCAATATTACAGCCTCCAAAACCAGATGCAGTTTTTAATGCCATGTTAAGTTCTTTCTGAGTAGCTTCCGTAGTAATATTTAAGGATGTAGAAACACCTAAGCTTTCGAAATTCTTCGAAATGACAAGTTCATTATTGAGTAAGCTATATTTAAGCAAAATAGATTCGATCAAGGCTGAAGCGCCTAAGGTATGGCCGAAATAGCCTTTCAAGCTATGCAATGGAATCTCGTTGAGATTGGATCTATTGAATGCTATAGCTTCCATTTCATCATTATAAATGGTCGCCGTTCCATGGGCTGAAATAGCGTCAATTTCTTCGGAAGAAACACCTGTGAAATGCTTCAGTCTGGTAATTGCCTGGTACAAACCTTCACCATCCCTGCTAGGACCGGAAATATGATTTGCATCATTGGTAGTAACAGCATGAACAAATTCTACATTTTGTTCCTGTGATGTTTGCCCATCAATATACACTGCAGCAGCAGCTTCTCCGAGACTGATTCCGTTTCTATCGGCATCAAAAGGTTTACATGCCTTCGCGCTCATCGCCTGAAATGATTGAAAACCAGATAATACAAAATCTGAAACCAGGTCGCCCGCTGCTACTATAGCGTTATCAAACTTCCCTGAATTGATAAAATCCGCAGCAGTTTTTACAGCCAGACCTCCGGAAATACACGCATTTGATACTACGATGGGTTTTTGTTCGAATCCGAAAAAGTCGGCAACTACCTGTGCCATTTTCCAAAGTTCAACCCGGCCTTTTCCAAATTTATTGGAATTCAATAGATCGATGTTTCCTTTGGTTGTGGCAATCACCAGTCCTGTGCTCAAAAGGTCTATCGTTGCTTCTTTATCGATCACATCCTTTAAAGCCAGAATCAGCATCTTTTCCAGCTTTGTGTATTCATCACAATTACCGATCAAAGAAAAACTGTGATTAATAAATTCTTCTTCGAGAATCCCGGCATAATAACCAGCAGGATACTTTGACGTAGGCTTTTGAAGTTTTAAAGCTGAATTTTGCAATCTCAATTCCCGTAGATTGGCCATAGTGCCAGAACCCAGCGGAGAAATTATGCTATCAGATTTTAAAAAAACTTGCTGCATTCTACAAGTTCATTTTTGATTTCCAGCATTGATAGAACTCGGGGTTTATAAGCGAGAGTTCGCTATTTCGATCTAAAAAAACCTGTACGGTTCTACCTGTACAGATCAATTCTTCATTTTTAAAGACCTTATAATTAAAGATCATTTTTGCTGAAGCAGCATTTTCAAAACTTGTTTCAACCGTAAACTTATCGCCATAAGCCAGAGGTTTTTTATGCTCACAACTTGAGGATACTATAGGTGTTGCATAACCATTTCTTTTAGCATCGAGATAAGAAATACCATGAGAATTGCAGAAATCCTCTCGTCCTTCCTCAAAATATTTTAGATAGTTCCCATGCCAGACGATTCTTAGAGGATCGCATTCATGAAACTTTACTTTCAGCTTTGTGGTATGAGTTAATGTTGTGGACATTAATCGACAGTTACCGTTTTCATCTCAGACATGGCGATCACCTCTCCCCTGTCATTTTCGGTTCGGGCAGAGACCGAGGTCACGTTCATGATCTCATGTAAAATTTCCACATAGGTGGTAATACTCTCTCCAACCAAAGGCTGCCCAAGAATTTCAACAGTTTTGATCACACCTATAAAACCTGTTTTTGGCTTCGTATTGCCGCTAAGAGAACCCTGATATCCACGATGTAAGGACATACTTTGAGCCATATGTTCAATAAGACCACTCTCAGATAATTTGCCATGATCGAGCATGAGACTGTCTTCAGGGACCGTAAATCCAGTTACACCAGTAAGATCTGTATATTCAAATAAAGTGTCCACGAATACAAAAGGTTTCTTTTGAGGAATGAGATTAGAAATTTCCTCTGCTGAACGGATTGGATGATGTAATAAGTTTTCTGCCATAGCTAACTGAAATCGTTCCAGTAATCATAATAATTATACCATTGGTGAGGATATGTTCTCACCATTCTTTCCAGATCGTCAAGATAAGATTTTAAAATTTCTTTCGTCGTGTAGCTGTTAGCTTTATAAGGGCGTGCAAAAAAATGATAGTGAAAATTCTTTTCTCGCATTAGATGTACGAACAAAACTGGAATTTTATTTCTGGCGGCAAGTTTGAAAGGACCTTCAGGAAATTTAACCCTTTCCCCCAGAAAATTAGCTTCTAAAGTACGCGACTGCTCCATAAACCTGTCTGCCGCAAAAACCAGTAGTTCATTATGATCCAGAGCTTTTTTCATCGCAAATACATGACTTAGATCATCCTTCATCACGATCACTTTCACTTCGGTATCTCCAGTGACAGATTGCAGGTATTGCTTGATTTGTTTGTGTTCAAAGTCGGTTACCACAAGGTTTACAACTGCATCTGCATGTCGTTCCTCAAAGAAATGCTTGGCAAGATTAAAATTGCCAATATGTGCGGTAAGCAGGATCCCGCCTTTCTTCTGCTTCAGCAATGCTTCTATATATTCAACGCCATCGAATTCAAAAGTAAATTTGTTCTTTAATCCATTAGTGATCGCAATCCTGTCGAGTTGTATTCTTCCGAAGGTAAAATAACTACGATATACATTAAATGCTGAGCTCAATGGAGAATAACCAAGTCTTTTTCTGAAGAGATAATAGGTGCTGCGGGTCGAAGAAAAAGAGAAAATGATAAAATAAGCGGCAACGAAAAGGAGTACAAAATAGGCAGCGATCAGTCCGAAGCTTTTAATGATCTTTACATAGATCCTGAAACCAAGTAAAGTTCCCCGGGATTTCCCTTTCCAAGTTGCCATGATTAAGAGTAGAGTCCGCCATTAATATTGATCACCTCGCCGGTGATATACGAAGATCTATCAGATGCCAGAAAACTTACCAGATTTGCCACCTCTTCCGGATCTCCAAATCGATTCAAAGGAATTAGTTCTTTATATTTTTCAGCATCAAAATCTGCGGTCATTTCAGTATTAATAAATCCGGGAGCAACGGCATTCACCGTTACTTTCCTTTTTCCAATTTCCTGTGCAAGTGCTTTGGTAGCTGCAATAACAGCTCCTTTTGCTGCTGAATAATTTACCTGTCCCGCGTTTCCCTTTAAACCTGAGAGCGAAACCATATTAATGATCCTCCCGCTTCTAGCTCTCAACATATCCTTCAGAACGCTCTGGGTCACATGATAAAATCCCTGCAAACTAGTATCTAAAACCGAATTCCAGCTATTCTCAGACATAAAAATAAAAAGTCCGTCGTCGCTAATACCGGCATTGTTTACCAGAACGTCAATAGTTGAATCCTTATTTTCAGATTTCCACTTACTAATCTTCTCTGAAACTTCAGAAGCATTGGCAACATCAAATTTCAGAAGTTCACAGATAATATTCAATGATTCAACTTCCCGTTTGACCGCTTGAGCCGACTCCTCATTAGACCTGTAATTCAATAGAATATTGAGTTTATGATCTTTAGCCAGTGCTAGACAAATCGCTTTTCCAATTCCGCGTGAACCGCCGGTTACCAAAGCAAATCTTTTCTTAGTCATAAGCCTGATGAGTTTTGAGATATATTTTCAAATTCTGAATGTCTTTATAGAGAACTCTGTCTTCTTTTATCTGCGGAAAAATCTTTTTAAGATCCTTGATTTTCAAGGTAGTCGCTGAAGATAGACGATTATCATATTGAAGTATATAAAGTGCCTGAAGGATCGTTGCCATTTCAGTTGCTAAAACCTCGTAACAGTTGTCGATCACCTTACGGGTCATCATCGCAGAATTTGCTCCCATACTTACAATGTCCTGATTATCATTATTATTGGGTATGCTATGAACGTACATGGAGTTGGAAAGCATTTGATTTTCAGCAGTAGTCGAAACCGCTGGAAACTGTGCACCCTGCATTCCGAAATTCAAACCTAATTTTGAAGCATTGACAAAAGCCGGTAAAATGTCATTAAGTTTTGGATTCAGTAAATAGTTGATCTGCCTTTCCGCAAGCATGGATGTTTTGGTCATTACCAGCCTAAGTTTATCCATTTCCAGAGAAATATAATCTCCGTGGAAATTACCGCCATGGTAAACCTGCTCAGTCTTTACGTCGATAATAGGATTATCATTGGCAGAATTCACCTCTTCAAGTAAAATTTTGGTCGTTTGTGAAAGAGTATCCATCACAGGTCCAAGAACTTGTGGAACGCATCTTAAACTATAATATTCCTGAACTTTTTCTTTGAACATTTCCGTGTTGGCATGATCGGTATTATAAAGTTCTTCCTTTCTGGATCTGGTGAGACCGGAGTCCTTCAAGTGATTTCGCATAAGCCCAGCAATTTGCTGCTGACCTTTATGAAGCTTTGCCTGATTTAATTCTTCGGAAAGGTGGTCATCATAAGCTTTTACAATTTCATTGATCACAGAAGAACAAAAAACCGACCAGTCCAGCAATTGTTTTGCTTGAACAATATTTATAAGGCCAAGCCCGGTCATGGCAGAAGTTCCATTCATGATTGCCAGGCCTTCTCTAATCGTGATTTTGGCTGGCTGAATATTCTTTTCTCTAAATACTTCTTCAGTATTTCTGCGTTTACCTTGGTAGAAAACTTCGCCTTCGCCAATAAGTACTAGAGCTAGATGTGCTAATTGCACCAGATCGCCAGAAGCTCCTACTCCACCATGTTCAAAGATCAAAGGAGTGATTTCTAAATTGATCAATTGAATTAGAACTTCAGCGACAGAAATATTTATTCCAGATTTACCTAAGCTAAGAGTATTCAGCCTGGCTAACATCAAAGCTCGCACGTCTACTTCTGAAAGTACAGCACCTGCACCTGTAGCATGACTTCTGATGAGATTCAGCTGAAGATTGACTGAATATTCCTCTGCAACCCGGTATTGAGCCATAGGTCCGAACCCGGTGTTTACTCCATAAATGATCTTATTTCGCGAAAATTTCTCAAGAAATTGATGACTTTGGATAATTCTGTCTCTGGCTTCAGCACCTAATTCTACCCTTATTCTTTGAAAAACAACTTGTTGAAATTCTGAAAGTGTAAGTTCCTTCTCCAGGTTGATCATAAGTAGCTGATTGATTTCAGGATTGTATATAGATTTCGCTCTGGACAAATGTAATATTTTTATTGGGAAAGCTGCATATAGCATGAACCGCCTGATAACTGAGATGTATTGATAATTTCATAAATGTCAACTTAACCTCTCCAGAATTTTATCAAAGTATTGCTGAAGTTAATAAACAGTTAGCATTGAAAAGTCAGCTATTAAAATCAATTTCAATGAGATACATTAGTCCAATAGATCTGCCACTGGCATGATCGATTGCTTATATCTCACGAAAGCTCTGCCGTAACTGGCAGAGCTTTTTATTTAGGTGAATTCTACTGAAGCATATTTTCCATTAGCTTTGTATCGTTAGATTATGGATAAAAAAGAATATGACGTTGTTATTATTGGTGCGGGACCAGCCGGTATGGTCGCAGCAGGTTTCCTGGAGAAAACAGGTGTATCTGTATTGGTGCTGGAAAAGCAGTTTTTTCCAAGGTTTGCCATTGGCGAAAGTTTGATTCCCCGCTGTATGGATAATTTCGCTGAAGCTGGATTACTCGAAGACCTGCAGAAACAAAATTATCAGAAAAAGACAGGCGCACGCTTCGTTAAAGATGGAAAAATCGCTGAATTCGATTTTAGTAAGAAATTTGGGGAAGGCTGGGACTGGACCTGGCAGGTACCCAGAGCCGACTTTGATCTTAAACTTGCGGAGAGCATTCAGAAAAGAGGCGTAAACATTAATTTTGGAGCTGAAGTGGTTTCTGCGAAATGGGAAAACAAGCTTTGGACTATAAAATCAAAAGACCCAGACGCAATAGTAAGCAGCATCACTTCAAGATTTATAATTGATGCCAGCGGAAATGGCCGAGTCTTAGCCGGACTGCTTGAACTGGAAGCTCCCGCAAAAATTTACGATCATTCCTCTATATTTACGCATATCAAGGAAGAAAACCGACCTCCAGGTAAAGAAGGAACACAAATTACTTTTGAGATCATTAAGCGTGGGGCCTGGTTCTGGTATATTCCTTTTTCTAATGGAACTACGAGTTTAGGCTTTGTAGGAGAGAACGACTGGTTCAATACATTTTCAGGGTCTAAAAATGAGATATTTAAGCAAATGCTGGATCAATGCGATTTCTATAAAGGTCGATTCTCCAGGCGTGAATATTTATTTGAGCCCGTAAAATTATCTGGTATATCTAAAAATGTTCAACTATTACATGGTGAAGGTTTTGCGCTAGCTGGAAACTCCGCTGAATTTCTCGATCCGGTTTTTTCTTCCGGGGTTGCATTTGCGACAGAAAGCGGATTGCTTAGTGCTAAACTAGTTACAAGGCAATTGTCCGGAGAAATAATAGATTGGAATAAAGAATATACTGAGCATATTCAAAAGGCTATTAATGTATTCGCCACCTATGTAAAAGAATGGTATACAGGAAGATTACAGGATATATTTTTTACTGATAATGCCAGTGAAAACATTAAAATGCAAATTTGTTCTGTACTTGCAGGATATGTATGGGATAATAAAAATCCTTTTGTTCGAAATCATGAGAAGGCTATTAAAAACTTGCACAACTTTTTATATTCAGAAAAGTTTCAATAAAATTATCTTACCTATTTAATTGAAGTCAAGTAGTTTAAAGAAAGCAGCTCGATTATAGCTTAAATTTTCTTTCAAAAAGTTTAAAAAGGTTTGGTTGGTACATAAGTAAAACTTAGATTTGCAACCGCAAAATTACTTGCGAAGTTCTTACATAAACGGAGAGTTGCCAGAGTGGTTAATGGAGCAGTTTGCTAAACTGTCGACGAGCAATTGTCGCATGAGTTCGAATCTCATACTCTCCGCTAGATTTTTAGTCTGTGGTTCTTTTATTCTCTTTTCGACCGGAAAATTGGAATAAATTTCCTCCGCTTCCCGGATATCTTTAAAGATAGTTTGGAACGGAAAAGACTAAAAATACTATTCACTTTTCGGGGTGTAGCGTAGCCCGGTTATCGCGCCTGCTTTGGGAGCAGGAGGCCGCAGGTTCGAATCCTGCCACCCCGACTAAAGCCTGTTGATCTTTTGATTGACAGGCTTTTTTCATTTTAGGTTTTTCAGTGCCTATTCCAGGCTCGTTTTATGCTGCATCTGTAAATCATGATGTATTATTATACAATTGCACTTTGTTATCATCCAATATTCCTTCAAAACAAGATAATCTAATCTTAGCAATTGAAAATTTCAGTAAAGACTGGTTAACTAATTTATTTTCAGCAGCTCTGACTAAAAAATTAGTTAATTTAGAAGCTTACATTACCTAAGCTATTCTGAAGTGAAACCGAAAACAATAGAGATTCAAACTTCTCCCGAATTTGAAGCTGCTTTTAAAGCTTATCCTCGATTGCCCAAAAAGAGACTCCGGCACCTATGTGAACTGATCATTCAAACTGCTCAGGAAACTCAAGGTGTTGAAAAACTCGAACTTAGTTTAAAATGGAGCGAACCCGCATTCCGAAGTAATATTGGAAGTACGCTAAGAATAGACTGGAAAAGAAAGAATCCCGAACAATACGCACTCTACTTTCAGTGCTCCAGCAGGCTGATTGAAACTTTTCGATTACTATACGAACTAAAATTAAGATTTGAAGGAAACAGAGCTATCGTTTTTAAATTAGATCAGGAAATACCTATCTATGAACTAAAAGAATGCATCAAAGCCTGTATGAGATATCACGAGATCAAACACCTGGAATTTTTAGGAATTACATAGATATTGACCCTTAAGCTTATATATATCCTTCAGCCAAGTAAGTATTTCTAAATCTAATTATAACTATACCCTACAAGCTTCATTTACCATCTTAGAAAAACCCACAATAAGCAAATCATTGTTTTAGGTTTACACAAGCTTCAGAAATATCTATACATAAAAAAAAGCCCGCTAAATTAGCAGGCTTCTATTATATCTAATATTGCTTCTATCTAAGACTGGCTACAGTAATAGAAGGATATTTCGCTTTTATTAGCATATAAACTCCATATCCAACTAGACCTATTGCTACGATACCTAATGCAATAGATCCAAATTCTGCCTGAATATAACTAAATGCATCGGTTTGAGTTTTAACATTACTACCGCTGGAAAGTCCAGACTTCAATGTTAAATAAGCCATAAGACCTAGTACTAATCCTCTGGCAGTATGTCCAAACTTACCAGCATTAATAAGCAATTTTTGCTCTTTTTGGTCCATTCCAGCCTCTTCCACTTCTTCTCGAAATTTTCCAGAATATGCCCGATACAAATCATAGATAGCTTTAATCGCCATACCTATACCAATGATAATCGCAATGGTATCCCCATTCGATCCAGACATGATTCCACCCATCATTCCGCCGGAACCACTTGAACTACCACTTCCGAAGGCTAATTTGAAAGAATAAAAAGCCAAACCTCCATAGATGAGTCCGCTAATAAAATATCCAATACGCTTCCCATAACCCTTCAGATTATCTTCAAATTCTCCTGGGTTGTAAAATACCTGGTACATTCTCCAGAATACATACCCAAGTAGTCCAATTCCCATAATTACCAGTAGAACCTGCCCATATGACTGTTGCGCTAAATATTGCAAAGCACCTTTACTCCCAGATTTTTGTCCGCCCTGACCAAACGCGGCCATGGCTGTTAATACTCCAATTAGGCAATAAACTGCACCTTTCGCAGCCATTCCAAACCGCGCAAAATTCTTTTTCTTACTACTCATTATATTTAGTTTGATTGGTTAATCAATTTTAAAGTTATCGGAAATAGAACGTCTGGCTAAACAATACGCCAAACTTTAGGCTAATTTTAGCTTAATTCAACTTCAGGACTTCAGCCTTTTTCAATAAATTTAAGAAATCAGCCTTTTTCGATAAACTTTCGGTGGTCTTTCAACCATTTATTTAATTTGATGGATTCTGCCTGTGTAGCCTTCTTATTCGTATTCACATTTATCCATTGAGCTGATTCTATTTCTTTCACAAATAATTTGCCATAACTATACAAAGTAGTTCCAAATACCTTGACATATTTTACACTTTTGATCTTATAACAATTCTCTTCTTTGGAAATATTGACCAGGTTCATCGTCCTAAATAAATTTGCTTTAACTCATTCGAAAACTAATGAGCAAAATTAGAGTACGATGCGTATCCTTTAGCCTAAGGCTTTGTTAAGATTAACTACGCTCACTATTTAGACTAAACTTCGAAGCAAATCCGGCATCCGCTTATTATTACTGAATTCATAATATTTTGACCTTCTGAAAGATTTGAATGCTATTTAGCTGAATATGTAGTAATTGACTATAAATGTTAATTCTTAAATTTTTCTTAATTAATACCATTTGTCTTCATAACTTTACCTTTTAACCGAACAAATAATCCTCACCCTATGAAAAGATTGAACTGTTTGTTAGTAATTTTCGTTATGTCTTTTATCGTATCCTGCGACACAGACAATGATGACATGGAATTGGTAGAAACAGAAATGATCGCTTTGAATGACCTATTACTGGATACAGAATGGCGAATTACCAGTTTCACTGAAAATGGTCAGAATAAGACCGGCGATCTTGAAAATTATACATTTATATTCCAAAGTTCGAATGAACTGGTTGCTGATTCCAACCTGGGATCTTTTAACGGAACCTGGAGAGTTTCGAATGATAATGCAACAGAATTTGACCCATCCAACGATCTTGATTTTATGATCTTTTTTACTCCTAACGGAAAACTGGGAGATCTTACCAATGCTTATGATGTTATCTCGGCTAATGGATCTGAGATCAACTTAAAGCTGGAGGAAAATGCTGAAGGCGCTTCCGGATATCTATCCTTTGCCAGAAATTAATTAGCTCTCTAAAGTTTAGCGTCGACCCGATAATCTTTAAATTGCCGGGAAAAACATAATATGAGTAATTATAAAGCAGCAGACTCCAGGTATGATACTATGGAGTATCGAAGATGTGGTAAAAGTGGTTTAAAGTTGCCTTTACTTTCCTTGGGTCTCTGGCATAATTTCGGAGATAATGATGACCAGGACAATGCACGGGAGATCCTCCATACCTCATTCGATAATGGAATAACACATTTTGACCTGGCTAACAATTACGGCCCGCCATACGGTTCTGCTGAAAGTAACTTCGGAAAATTCCTTAAGCAGGATTTCAAGCAATATAGAGATGAGTTGATCATATCTTCCAAAGCCGGATGGGATATGTGGCCCGGACCTTATGGAAATTTTGGTTCCAGAAAGTACCTGGTCGCGAGTTTAGATCAATCCCTGCAAAGAATGGGTCTTGATTATGTAGATATCTTCTATCATCACAGGCCGGACCCGGAAACACCTTTGGAGGAAACCATGGGTGCTCTGGACCAAATTGTAAGAGATGGAAAAGCTTTGTATGTTGGGATTTCTCAATATAATGCTGAAGACACGGCAAAAGCTGCAAAGATTTTGAAGGAGCTTAAAACACCATTTATAATTCATCAGCCCCGTTACAACATGATCGATCGCTGGGTTGAAAACGAATTAATGGATACGCTGGAACAAAACGGACTTGGAAGTATCGTCTTTTCTCCACTTGAACAAGGTATTCTAACCGGCAAATATCTTAACGGAATTCCGAAGGATTCAAGAGCTGCTACAGAAGGTAGTTATCTGGATAAATCACAAATTACAGAAGAAGTTGTTTCACAAATTCAGCAGCTGAACGAGTTAGCTGGAAAACGTGAACAAAGTCTTGCGCAAATGGCCGTAGCATGGCTATTAAAGGATGAAAGAGTAACGTCTGTCCTAGTTGGCGTTAGTAGAAAGTCTCAGTTAGAAGACAATCTGAAAGCTATCAGGAATATTCAATTTAGCACAGAAGAACTTAAGCAAATAGATACTATTCTTAAGTTTTAATATTTCAGAACTTCTGGAATCTATATTATATAGACTTCCAGAAGTTCTGTGTTTTCAGCAGAAATCGCCACCTCTTTTGTATTTGCTGGGATTAATACCGATTCTCCCGCTTTAATCTCTTCGGAATTAGAACCAATTGTAATTTCAGCTTCACCTGAAACACACATATAGATGACAAAAGAATCCAGGTTAGAAAGGCTCTTTTTCAGTTTACCTTTTACGGGAAGATAGTTTGTAGTGAAGTACTCACAGCTAGCAATTTCTGAAGATTGATTCTCTACATGATCATATTCCAGCTTATAATCGTCTTTCTTCTCAAAGTCTATAGCATCCAGCGCAAGTTCTGTGTGTAGTTCCCGGCTTTTCCCCTCGTTATCTACACGATCCCAGTCATAAATTCTATAGGTAATATCTGAAGTTTGCTGAATTTCAGCAAGTAAGATCCCTCCTCCTATCGCATGAACCTTCCCAGTATTGATGAATACCGAATCTCCTTTATCGACTTCTTCAAAATTTAGAATATCAAGAATCTTCCTGTTTTCGAGATGATTCATGTATTCCTCTTTATTGGTTGTTTTATTAAAACCAATATTTAACTTAGAACCTTTATCAGCCTGCATCACATACCACATTTCAGTTTTCCCAAATGAATCATGTCTTTGCTTAGCCAGTTTATCGTTAGGATGTAGTTGAACTGAAAGATCTGTCTTTGCATCAATAAACTTAATAAGCAGCGGAAAATCATCTCCGAACCTTTTGTAGATCTCCTTACCCATTAGATCTGCCTTATACTTCCTAATAAGTTCTGTTAGTTTCTGTCCCTTTTCTGAACCATTACTAACTTCAGAAATAAAGTCTTTTACTCCGGAAATCTCCCAGCTTTCACCTACATTCTCCTTATCGGTCCTTTTATTGAGAAAATCACGAAGCTTATTCCCGCCCCATATTTTTTCCTGAAGTATTGGACTGAATTTAATTGGATAATCCACCATGTCTGAATTTTTAAAATTTGTCAATTTTGTAAAGATCTCTGTATAAACGTTCCTTGTGTTTATTTCCAACAGGATTCATATCGATCTCTTCGATCTTTTCAATGGTATAACCTTCAAATGTTTTGATCACTTCTTCTTTTTCT
Source organism: Christiangramia sp. LLG6405-1 (assembly GCF_045055805.1). GTDB lineage: Bacteria > Bacteroidota > Bacteroidia > Flavobacteriales > Flavobacteriaceae > Christiangramia. The sequence goes on along the minus strand of NZ_CP159330.1, from coordinate 2,442,867 downwards.
TCTTCCGTAGCCAACAGCAAAAAGTGAGATTCTTCAGGTCTTTCATAATTTTCACCATCATACAGAATTTCTATTGGCTGGCCATATTCCCAGATCATTTCCGGAGTAAAACCCCGAAATTCATATACTTTAACGCCCATTTGCTCCCTGTAAACATCGACAATGGAGATACTTTGATATGCTGGATTCTTTTCAATTTTCGAAGCTATAGGTAAACCAAAGAATATAATACTAATTATAAACCATACCGTAAGATAAAAAACTGGCTTGATCTTTCTGTTCTTTAAATACCATAAAATCATGACCCCAATCGCAAAGAGAATCACAGAGATCGTAATATACCAGCCTAGGAAATTCTGAATCTGCTCACCAAAATATAGATATCCCGCCAATGGAAATAATAGTCCGATCAACGCAATTAGTCCGAAATTAAAGTAAACAATCCAGGATTCTTTCTTCCGAATCATATCGAACCTTCGGAATAAATACTCTATATAGAATGCTGTATTCAATGCCATTGGAAGCATCACGGGAAGTAAATACCTGGACTTCTTCTCGGGAATAATGGATAGAAGCACTACTGCACAAAGAGTCCAGATAAGGGTAAACGTATAAGCTTTCTTATCAAAAACTTTATTCTTGAGGTATGGATACAAAAGTGCCACAAAACTCGGAATGGTCCAGATACCACTCTGAATCACAAAACTCCAGTAATAATAAAACGGTCTAACATTATATTCTAACCAGCGTCCCGTTTCTTTTTCAGTGATCTTAGAAACGGCACTGGTATCCAGGAGATAAACATAGATCGCCCAGGAAGCACTAATTATCAGAGCGATACTAACTGTTAGCAGTATTGGTTTCCAGTAATGTTTAAAACTTTTATAGCGATATACGAATCCAAAGGAGATCAAAAATGGCAATAGCAGCGCATACATGGATACCGGACCTTTGCTTAGAAAAGAACAGCCAATGAAGATTCCGCTAAAAACAGCATTTTTCATGGAATTCCCTGTATCCTGAAAGATCTGGAACAGAAAGTAAATCGCCATGATCATCCAGCCATGAGTATGAATATCCCATTGCCCGTCCCTTCCTGAAAAGAGTATATAGAAACTGGTAGCGCCTATAAGTCCGCTAATGAATGCGTACTTGCTATTATTAGTGAATTTGAGGCCCAGTCTATAAAGAAAGATACTTACGATGCTGCCCATAACAGCGGCTGGTAATCTCGCTGCGATCAGGTTCTTCATTCCAAATAGCATCATGGATACCGCAGTTAGCCACGTAGGTAAAGGCGGTTTCTCGTAGCGTGGTTCATTATTCAGGGTTGTGAAGATCCAGTGATCAAGATTGATCATTTCCCGAGCCGTAGCAAAATTTCTTGCTTCCATGATATTTACAAAAATGGCATCGAGATTCACAAAGAATATTGCGAAGCAAACAAATAGTAAAAGCAGAAAGTAATTATCCTTTAACTTCATTCTTCTGAATATAGATATTTCTAAGATACATAATAACACCAAAACTATGACCTGCAAGTAACACAGGGTCTTCTCGAAGGATCGCATAGTAGATGATCAAAGATGATCCCAGTAAGCTAAGTATCCAGAAGCCAAGTGGTAAGGAAGAAGATTTTCTTCTTTCAGAATAAGCCCATTGATAGATAAACCTAAGGGTGAAAATAAGTTGTCCTGCAGTCCCTACAATCAATAACCACATTGGAATATCCACATTTCTAAATAAAGCTGCAGCATCATATTGATTATTATTAAACCCATAGATCACCACGAACAAAGGAAATATCCAGAGAAAAACTCTTACAAACCTGTGTATCTTATTCCAGTCTCCCTGCAATTGCAAATTCCTGATGTATATAAAGTAAGTAAGCGTCTGCCCCAGCATAATGGCAAAATCGTCCCGCAGGTATCCATAAATAAATAATAAGAAAGATGCGAGCAAGCTAATATGCCAGAAAAATTGAGGTGTAACCACCCGTTTATTCTTTTCTGAAAGCAGCCATTGTGCGATCATTCTACCTGAAAAAAGTAGTTGAGCAATAAAGCCCAGTAGATAAATTATCCAATCGTTCATACTTCTGTATATCGCGATTTCGTGAAATTATATGAGCTTCTTTGCAATGGTAAGTCGTAGTTTGATTGATATTGTAGAACGATTCTGGCCAATACCACAAATGTAAAATAATATTCGAAATCTGGTTTCATTTACCTCTCACCGATTTTTTCTAATACTTCAACTAAAAGTGTCTGTGGCTCAGCTTGAAATTAAATTATCAAATTATATTTGAAGACCCAATCTATTAGAATACACCTGCCTTGGCTAACCAAAATAACTAGTGGTATGCTACAGCAAGAACATTACATTCGAAGTACTGATGAAGAGATTTTTCAGATCGCATCTGTAAGGAATTCTATTGAAGAACTTCGAGAATCTGGAAATTTTTTCAGTGTTTCACTACAAACACTCGAATTGATAAGAAGGTTTAATCATTTATATATACAGGTTTTTGAAAACTTGGATTCAAATCCAAGTTTGCTACATCAATTAGTTGTTGCCGCCGAAGGACTAGAAGAAAAACTGGTAAGACAAATTTAATTTTTTTACCGTATCTATACTGAAAATCAAAAGCTTCCGAATGGAAGCTTTTATTTTTTCAGACTTACCTGAATTTTTCCCAAAAAAAGCATTGTTTAATTTAGAAAGTGGTTTATATTTGCAACCGCAAATCGGTGGCATAGCTCAGCTGGATAGAGCACCTGCCTTCTAAGCAGGCGGTCCCAGGTTCGAATCCTGGTGCCATCACGAAAAGCCTTCCTCATGGAAGGCTTTTTTGTTTTTAATAGTCTCCTCTGCATTTCCTAATTTATACTAAGCCTGTCATAAAAATTTGTCAAAAGACCACAGACAGGTTTTGAACGGCTAATTCTTCCTAAATTGGAGTAAGCTAATGTTATAAAACCAACCAGATCCTCTTTAAACACGGCGTTTAGGGAAGATTAAAATATAAGTTTTCAAATTATGCAGGAAATACCTGATCTATCTGAAAATTCCATTCAACAAATCTTAACAATTCTTAAAGAAAATAAGGAGATAAGCTGTATGCTTCCCGGCATGGGGATTTTGCATATTGAAAAAGAATTACCCTACCTGGTCATCTACCGTAAAAAGTCAAATGATAAAGGCACCAAAAGGTTTATTACCAGTGAATCTTCTTATATGGTTATCGGAAATTCAGATTTTGCCGGTTATCAAAAATTACTGATCGCTATTTCCAATTTGCTTTCAGTAGAAATGAAATCATATCTGTTATTCGAGATCTATGCGGGAACCGAAGACTCTCAGAAATTACGTATTAAAGGTCCTGCTGAAAAACTTCCTACCAGTTTAGAAACCCTTCAGAAGGATCTATTAACCATAAATGAAGTTTTCACCGGCCTGTATCTGGATACAGAAATTGTTGATACCATTCACAGGCATGCGGAAGATTCCGAAGATCTTATGAGTATTGAGGAAGCTAAGAATTGCGGTGCTGTTCTGGTAAGCCTTGAAATTCCTCCAGTTTACAGGAATGAGAATAATAAATTATACCCAGTATTTTTCAGGAATTTCAAAGACTTCCTGATCAAAGCTATGCACAGGTCATTCTTTGATTTTATCAGGGTACAAACTACGGGCGGTGTAGCAAGCTTTAATGCATTGGGACGAAAATATTTAAAGCAGGTAGTATTTGATATTGATAAGCAACTGGCAGATATTGAAAAATCATATCAATTCCTCTGGCTGGTTTCTCCTGCAAATATTCATGAGATCAAGGAAGAGTTTTTTAAAAGTAAATATCAGAATGTTCTCGACTATCATTATCGGCTTCTGCCGGTTGACCCTGATATTTTGAAGCGAAGACTTTACAATCTTAAGATTGAAGATATTGACGATCCTGCGATGTCCTATCTATTCCGCGAAAAGCGTGAAGAACTGGATATGCAAATCACCATGCTGGGTGAACGTGGATCCAGCAACTTTATGTACGATAGCATTCGGCTTTACAAAGGCGTGGATCGACAATTATGCGAAGAAGCTCAGGATATTCTCAACGAAGTACCGGAAGAAACATATATCGAATCGAATGATATTCTTGACGCGAAAGTATTTAGCAGCCTCGCCCGTAAGGAATTTGATTATTTCAAGGAGCAGGATGAAAACTTTAATTGCAAGGTGCATATTCGAAAAGATGTAAACGTAATGATGGTTTCGCATGGAGAATTATACATTCCCGCAGATTATGAAATGAGTCGTATTGAGGCTGAAGCACTCATTCAGCACGAAGTTGGAACGCATGTTCTCACGCATTATAATGGTAGCAGGCAACCGCTAAAACAATTAAGCATTGGCCTGGCAGATTATGATCCACTACAGGAAGGTCTGGCTGTAATGTCTGAATTTATGGTGGATGGCCTTACAGCAAACAGACTTAGAATCCTAGCCGGAAGAGTGCTGGCAGGACAGGCAGTTTTAGAAGGTGCGAATTTCCAGGAAATATTCAGATTACTAAAAATGGATTATGGTTTTTCTGCGGAAAGAGCCTTCAATATTACATCCCGAATCATGCAGGGCGGTGGTTTCATCAAAGACATAATTTATTTAAAGGGACTAGTTCTGCTTAAAGAACACCTTAAAAATAATGATGATTATGAGATTCTGCTAGCTGGTAAATATGGAATCAAGCACACAAATATCATCCGGGAATTAACAGACAGAAAAGTTTTGGAACCGCTAAGGATAAAACCCCGGTTTCTACATAGTGAACAAATGTTCGAAAAATTGAAATTAATCAGGAATGGTTTAAGCCTTCCACAAATGGTATGTAAATGAAAATATGTTTTGTATTAAATGATGTCGCAACAGAGAAAGATGGTACATCGAACGCGCTAATGCAGATGGCTCATCAACGAGGTCATGAAGTTTATGCAATGGGTGTTGGAGATTTTAACTTCCACCATGATAAACCTATCACAATAAATTCTACTCAATTACCAAAGGATACTAAAACCAAGTCTACTAAAAAGTTTCTGGAAGCTTTGCAGGGTCCAAAGGCTATAAAAAAGCAAATTGACTGTACGATACTGGATGTTCTTTTTATTAGAAACAATCCTACCGAAGAAGAAGGAAGACAATGGGCTGAGCAGGCTGGTGTCGCATTTGGTAGAATGATCCAGCAACTGGATGTTCTGGTTCTAAATGATGCCTATGCCCTATCCCATGCCTTTATTGATAAATTATATTTCGAAGAGTTACCTCAGGAAATCAAACCAGCATCTATAATTACCAGAGACAAAGACCAACTTTTAGATTTCTGGGAGAAACAGAATAAAAAGATGGTCCTGAAACCTCTGGAAGGTTCAGGAGGACAGGATGTATATCTAATAGATGAACACGAGAAGAATGTAAACCAGATCATAGATCATTTAAGCTCTCAGGGATACGTGATCGCACAGGAATTTCTTCCTGCCGTCAAAGATGGTGATGTTCGGGTACTGTTGCTAAATGGAAAAGTAATGGAAAGAGACGGTGAAAAAGCGATCATACGACGTGTTGCCGGTGATGGGGAATTCCGTAGCAATTTCAGTCTTGGAGCTACAGCAGATAGTAGTGAGCTAACTCCGGAAATGCAACGTATCGTTGATCTAACAGCACCTAAATTAATTCGTGACGGATTATTTTTCGTGGGACTTGATATCGTTAAAGATAAATTGATCGAGATCAACGTGCTAAGCCCAGGTGGAATGGAACACTTCAAAGATATCGGACTCTCGCCTTTTACAGATTATATCATCGAGGCGATCGAAAGAAAAGTTGAGTATAAGAATATGTATAAAGGTCAGTTGAGCAACAGGACTCTGGCCACAATGGATTAATTTTATGAAAGAGAAGCTAGAAGAGAACGTAGACAGGATCATAGGAGAATATTCTTCAGGAAAACCAGGCCCGTTATTATTCGTAACAGCTGGAATTCATGGAAATGAACCAAGTGGTGTATTCGCTCTGAAGGAAGTTTTTAAACAACTGGAAAACACCAAACCTGAGATTGAGGGTAAAATTGTTGGAGTTTCAGGGAATCAGAAAGCACTGAATGAGAACAAACGATATATAGACGAAGACCTCAACAGAACCTGGACAGAAGAAAATATTCAAAAAAATGATCCTCAAACTCATGAGCAAAAAGAAATGTTCGAGATCATTAAGGTACTAAATGAGTATTCTGAAAAGGAACACACAAAAAGGTATTTTCTGGATTGCCATACCACCTCATCTGCAAGTTTACCCTATGTTTCGGTACAGGAAGTGAACGATAATGATGATTGGGCGCATAATTTCCCGACATATATCATTAGAGGTTTTAGTGATATTATTACGGGAGACATCGACCATTATTTAAGCAGAACTGGAATGACTGGGTTTGTATTCGAAGCTGGTCAGCATACAGATGATACATCTGAAGAAAATCATGAAGGGGTCATCTGGTTAGCACTGAAGGAAGCAAATAAATTAGATCTTTCAAAAATTTCCACCTATCCGGAATGTGTAGAAAGATTCAGTAAAAAGAATGCTCCAGATCAAAAGACCTTCGAAATAATTCACCGCCATGGCCTGGAGGATGAAGATATTTTCAAAATGAAAGAAGGATATGAGAATTTTCAGAAAATCGAAAAAGGTGAACTACTAGCCGAACAGAACGGAGAGAAAGTTTATAGCGAATGGGATGCCTATATTTTCATGCCGCTATACCAGTCACAGGGAAACGATGGTTTCTTTGTCGTGCAGGACGTATAGAAAAAAAGCAGCCAATTGGCTGCTTTTTTTTTATTTCTGAAACTCCTGACATACCGGGGTTTTAATTTCAAAAATGGGTTCCTGAATCTTTAATTTTCCGCTTTCAGGATTGATCGTGTAAGTTGTTATATTTCCAGTATCCTGGCTGGCGGCATATAAGTATTTTCCGAAAGGTGATATGGCAAAGTTTCGTGGTGTCTTTCCAGCTACCGGAACAAAATCAACATTCTTTAGTGTTCCGTTAACCTGATCTATACTGAATATAGCGATACTATTATGACCTCGATTACTGGCATAAAGAAATTTTCCCTCCTTGCCTATATGAATATCGGCTCCAGAATTTTTATCCAGATAACTTTCTGGCAAGGAACTAAGAGTTTGTACAATTTCAAGTGCGCCACCCTTTAAAACCTTATAGGTGGTCACTGTAGAATTGAGCTCGTTCATGCTGTAAACGAAATTACCATTTCTACTCAGGCTTAAATGTCTTGGACCAGCACCTTCAGGAAGTTGCACCTGGAAATTTTCATGTTTTGAAAGTGTTCCACTAGAAACATCGAATTCGTACACTAAAAGTCGGTCATTACCAAGATCTGCAACATATGCAGTTCTATTGTCACCACTTATTTTAACTGTATGTGCATGAGCGGTTTCAGCTTCAGGAAGTTTTAATTCATTGACCTTTTCAAGTGCTCCATCAGACTTAACTTTATAAGTAGCTACTACTCCACCCATATAATTACTAACGAATACAAACTTTCCAGATCTATCCAGGGCGATATGACAGGGTGCGTGGCCTCCGGTAGAAAGTTTACTAATTTCCTTAAGGCTTCCATTCTCCTGAATCTGGTAAGAATATACATATCCAGACTTATCGTCTCCAGGTCCCAGTTCACTAACCGCAAAAAGGAACTTTCCCTGCCTTCCTGCCTTTACGAATGAAGGATTAACTATCTTAGCCTGGGTCCCGCAGTTAGTCAGACTCCCATTATCAGGATCCTGATGTAGCAAGTAGATCCCTTCAGCTTTACCATCTACATGGCCTTCTTTCTTTGTATAAGTTCCTACATACATTTTATTCATTTCCTTGTCCGCATCAGCTTCAGATTGAGCTGAAGTATTCGAACTTATCAGAATAAATACACTGCAGGCAGTAATCTTAGCGATTTTGGTGAATTTTAAAGCCATTTTTTACGTTTAAAATAATAAAGCATTAAAAGGAATATGATGATCATTACTCCCCAAAGTACAAAGTAACTATACTTCCATTGCAACTCCGGAATATATTCGAAATTCATTCCGTAGATACCAGCGATAAAGGTAAGAGGAATAAAAATACTCGCCATAATGGTTAGTACTTTCATGACCTCGTTCATTTTGTTACTAATCGTGGTCATATACATATCCATAAGACCCCAGATCATTTCCCGATAGATTTCGATATTCTCTGAGATCTGAATTATATGATCATATAGATCTCTAATATAGTTCCCGGTGTGTGGATCTATGATCTCGTTTTCCAGTTTTTCCAGTCGGCTTATTACTTCACGCAGAGGAAATACAGCACGTCTAATTCTAAGTATATTTCTTTTAAGATCCTGTATCTCGTAAACAATATCATCACTTGGTCTGTTAGTAAAAAGACTTTCTTCCAGTAGTTCGATACGATCGCTCATATCATCGATTACGAGAAAATAATTATCTATAATGGCATCCAGAAGCGCGAACATTAGATAATCTGCTCCCTTACCTCTTATTCTTCCTTTTGAAGTTTCCAGACGTTCACGAATAGGATCAAAAACATCACCATCAGATTCCTGAAAGGTGATGACGTAGTTTTTACCAACGATCATGCTTAAATGCTCATTTTCTATTTCACCATCCTTGTGGTAAAGCATTTTCGCAACTATAAAAAGATAATCCTGGTATTCTTCAATTTTAGGTCGCTGCCCAGTATTCACGATATCTTCCATCACCAGGGGATGCAATTCATAGTAATCCCCAAGTTTTTCGATCTCACCAATATTATTCAGTCCGTCAATATTGAACCAGGTAACACTTTTTTCATCTACATAATTAAAAGCATCATCTGGCGAATTGGAAGTATACCTTTCGTACTGATCGGCATTATAATCGATCACTTCCAGTTTGGTTTCTGAAGATTCTTTATGCCCTACATAGGTCATAGTTCCAGGCACCTGGTTTACCGTCTTCGTATGTTTAGGACGCCTTAGCAACAGCTTTCTTCGTTTCGCCATATAAACTTTTAATTTTCATAAAAATAGGAATAATCTGTCAATACTCTTGATTACACATTCGCTAAGGAAATATTTATTCCTGCTGAAAATTGACCTCGCAGCTGGTTGTTCTGAGCCTTTAATTTTACCTTTGCGCCATGAATGAAGTTAAGCTGCTGGATACTCTGAAGGAGTATTTTGGATATGAGAAGTTTAGACCCTTACAGAAGAAGATCATACAGTCTGTATTCGATGGAAAAGATAACCTGGTGATCATGCCTACCGGTGGCGGAAAATCTATTTGTTACCAGCTTCCCGCAATCTTATTACCTGAAATTACCCTCGTAATCTCTCCGCTAATAGCACTCATGAAAGACCAGGTAGATGGTTTGAACGCGAACGGTGTTCCTGCCGCTTACCTCAATAGCAGCCAGACCGTAGATCAACGTGAAGCTATTTTCAAGCAAATTGAGAATAAAGAGCTTAAACTTATTTATGTTGCTCCGGAAAGTCTACAAATTGTAGATCGTTTCCTGGTAGATGGAAAAGTTAGTCTAATCGCCATCGATGAGGCACACTGTATCTCGAGTTGGGGACATGATTTTCGACCAGCCTACACCCAACTTGGATATCTTAAGAACAGGTTCCCTTCAACTCCAATCCTGGCGCTTACCGCAACTGCAGATAAAGCCACACGAAATGATATTTGCCGACAGCTTAATATCCCTTCAGCCAAAAAACATATTGCATCTTTCGACCGGAAGAATCTGAGTCTGGAAGTAAAACCTGGGATCAAGCGGTTTGAGCAGATTGCAAAGTTTCTAAATAATCGTACTTCTGAAAGTGGAATCGTTTATTGTCTAAGCCGTAAAACTACCGAAGAGCTGGCTGCAAAACTGAAAGCTAAAGGATTCAAAGCAGAAGCCTATCACGCAGGAATCGATCATGATCAACGTTCACAGATACAGGATGATTTTATCAATGATGAAAAACAGATCATCTGCGCTACCATCGCTTTTGGAATGGGTATCGATAAATCGAATATCCGTTGGGTTATTCATTATAATATGCCAAAAAACCTGGAAGGATATTATCAGGAAATTGGACGTGCCGGTAGAGATGGGCTGGAATCTGAAACTCTCTTGTTTCATTCTTATGCCGATGTGATCCAGCTTCAAAAATTTGCTTCAAATGCGAAGAATGAAGAGGTACAATTGGCAAAGCTTGACCGAATGAAGCAATATTCTGAAGCACTTTCCTGTAGACGGAAGATCCTGCTTGGTTACTTTGGAGAATATCTTCAGGAGGATTGCGGTAATTGTGATATTTGCAGAAATCCACCGGAATTTTTTGATGGTACGATCATCGCTCAAAAAGCACTTTCATGCATCTACCGACTAAAAGCTTCTGAACCAATTTCCGTAGTCATTGATGTTCTAAGAGGTTCACAAAATGAAGTGGTTCGAAAGAACAATTATCAGGAGCTTTCAACTTATGGTATCGGGAAAGATATTTCCTGGCAAAACTGGCAGCAGTATATTATACAATTGATCAATCTTGGTTTGCTGGAAATCGCTTTTGATAAAAACAATCATCTTCAGTTAACCGAAAATGCAAAGTCAGTTCTATTCAGTAAAGAGAAGGTTTTTCTAGCAGATGTTAAACAACAGGTGGAAAAAGCTAAAAAGGATAAAAAAGAATCAGCTTCCAATTCGCTTTTCGAAAAACTAAGACAGTTAAGACTTTCCATCGCAAAGGAAGAAGATATTCCTGCTTACCTGATTTTTAACGATGCTGCGTTGAAGGACATGGAAAAACAACGTCCAATGTCTGATGCAGAATTTCTGCTGATCCACGGGGTTGGTCGTAAGAAAATGGAAGACTATGGATATCGCTTTATTAAAGAAATTATAGCCTTCAGTAAAGATAAAAGAGAGAAAAAACCTAAAACGAAACGTTCTAAAAAGTCTAATACTTTTAAGGAAACACTGGAATTATATGATCGCGGATTGAGTATAGAGGAAATGGCAAAAGAAAAAGGCGTTTCAACCAATACGATCTACGCAAACCTGATTAAACTTTATGACCAGGAAGAGGAGATCAACCTGCATCAATTTGTTCCAAAATCTGATCTTAAAGCGATCAAAAAAGCAAAATCTGATCTTAACGATCCTAATTCATTGAAAGCATACTTTGAACATTTTGAAGGAGCCATCCCTTATGAAACGATAAAATTAGGGCTGAAAATTATCGCTGATAAATAAATTGCTAATCGAATTCCAGTTTTCTAAGGATTAATCCAGATGCCGGGGCAATAAAGTCCATTTGTAAATGCGGGGTATCTGGCCTTAAGCTTTCTTTAATTTGATCAATACTTAATTCTCCGCGTCCTACCTGAATAAGCGCTCCCATCATTAAGCGAACCTGGTGTCGTAAAAAACCTGCAGCATGGATATGAAATATATAGGAGTTTTCAGGAAAAAAATTTGCAGTATAAAGCGTATTTTCAACCACTTCAGATCTTAGCATTTCACGCTCAAAAGTGCTTTTTTCAGATACCCTTACGCAGTAGTTCTTAAAGTTATGCCTGCCTTGATAAAGCTTAGCGGCTTCTTTCATTTTTTCAATGTCGAGGTCTTCCTGAAAATTCGCCATAAAGGGTGCACAAAATGGATGGAACTTGTCACCAACGCTAAACAAATAGGCGTACTCCTTAGTTTTCGAATCCTGTATGATATTGAATTTATCATCTACTTCTTCAATACTCAAAGCTCGAATATCCTGTGGTAGATTTTTATTTAATAGTTTAAGGAATTCCTGAAGATCTTCCAGCGGTTCGTGATCAAGAAACAATTCAAAAGCCGACTCTTCCGCAGACACCATGGCATCTGTACGGCTGGTTCCAAGAATCTTATATTTGGCATCTGGCATGATCCAGCCAAATGTTTTAGTGATCAATCCTTCGACAGTTTTCACATCAGGCTGTTTTTGCCACCCATGTAAACGATAGCCTAAATACTGTACTTTGATAAAATAGAAGAATCTTTTTCTAAACAAATGCTTGATTTTCCGGCAAAGATATCCAAATTGAACCGCATTCCTAGTTACTCAAAGATTCATGCGCTTCAGGTTTCAGAGATTTCAGTAATTATATTTAAATTGTAGTCCTGATAAGAGTTTTCAGAATAAACCTATCAAAAATTATTTGGCATCTGATCCCTTCGGAAGAATTTAAAAGGAGTGAATGCTAAAATATCCTGAAGTTAAACATTTAAAATAATCCAGTCCTCAAAGTATAGAATATGAAAAACTACCTTTTAGTTCTTATGGCTTTTATTACTTTCTCTAATGTGAATTCCCAAAACCGGGATTCCATCACTGCTGAAGATTACGCAAATGCAGAAAAGTTCTTGAGTTATAATACGAATAGTAAAATTTACCGGAGCTACGTTTATCCACAATGGCTGGAAAATGGAGATTTCTGGTATCGAGTTACTACCCGGGATGGTTCTGAATTTGTTCTGGTTAAAAGTAAAACCGGTGACAAATCCACTTTTACTTCCAAAGAAGAATTGCTAGCGAACATTGAATCAGATTCCGAAGAAAATGTAAGGTATTCGCGTATAGAAGTTGCTTCACCAGATGGAAATAAGCTAGCTTATATCAAGGACTGGAACTTATGGATCAAAGATGCTACTACTGGTGAGGAGACGCAACTAACCAATGACGGAATCGAAAATTATGGTTATGCTACAGATAATGCCGGTTGGAGAAAAAGTGATAAGCCAATTCTATTATGGTCGCCAGATTCTAAAAAGATCGCCACTTTTAGACAGGACCAGCGATATGTAAGTGATATGTATCTTGCTTCAACTAAAGTTGGAGCACCAGAACTTCAGCAGTGGAAATATCCGTTACCGGGTGATGAAAAAGTAATTCAGATCGAGCGTATTGTTATAGATACAGAGAACTCAGAGATCATTCCGCTAAAAATTCCGCAGGATCCTAGAAGAGGAACTCTATGTGATGACATTAGTTGTTCTGGAGCTTTCGATGATAATCAGTGGAGCGAGGATTCTAAGGAGCTGGCCTTTGTTTCAACTTCGAGAGATCATAAGGTAGCAAAGTTCAGAATTGCAGATGCAAATACTGGAGAAGTTCGTGAAGTTTTTGAAGAAAAAGTAGATACGCAGTATGAATCTGGACAGGGAAGCATCAACTGGAAATATTTCCCTGAAACCAGCGAGATCATCTGGTATTCTGAAAGAGATGACTGGGGTCACTTATATCTTTATGACTCAAATAACGGAAAACTTAAGAATCAGATCACCAAAGGCGAATTTGTTGTAACCGAAGTTTTTAAGTTCAATCCTGAAGATCGCATCATCTATTTTATGGCAAATGGGAAGGATCAATCTATGGATCCTTATTTCGCTCAATTCTACAGCATTCGATTTGATGGTAAAAAGTTACAGAACCTTACTCCGGAAGACGCAAATCATAGAATAAGCATCTCTCCAAATTCGAAGTACTTTGTAGATAATTATTCTAAACCAGATACTCCTAACCGGGCAGTCCTCAAAAAAATAAATGGAAAACAAGTAGCCGAGCTGGAGAAAGCAGATATAATAGATCTGGAAGCAGACGGCTGGAAACCGGCTAAGAGAATAAGTGTAAAGTCAAGAAACGGAGATTGGGATCTCTATGGACTGATGTTTACTCCAACACACCTGAATGAGAATGAATCCTATCCAGTGGTGAACTATATCTATCCAGGACCTCAGGGTGGCGGAGTTGGTTCCCGTTCTTTTTACCCAAGCCGGAGTGATCACCAGGCTCTTGCTGAACTCGGTTTTATAGTCGTGATCATCGATGGTACCTGTAACCCGAATCGATCAAAATCTTTTCATGATGCCTGCTATGGAAATATGGCCGATAATACCCTGGAAGATCAGATTAGTGGTCTTAAGCAATTAGCTGAAAAGCATCCTTATATGGATCTGGATCGCGTTGGAATCTGGGGACACTCCGGTGGTGGATTTGCCACTGCAGCTGCACTCTTCAATTATCCTGAATTCTATAAGGTGGGTATTTCTGAATCAGGAAACCATGATAACCGTAATTATGAGGATGACTGGGGCGAGCGTTATATAGGCCTATTGCGCAAAGAAGAAGATGGAAGTTCAAATTATGCGAAACAGGCGAACCAGAATATGGCAGCGAACCTTGAAGGTAAATTGCTTTTAGCGCATGGTGCTATGGATGATAATGTACCACCCTACAATACGTATCTGGTTGTTGATGCCCTTATTGAAGCCAACAAGGATTTCGACCTGATAATTTTCCCTCATGCACGTCATGGCTTCGGAAAAGATTCGTATTATATGATGAGAAGACGCTGGGATTATTTTGTGGAACATTTGATGAATGCCACTCCCCCGCAGAATTATGAATTAGGACCAAAATCTTAAAAAATGCAACCAAAGATAAAGGAAATTGAAGCTGTTAAACTTGCTGGCATAAGTAAGGAAACCAGTATGGCAAATGATAAGACAGAAGTGCTATGGAAACGCTTTATGAGTATTAAAGTAAAGACACCTTCCCTGGCTAACCGGGATCTATATTCCGTAGAACAGTATAAAAAAGCATTTCTCAAGGGAGAATTTGATCCTCAAACAAAATTTGAAAAATGGGCCGCTGTTGAGGTAGACGATTATACAGAATTACCTGAAGGTCTTGAGAAACTTGAACTTGAAGGCGGATTGTACGCTGTTTTCAGACATCGCGGAACAGCACAGAACTTTGCCGGAACCGCGAAATACATTTTTGAGGACTGGCTTCCAAAATCTCAATATCAGCTTGATCATCGCCCACATTTTGAGATCATGGGAAGTGATTATAAAGGACCAGATGACCCTGAATCTCTCGAAGATATTTACATCCCTATCAGTCCAAAATAGCCTAACGTTATATGCTATCTCATTCTTCGGAAGTAGACCTTATAAGTCAATTTACAGGATTTTTAGAAACGCCCGATATCAGAGAAAAATACGGTTCTGAAATTCCTGTCTTCAAATTTCCTGAAGTAGATATTACTGAGGAGTTAATAGCTGAACTGGAAAAGATTGTTCATCCCCGAAATTCGGTTTTGGGGAAAAGAATGGAAAGTTTTTTTGAAATAGCCATTAAATTTTCCAATCGCTACAAACTTATTGCTTCCAATATTCAGATCAATCAACAAAAGATCACTCTGGGCGAGCTTGACTTTTTACTTTACGATCATCAAAATAAAAGACCTCTACATGTGGAGCTGGTTTATAAGATCTATATTCTGGATACAGAAGTAGGTCAAAATGAGAAAATGCTCATAGGTCCCAACAGAAAAGATTCTTTTCTGGAAAAAATGGAGAAGATCACTACTAAGCAATTACCCTTACTAAAACATCCGGAAACTCAGAGTTATCTGGAAAAATATGATCTGGATCTGGAAGAAATAGAGCAACAAATATGCTATAAAGCTCAGTTGTATTCTAATGATCCTGATGCTCCATTGCAAAATGGTAAATATCTTAGCTTTCATGAATTTCAGAAACTGGCCAAGAATGATGCAGTATTCTATGCTCCTAAGAAAAATTTATGGAGTTCAAAACCGGAATCCTGTAAATACTGGCGTTCATATTCTGAAATAGCAGAAGAAATTGCAGAACTTTTTCAGAAGAAAAAATCACCACTTATATGGATGAAGCATAAGGATAGTTTTTTAAGATTTTTTGTAGTTTGGTGGAAATGATAATGGCTTCCAGCATATTCGAAAATATAGATCTGTTATACTTGCTTATTCTTTTCCTTGCAGGAATTGTAGCATTTATTATTTCAACGATCTCTGGTGGTGGTGGCGCACTAATTCTTGTGCCATTTCTTAACTTTCTAATTGGAACTCCGCAAACACCGCCTGTATTAAACCTGGGTTCTTTTATTGGCAGACCTGCCCGACTCATACTTTTCTGGAAACATATCAACTGGCAGGTTTTCTGGTATTACGTGCCTCCTGCTCTACTCGGTGCACTACTCGCTGGCTGGTTCTTTACACGAATCAATGCGGGCTGGTTACAAATTTTGGTTGGAATATTTTTGATAAGTACAGTTTTTCAATACCGCTTCGGAAAGAAGGAACGATCATTTCCGGTTAAACTATGGTATTTCATTCCATTAGGATTTATAGTTTCTATCCTAGGAACTGTAATTGGGGCTTTAGGACCTGTTCTCAATCCTTTTTATCTGAATCTGGGATTGGATAAAGAAGAACTGATCGCGACCAAAACGGCGAACTCATTCTTTCTTGGTATCGCACAAATTGGTAGTTATACATTCTTCGGACTTCTTTATACCGAATTATGGATCTACGGAATTGCCTTAGGTCTTGGAGCGGTAATAGGAAATATCATTGGAAAAAAATTCCTGAGTAGTATGAAGAGTTCAAGCTTCCGGAAGCTACTGATCATTCTAATGGTAGTTAGCGGAATTTTATTGATCTACAATCAGCTGAAATAATTAAAATTAATAGCTTTGCAGCCTAATTCACTTCTATGCGTCCCGAGTACAAAGAGGCAGTTAAAGCATCCTATTTTAGTATCGCGGGAAATGCACTGCTGGCAATAGCAAAAGCAGTTACTGGAATCTTTGGGAACTCTTATGCTTTGATCGCAGATGCCATTGAATCCACCACCGATGTTTTTTCTTCGTTCCTGGTTCTTTTAGGCATTCGTTATGCCAACAAACCTGCAGACGAAAATCATCCATACGGGCATGGGAAGGCAGAACCTCTTATTACGTTCATGGTTGTTGGTTTTCTTATTGTTTCAGCCACGATCATTGCCTATGAGAGTATTGAAAATATACAGACCCCTCACGAAGTTCCTGAACCCTATACACTCATAGTTCTCGCGGTCATCATTATTATTAAAGAATTATCCTATAGGTTCGTTTCTAAAAAAAGCGATGAGACAGATAGTTCTGTTCTTAAAGCAGATGCGTGGCACCATAGAAGTGACGCTATTACATCATTTATGGCCTTTGTAGGTATAAGTATAGCCCTGGTGATGGGCGATGGATACGAAAACGCTGATGACTGGGCAGCGCTTTTTGCTTCAGGTTTTATTCTGTTTAATGCCTACCTTATCCTTAGACCGGCTCTGGGAGAAGTCATGGATGAGCATCGCTACGAAGATATAGAAATGGATATTAGAAGTGCCGCCCTGGGAGTTCCAGGAGTGGTAGAGACAGAGAAATGTTACGTACGCAAAACAGGTATGACCTACCACATCGATCTACACATTGCAGTGGATGCAAATATCACCGTTAAAGAGGGTCACGATATTGCACATGAAGTCAAAGACCAGGTGCTGGAGAATGTTCCTCAGGTAGCAGATGTGCTGATCCATGTTGAACCAGACGACGAACTTTAAGCTAGTTCACAATATTTTGAGACTAATTAAGAAAGATTTAGTAGTAAGCACGGGGCTTTCGCTTTGAAGTGTTTCACAATAGACTTACCTTTTAACTACCAAAAAATTAAAGATATGTCTATGATAAATGAAAAGGAATTTAAGGAACTAGCAAACTTTAAAAATGACACTTGTGTGTCTATTTTTATTCCGACACAACGTGGTGGAAAAGAAGTTTTAGAACAGAAAAATCTTAAGCACTTACATTCACTTTGGACTGAGGCAAGTAAAAAACTTTCAGCTAAGGGAATTGAGAAAAGTAAGTTAGATACAATGTCTAAGAAGTTTGAAGAACTTCTTGATGATAAAGATTTCTGGAGACATCAGTCAGATGGACTTGCGGTTTTCGCTGCTCCAGACTACTTCAAAACCTTCAGTCTTCCCGTAAATTTTGAAGCTTACACGTATATTTCCGAAGAGTTTTATGTGAAACCATTAATACCAGCAATGAATGGTGATGGGAAATTCCATGTATTATCCTTACAGATAAGTGATGTGCAATTATATGAGGCCAGTAAATATTCTATAACTCCAATCGATATCGATGATCTTACACCTTCAGAACTTGAAGAACGTGTAGGGTATGATTATAAGGAAAAAGCTCTGCAATTTAGAACGCAGGGAGCTGGTGGAGAAAAAACTCAGTTTCACGGTCACGGAGGTAGTGAAAGAGATGAAAAAGATGAGATCAAACAATTCTTTCGCGCGGTAGATCAAGGACTTCAGAATTATCTAAACAAAGAAAAGTTACCATTGATAGTTTACTGTCAGGATTATCTATTTTCAATTTACAAAGAGGCCAATACTTACAATCACCTTGTAGATGAAGTTGTGGATGGTAATCCAAATGACTCAGATCTACTGGGTGTGCATGAAAAGTCTCTGAAGATTGCGGAAAAATTTCTGGATAAGGATCGCGACAGCAAGCTTGAGAAATATAAAGAGCAAAGTCAGACAGAAAATACCTCTTCTGCACCAAGTGATATCATGTCGGCAATTCATAAGGGAAGAATCGATACGCTATTTGTTGAAAATAGAGCCGAGATTTGGGGAACTTATGATGAAGATCAAATGAAAACTGAGATCGACGATGAGCAAACCAGCGAAAACAGCTCTCTAATGAATCTGGCGGCGAAGAAAACCATTGAAATGGGCGGAAAAGTCTATTTGATTCAGGATTATTTGATGCCTGAAAAAGAATCTAAAATGAATGCACTTTACAGATTCTAGAATTTCAAAATTAATGTAGCCCGGAAATATTTTCCGGGCTTTTTTTATTCCCTCTTCTTAGCAAAAACTGAATTTAACCTTAACTTTATCCAACCAAACCAGAAAAATGGATACAAACTTAGCCGTGCTCATAGATGGAGACAATATTCCATCAGCACATATAAAAGAAATGATGGAAGAGATTGCTAAATACGGTAATCCTACGATCAAAAGAATTTACGGAGACTGGACCAAACCGCACTTGAATAAGTGGAAAAGTGTACTTCTTGAAAATGCCATTCAGCCAATTCAGCAATATGGATATACCCAGGGAAAGAACGCTACAGATTCTGCTATGATCATCGATGCGATGGACATCCTCTACTCTAATAAAGTTGATGGCTTCTGCCTGGTTTCAAGTGACTCCGATTTTACACGTCTTGCTACCAGACTTCGTGAGGCTAGCATGAAAGTAATTGGAATCGGTGAAAAAAAGACTCCAGATCCATTCATTGTTGCCTGCGATAAATTCATTTACATCGAAATCCTGAAGAATAATTCTAAGGACAATGAAAATGACAAGGCTAAAACCAAGGAGAGTAGAAAACAGAATGTAGACAAGATCACTCCAAAGGTGGTTCGACTTATCTCACAAACCATTTCTGATGTTGCCGATGAAGATGGCTGGGCATTCCTTGGAGATGTTGGAAGTTTACTTCAGAAGAAACAACCGAATTTTGATTCGCGTAACTATGGTTTCCAGAAACTAACTCCAATGATAGATTCTATTGAAAAATTTGAAATAGAATCCAGAGAGAATTCCAATTCCCGTTTTAAGCTTATCTATGTTCGAAATAAGTAACAACTAATGCGGAATATAAAGAAACTACATAAAGCCGAATATCGTCCTATTGGAGATCTTAAGACCTGGTCTCCCATGCCATCCAGGGATTTGCAAATGCTGGATCCTTTTCTGTTCTTAAATCATCACGGTCCGCAAACCTATGATGCGAACAACCCTGGATTACCGTTCGGCCCGCATCCACATCGGGGTATGGAAACGGTCACTTTTATCATTGAAGGTGATATCACGCATAAGGATACTGGTGGACATACTAGTGTAATTAAAGCCGGGGGCGTGCAGTGGATGACTGCGGGAAGCGGACTCTTACATGCCGAAGTCTCTTCAGAAGAATTTAAAAAGAATGGGGGTGATCTCGAAATCCTTCAATTGTGGGTGAATCTTCCTCAAAGACTGAAGATGATGCAACCACAGTATAAAGGTTTGCAGAAGAAGCAGATCTCCGTCTGGGAAAATGAGGAAAAATCTGTAAAAGCCCAGGTCGTTTCAGGAAACTTTAAAGGTATTCGTGGAGCTTTTGATACTCCAACCTCTGTGGATCTGGCTGTAGTAGATTTTAATGCAAACACTTCTGTTGAACTAGAAATTCCCAGAGACGAAACGATCTTCTTTTATGTAATTTCCGGAGAACTGCGGGTGAATGATATTCTGGTACCAGCCTTACATCTAGCTGAATTCTCCAATAACTCTGAAATTCTGTATATCAAAGCTTCAATAAAAAGTAAACTATTGATTGGTCATGCTAAACCACTAAACGAAAATGTTGTTTTTGGCGGGCCATTCGTGATGAATTCTGAAGATGAGATCAGGCAGGCTTATGATGATTTTCACTCCGGAAAAATGGGTAGCTGGGATTAGATTGATAACAAATTTTTTCCGGCGCTATCTATCTTATTAAGCTGAAGTGTCCAGTTAAACTCACTTCTCCGTTTTGAATCAGACTAAACCAGTATTCTCCAGCGGGTAAATCTACATTTTCGAATTTGCCGTTCCACCTGGTATTCTTAGGGTCCAGCACAGTATATAATTTACCATACCTGTTATAGATCTGTACAATATAATCTGTGGCAATACCGTGAATGGTCCAGGTATCATTGATGCCATCGCCATTTGGGGTGAAAAAGTGATCATATCCAAATATGGATATTTCTTTTGAAATCACCTTGCAAGCCTTGGTATCTCGAACATAGACCGTATGAATTCCAGGCGAGACATTGTTAAAAATCGAACTCGGCTGAAATTGCCCGGTATCGTCCAGCGAATATTCATAGGTTGCATTTCCACTAATATCAATCTCCACTTCGTATCCATTATCAAGATTCCTTATATCCACCTCCTGAATGATGGCTGCTTCTATAAGATTGACCTCGAAGTTTCTTGAACTTACGCAGGAATTTTGATTGGTAACTTCTACATTATATGTTCCAGGTTGAGAAACGTAAATTTTAGAGGATGACTGCGGAAGTAGCTCCTCTTCGTAAAACCATTGAAAAGTAAAATCTTCTGAAGCATTTGAGTCCCGACCAGAATCAAGCAACATTTCTTCTTGATTAGCATTGCATAAACTTAATACCAAATCTTCTGGAAGTTCAGCCGCACCAGTATTTTGAATTGGTAAAACCGCAAAACCTAAACAAGCTTCCTGATCAAGAAGTTTCACATATAGCTTTTCCTGTTGTATTTCAGAAAATGAAATGTCTGTTAGTATTTCAGATTCCTCATTTAAAGCATCGTTTTTACTTAAGTAGATCTGGAAGTCAGAAGCATTATTGTTTTCTTCAAAAAGATGATCTCTAAGATCGCTGATTTCTATGTCATTACTACCAGATCCTTCAGCTGAACAAATCGTAAATGCGTCCAAAATGGTTTCAGAAGCTATAGTAAGTTTTATCTCTGTGATTTCAGAACATCCAAAACCATCATGAACAGTCCCGTAAACGATTGCCGGACCAGAATTGTAATTTTCAGGATCCGTAATCTGATTAACACCGTTTTCTGCGTCTGATCTATTTATAAAAAACTCCTCTACCACCGTTCTCTGACTCGGATTCAAAATTTGGGAAGCACTTTCAGGCAAGTTGAACCTGGCAGTTTCAGTATCAGAAAAACCGCAAGCTACAAGTTCTGCCGGGCTATAATCTATTTGAGGATAATATTCTATTATGACATTGCCCTGTGCAATACAGCCTTCCGTAGAAGTTAATTCAATGGAGTATTCACCCGGTGCGGTTACAAGAAGTTGATCTCCTGTCTCATCCTGTAGCAGAATACCATTCCTGTACCACTCTACCTGATCTCCTGTTGCTGTAGCCGGCTTAAGTATTACACTCTCCCCATAGCAAATAGCATCATTATTCTGAACCAGTCAATCGAGACCAAGGTCTGCGCTAGATTGAAAACTTCCAGCTTCCAGGAATACTGCAGAATCATATTTATCATTGATATCATCAGCGATTACTAGCTTCACATGGTAGGTTTCACCAGGGATGACATCTGCGACAGCATTAAGAACTTTCGTCTGACCATCAAATATCGTTTCAGCATCAAAATTGAATCGATCAAAATAAGCCTCGTTAACGGCCGGACAATTATCAGAAATAAAAGGATGTACGGTCGTATTCAAAATGGGAGTTTGAGTACCCGGGACGACCGCAAGGTTTTCATAAGTGGTCTCATCTGCCTTCCGAATGAAAAAAGCAAATGCATCAGAAAAATAACATGTCACTGAATTATCAAACTGATATTCTTCAGAAGCAAAAAGATATCGAAAACTAATGCCGGCCACATTAGGCACAAAATCAAATTCTATGATAGTGGCGTTATAGGAGTCTATATTGAGTTCTGCCTCTAACTGACTATCACCAACCCAACCAGAATGAAAATCATTCGCCAGGTTAGAAGTAGGTTCAGAAATGGTATTTAGCTTTCCCGTACTTAAAACCAGTCCACTACTAATTGGAAATTCTGTGCCGGCTGCATCAAAATACCCAAAACTCTTACTGCCATCGGTAAAATTTGCTCCGGAAACATTTGTCACAACCACATCTGTAATGCAGTCACTTTGTATTAGTACTTCTTCAATAAGTTCCTGGGCAGTATATCGATCCTGATCGACCTGAATGCTCTGAGAGAAACTCAGTGCAGGCAGAAACAATAGCAGGATCAATTTTCTCATTAATGTCTTGAACTAACTCTTAATGTCTCTTCTTGAGAACTTTTACGATATCCTCAAGTCCATAACCTTTAGCTTTAAGCAGGATCATATAGTGAAATAACAGATCTGCACTTTCATTGAGGAAAAGGTTCTCGTCATTATCCTTGGCTTCAATTACCACTTCTACAGCTTCTTCACCAACTTTCTGCGCAATCTTATTGAGCCCTTTATCGAACAATGAAACCACATAACTATTCTCATTTTCCTGTCTGTTTTCCTTAGGTGTCTCACTCAGCTTTTTCCTGCTGGCGATAATACCTTCCAATTCTGTAAGAAAACCATATTCTGTTGAGTTTTCCTCAGCCCAGCAAGTGTCGGTTCCTTTATGGCAAACAGGTCCTTCAGGGCGAACTTTGATGAGTAAAGTATCCTTATCACAATCAAGTTTTATAGAAACCAGGTTCAGGAAATTTCCACTTTCCTCACCTTTGGTCCATAGTCTCTGCTTGGTTCTACTGAAAAAGGTTACTTTTTTGGATTCGTTGGTTTTCAGATATGCTTCCTCATTCATATACCCAAGCATCAATACCTTACCAGTATCCTGATCCTGAATGATCGCAGGAACGAGTCCGTCGTTATTTTTATTAAAATCGATATCCATAATATTATATTCTTACCGGAATTCCGGAATTTTTAAGACTGTTTTTTAGATCTGAAATTTCAATTTCTTTAAAGTGAAAAACGCTTGCAGCCAGAGCAGCATCAGCTTTACCTTCCTTAAAGGTATCTTCAAAATGCTGAATATTCCCTGCACCTCCAGAGGCAATGATCGGTATATTCAATTCTTCTGAAAGCCTGGCTAAGGCTTCATTAGCAAAACCATTCTTGGTACCATCGTGATCCATGGAAGTGAACAGGATCTCTCCAGCCCCACGGCTTTCTACTTCTTTGGCCCATTCAAAAAGATCCAGTTCTGTTGGAACTTTTCCTCCAACCAGGTGAACCGTCCATTTGCCATCAATATTTTTAGCATCAATAGCAACCACCACACACTGACTCCCAAATTTATCAGATAATTGATTAATAAGATCAGGGTTCTTTACTGCGGAAGAATTTATAGACACTTTATCTGCACCATTCTTCAGAAGTATATCTACATCTTCTACGGAAGAAATTCCGCCGCCTACAGTAAAAGGAATATTAAGTTGTTCTGCTACATCAAGAACAAGTTTCGCGAGCGTTCTTCTCTTTTCTTCAGTAGCTGAAATATCCAGGAACACCAGTTCGTCTGCTCCTTTTTCGGCATAAGCAGCGGCCAGTTCTACAGGATCACCAGCATCACGCAAGTCAACAAAATTGACGCCCTTTACCGTTCGGCCATTTTTAATATCCAGACAGGGAATTATTCTTTTTGTAAGCACAGGTCTTAAATTTCAAGGTTTTTGAGTAGTTCTTAGTTAAGAGGTCTACTCCTATTCGTTTTCTAAAATATAATTTTCAAGTTGTTTCAGACTAATACGATTCTCATAGATCGCTTTACCTATGATCACGCCTTCGCAACCAAGTTCCTGCAACTTTGGAAGTTCATCGAAATGAGAAATTCCACCAGAAGCGATCAATTTAATATCTTTAGTTTCGTCCAGAATCTCAGCATAAAGATCAAAAGATGGACCTTCAAGCATTCCGTCCTTGCTAATATCTGTACAGATCACATATTTGATACCTTCAGTTTCAAAATTCTGAATAAAAGGAATCACCTCCTGTTTGGATTCTTCCAGCCAACCTGAAACCGCAATCTTTTTATTTCGAGCATCTGCTCCAAGAATGATCTTTTCAGCTCCAAATTTGGAAAGCCAGGATTTGAAGATCTCCGGATCTTTTACCGCGATACTTCCACCGGTAATCTGGTTCGCACCACATTCAAAAGCGATCTCCAGATCTTTATCTGTTTTAAGTCCGCCACCAAAATCTACTTTTAAAGAAGTTTTTGAGGCAATAGATTCCAGAATTTTGTGGTTAACAATATGACTGGATTTTGCTCCATCAAGATCTACCAGGTGAAGATATTTGATACCATGAGCTTCAAAAGATTTAGCCACTTCCAGAGGATCCTCGTTGTAAATTTTCTTTGAGTTGTAATCTCCTTTAGAGAGTCTTACACACTTGCCGTCGATAATATCTATCGCAGGAATAATTCGCATATTATAAGTTCAAAAAGTTCTTTAAAATCTGTTCTCCGGTTTTGCTGCTTTTTTCGGGGTGAAACTGTACGCCGTAAAAATTATCCCTGTTCAATGCAGTTGAATAATCAACTCCGTAATTCGTTCTGGCAATTTCATCGCTGCATTCGGGAACATAAAAACTGTGCACCAGGTAAACATATTCTTCTGCAGACACATTTTCAAAAAGTTTGCCTTGAAGTTCAGTGATCGTATTCCAACCAATCTGAGGCACTTTTAGATCTGCATTAAATTTCTTCACTTCAGCATCGAAGATACCTAATCCAGTAGTATTTCCTTCTTCCGAAGATTTACACATTAACTGCATTCCCAGGCAAATTCCAAGTACCGGTTGTTTCAAATTTGGAATAAGTTTGTCTAAACCAGTGGATCGCAACATTCTCATAGCGCTTCCAGCTTCTCCAACCCCCGGAAAAATAACCTTGTCAGCATCTCGAATTTCTTCGGCATTACTGGAAAGAACAGCTTCAAAACCCAATCTTTGAACGGCAAACTTTATAGACTGTATATTTCCTGCCCCGTAGTCGATAATTGCAATTTTCATTATAGCATTCCTTTTGTAGATGGAAGGATCATTTTTTCTGTATCTCGTTTAACCGACATTTTTATCGCCTTGGCAAAAGCTTTAAATATCGCCTCGATCTTATGATGTTCATTCGAACCTTCAGCTTTGATATTTAAATTAGCTCTGGCACCATCTGTAAATGACTTAAAGAAGTGAAAGAACATTTCCGTAGGCATTTTACCAATCATTTCGCGTTTGAAATCTGCTTCCCAAACCAGCCAGTTTCTACCACCAAAATCAATAGCCACCTGGGCAAGACAATCGTCCATTGGTAAACAGAAACCATATCGTTCCATTCCAAGCTTATTTCCAAGTGCTTTATTGAACACTTCACCAAGTGCAATGGCTGTATCCTCGATGGTGTGGTGTTCATCCACTTCCAGATCACCCTTTACTTTAATCGTAAGGTCCATTTGTCCATGCCTGGCTAATTGATCCAGCATATGATCGAAAAAGTCGATACCGGTACTAATATCGCTTTTCCCAGTACCATCCAGGTTTAGATCGATCTTAATATCGGTCTCATTCGTTTTTCTCTCGATCCCGGCTGTACGATCCTTAAGTTTTAAAAATTCATAGATCTCCTTCCAGGAAGCGGTTTTTAAAGCAATATGCTGACTTACTTCTTCTTTATCTTTCGAAATTTCGTCTGCAGCCAGATCTTCATGTGTATCTATAAAGATGCCTTTTCCTCCAAAGTTCATGGCAAATTCCATATCCGTAAGCCTGTCCCCTATCATAAATGATTGCTGAAGATCATATTCATTATTATCTAAATAATTCTCCTCCAGCAGTCCTGTATTGGGTTTGCGGGTTTTCGCATTGTCTTTTGCAAACGTGCGATCGATTAACTGTTCTGAAAATTTTACGCCTTCGCTTTCAAAAGTTCTGGTAATAAAATTTTGGTAAGGCCAGAAATCTGATTCAGGGAAACTGTCGGTTCCAAGTCCGTCCTGATTGGTAACCATCACCAGTTCATAATCCAGTTCTTTGGCTATTTTATTCAGGTAAGTAATCGCCTGGGGATAAAACACCAGCTTATCGATACTGTCGATCTGGTAATCTTCAGGTTCGTGGATAAGAGTTCCATCCCGATCTATAAACAATACTTTTTTCATGATTCTAATTCTTTGAAGGCCTTGAGTAAATTTTGATTTTCTGATGCTGTTCCTACCGTAATTCGAAGACAATTTTCGCAAAGAGGCTGCTTGCTTCTATTTCTTACGACAATACCTTTACCGATCAATTCCATATATCTTTGATCTGCATCATCCACCTTTATGAGTAAAAAATTGGCATCTGAAGGAAATATCTTCGTAACATATTCTAACTGAAGTAACTGTTTAGATAATATATTCCTTTCATTCTTAATATCAATGACTTGCTGTTTTATATCTGAATAATTCTGAAGACCTTTGATTGCTCTCTGCTGCGTTAATTCATTTACGTTGTATGGAGGCTTGATCCTGTTCAGAATTTTAATGATTTCTGCTGAAGCGAATAGCATTCCCAACCTGATCCCGGCCATCCCGAAGGCTTTAGAGAAAGTTTGAGTAATGATAAGATTTGGATATGTATCAAGCGATTGTGACCATCCTGCAACGTCTGAAAAGTCTATATAGGCTTCATCGATGACGACCAGGCCATTAAACGATTCTAAAAGCTTCTTTACAAGGTCGGCATTAAAAGAATTTCCGGATGGATTATTAGGAGAGCACAGAAACAACAATTTGGTCTTAGTATCTGTAGCTTCAAGAATGGCTTCCACGTCAGGTTCAAATTCTGAAGTTAGCAGCACTTCACGATTTTCAACATTATTAATTCCAGAAAGCACCTTGTACATTCCGTAAGTTGGTGGCAAACTTATAACGTTATCTTTTCCAGGTTCACAGAATGCCCTGAATATAAGATCCAGAACTTCATCACTCCCATTGCCGAGCAATATTTGCTTTTCAGGTACCTGCTTAATTTCTGAAATTTTGGATTTTAAAAGCATTTGCTGTGGATCTGGATATCGATTCAGTCCGTTTTCAAACGGATTTTCATTCGCATCCAGAAAAATCATAGCTTCACCATCAGTTTTGTATTCATCTCTGGCAGACGAGTATGGCAGAAGACTTTTCACATTGTCTCTTACGAGATTATTCAGATCGAAATTCATTATTGGTTCAGTGATTTTAATCTTAGAGTTACGGCATTTTTATGAGCCTGTAATCCTTCAGCTTCTGCCATTAATTCAATCGCTGGGCCAATATTTTTAATTCCTTCTTCTGAAACTTTCTGATAAGTGATCTGCTTCATAAAACTATCAAGATTCACCCCGCTATATTGTTTTGCATAGCCATTGGTTGGCAAAGTGTGATTCGTACCTGAAGCATAATCACCGGCACTTTCCGGAGCATAATTCCCAATAAAAACAGATCCTGCATTCACAATATTTTCCACAAAATAATTCTCATTGGCTGAACATACTATAAAATGCTCTGGTCCATACTCATTAATTAGCTCCAGAGCGGTCTCTTCGGATTCTATCAGAATAAGCTTGGAGTTTTCGATCGCCTGTTGCGCAATGGCCTTTCGAGGTAGTTCATCGAGCTGCTTTTCTACTTCATCACTTACCAGCTTCAGCATTTTTTCTGAAGTACTTACCATAATCACCTGGCTATCCACACCATGTTCTGCCTGACTCAACAGGTCTGAAGCAACAAAAGCCGGGTTCGCTGAATCATCTGCATACACCAGCAATTCTGATGGTCCTGCAGGCATATCTATCGCTACCTGGTATCTTGTAGCTAGCTGTTTTGCAACAGTTACAAATTGATTCCCTGGTCCAAAGATCTTATAAACTCTGGGTACACTTTCGGTACCAAAGGTCATTGCTCCAATCGCCTGGATTCCACCAATTTTAAAAACCTGTGTTACTCCGCACAATTTCGCCGTATATAAAACTGCAGGATTTACGTTTCCATTCTTATCTGGTGGTGTACAGAGTACGATCTCCTCGCAACCGGCAATATTTGCCGGAGTTGCCAGCATCAAAATAGAAGAAAATAAAGGTGCAGTTCCTCCAGGAATATAAAGTCCTACTTTCTGTATTGCCTTTTTTTCCTGCCAGCATTTTACTCCATTCATGGTTTCCACAACAACTCTTTCAGTTCTCTGTGCTGCATGAAATATTTCGATGTTCTTTTTAGCCAGTGCTATCGCCTCTTTCAATTCCTGAGAAATTTCAGCGGAGGCTGCATCCATTTCAGAAGCAGTAACCTTGAATGTATCTAGTTCGATTCCGTCGAAAGCTTGAGTATATTTTCTAACTGCAGCATCTCCTGTAAGTCTGATCTCATCAAAAACCTTATGCACTGTTTGCTCAATATCGGCAACCGTTTGAGTTGGTCGCCTTAAGATTTCGCTCCACTTAGATCTGTCAGGATTGTTGATCGTGTTCATCATTGTAAATTAAAGTACCATAGTTTCTATTGGTGCTACCAGAATTCCTTCAGCACCATTCATTTTCAGTTCGTCCAGAACTTCCCAAAATCTATCTTCATTGATTACGGTATGGATCGAACTCCATCCCTTCTCTGCCAAAGGTAAAACAGTTGGACTTCTCATCCCGGGAAGCAGACTAATAATCTTTTCCAATTTATCATCAGGGGCATTCAGTAGAATATATTTTGAAGTTCGCGCGTTCAAAACAGATTTTAATCTGAATTGCAGTTTTTCAAGTATCTGCTTACGCTCTTCAGAAATTTTAGGAGATATGGCCAGTACCGCTTCACTTTTCAGCATTACTTCAACTTCCTTGAGTCCGTTTTTAAATAGTGTACTTCCGCTGGATACAATATCGCAAATAGCATCTGCAAGCCCAATATTAGGAGCAATTTCAACAGAACCATTAATAATATGAAGATCGGCAGAGATACCCTTCTCCTGTAAATAGTCCTTTACTGTATTTGGGTAAGAAGTCGCAATTTTGAGTCCGTCAAGGTCTTTAATACCGTTGTATTTAAAGGACTTAGGAACCGCGAGGGAAACTTTGCACTTGGAAAAACCTAGTTTCTCTCCTCTAATAATATCTTTTCCCTTCTCAATAAGTACGTTTTCACCAATGATAGCAACATCTACCACACCATCCCTCAAATATTGAGGAATATCACCATTACGTAGATACATCACTTCTAATGGAAAATTTCTCGATGATGCTTTTAGCTGCTCTTTACCATTATCGATGGAAATACCTGCATCTTTTAAAACCTTGATAGAATCTTCAAAAAGTCTTCCTGACTTCTGTACTGCGATCCTTAATTTTTGCTGACTCATAATTTAGTTAATATTAGGAATAAAAAAACCCGCTTGATTTCTCAAACGGGTCATGATATTATAGTTAGTGTTACAACATATCACATTTACCTCGCTTGAGCGTGGAGTAAAAAATGATGGTGATGTACATTAAAATTCGTCATTGTGATGCCAAAGCTAAATAAAAATCTGAATTATAAAACCAGTTTTTTAATTTTTAATATTTGTTTATTAATTGTCACCAAGAATAATTGGCATTCCACCTTCACCAGAACCTATAACAATCACCTTACTATTTGGTGATTTTGCCAGTTCTACGGTAGCCTGAATTCCTTTTTCCTGAAGTACTTTATCTGTCAGCGATTCACTAAGAATAGTGTTCGCACGTGCTTTACCTTCAGCATCAATTCTTTGTCTTTCTGCTTCCTGCTCTGCTTTTGAAAGTCGGAATTCGTACTCAAGCGACTCCTGTTCCTGTCTAAGTTTACGTTCGATCGCATCTTTGATCGTAGACGGTAAGGAAACATCTCTTACTAAAACTTCATTTACCTGAACATATTGATCTTCGAGAAGCAGGTTTGTTTCATCGAAGATTTCCTTCTGAATTGCTTCCCGCTTACTGGCATATAGTTGCTCCGGATTGTAACGTCCTACCACAGCTCTTGTTGCAGATCTTATTGCCGGCTGAAGTAAACGTTGAATGTAAGCCTCTCCTTTTTCCTGGTGTAACTTACCAAGAGCTTCGTATTCTGGCTGAAACCATACGGAAGCATCCAGGCTAATTTCCAGACCGTTTGAAGATAATACAGTCATTTCTTCATCGATGGATTGTTGACGCACTTCGTAGACAAAAACTTTGTTCCAGGGTGCAACCACGTGAAATCCTTCAGAAAGAGGACTTCCTTCAGTTACAACACCACCACCAAATGTTTTGTAAAGTACTCCGGCTTCTCCGGAATCGATAGTTACAGTAGATTTTGCAAGTAAAATTATTACAATGACTAACCCGATAAATAACGGGATACCAATTTTAGGTAATCTTTCCATATAAATTTTTGAAGTTAAATTAGACCCTTATATTTTCGGTAAAACCATTCCAGGGCAAGGGCAAATACAACAAGAAATAGCAGGTAGTACCAGTCTATCAAAGGTACGGTTTTTTGTTCGCTTTTAAGAACTGGCCTGTGACTATCATTCTTCAACAAATAGTCTTCAAAGGTTTTAAACTGATCTTCGTAAAAAACAGTTGAATTATTGTTCGTGGCCAGGAATTGCATGGATGCCAGGTTTGCTGTTTGCTGTTGCTCTTCCGCATTATAATCGAGCACGTTGAAAGCTCCGTTTTTTAGAAGATTCGTATTTTCAGCCTGTAATTTATAAGTGTAATTCCCAGGTGCAAGATTCCCAATCTCTGCTATATATTGAAGATTCCTGACTACAAGGCTGGAATTTAAAACAGTATTCCCCAGACTATCCAAAATACTAATATCAAGGTTTTCACCAGAATCGAAGCTGTAATTTTCATCGTAATAAGCAGCACTTATTTCTACAAGTTCATTCTCCAGAAATGATTGAGGATGCTCTACGATCAATCTTTCATTAGATTTCACAGCACTTAAATTCTGTACCAAATCACTAATAAACCCATTGACCTGCTCGAAATTCTGGTCTTTCCGAAAACTTGCCGCTCTCCAGCGCCAAATATTCTCACCCGTAAGCAGACCTATTTTTGGTTTGACTCTGGAAACGGCAAGAAGCGGACTATCAGTTTCGACTCCCTGTATTTTTTGATATAACTGCACTGCGTAACGATTTGCATCAATTTCCGTTTCTCCAAATGCAATTTGTAAGGGCGGTAGATCTTCGTAGGCTAAATCTTTTGGTTGATAAATGGCAAAGTTGTCGTTCTTTACAGCAAACACATCCTGTGGTTGATCGATGCTGTTCTTGGAGAATCCTAATTGGAGTTCGTTCAGAAATTGCCAGTCAGTTTCGGGACCTGTAATGAACAACTTTCCTGCCTCAAGACCAGAGATTGACTCTATAGTTTTTTGAAAGTTTCGGTTTACATTGTACAGTATAAATAACTGCATATCAGATATTTCATTATTATTAAAATCAGGAATATATTGTATCTCAACCTTACGTTGTGAGTTCGATTCAATAGCAGCCTTCAAAGCTCCCAGATCCGGATGAGGACCTGGACTTAGAATCATGATCTTAGAGCTTTCGTCTACAATTTCGACGGAGAAGTTTTCAGTATTGTTTCTGAAATTCTTCTCATCTGGTATTTGGCTAAGCCTGGCAGTATAGTTTTTGAGTCCGATACTTTTAGCTTCCAGTTCAGCATTTACAATAATTGATCTATTGTTTTTAGAAAATTTAAGGTCCTTCTGAAATACAACTTTTCCCGAGTTCAGAATCTGCAGCTTCGTATTACGTTCATTAGATCCAGAATAGTTCAGAAAAAGTTCAACAGGAAATTTATTATTCAGGAAGGCATACCTGTTTACATTGATGCGCTGAATAGCTACATCTTCAAAACTACTCGTATCGCCTGCGATTACAGGTAGTATTTCAGTAGTTTCAGAAGATTTATGATATCGAAAGTCTCTGCCGGTATTTTGATTTCCATCACTTAGTAAAACAAGTACACCTTTATTGTTATTCATTAGCTCTTCAGCCTGTTTTAAAGACTGCTGAATATTGGTGAGGTCTTCACTGAAATATGAAGTGCTATCTGAAGTTAGCAGGCCCCTTCCGAAGTTATAATTGATAATTTCGAATTTGTCATTCAGTTTTTCTGAAGAGAGAATCTTGTTTTGAAAGTTCTGAAGAACAGAATCCTTCTGAAGAATTTTAATGGACTCTGAAGCATCGGATAATATTACCAGTTTCTCTTTCACCTGAATTCGTTCAGTATGAGTGATCTTGGGATTAATAAGCAGTAAAAGAATCAGAAATATAGAAAAACTACGAAGTCCGAAAAGTGCATAATTCCCGGAACTTTTCGTGTTCTTATAAAGATTCTGAAAAAAAGAAAACCCCAGAGCTATTAAAAGCGCCAGGGTTATCAATAATATTATTTGAATGTTCATTAATTCACGTTGGTATAGTGAAAATACAAATTATAGTGTGATTATAGTATCTGTAAGCTACAAAGCTCGATTATTTTCAACCTTGAAGATATCAAGCCTAATTCGCAGATCTTTTTCTAAAATTTAATTCACTCCATTTAAACGGAATAAATTTCAGAAGAATAGCTACTCCCACTCCCATTAATGCCCCGGCAAAAGTCTGAAATAAAGAATCCTGAGGCAACAAATAAGTAGCGATTCCAGATAGAACCATTATAGCAAGTCCCTTCCATTGACTCCAATTCAATTTTATATTCATAAGATTATTCAATTAAGTATGCATTCCGCCATCTACATGAATCACCTGACCGGTCACGTAAGAACTCAAGTCACTACCAAGATACACACACGTATTCGCAATATCTTCAGGCTTTCCACCACGTTTTAGAGGAATCGAATCTCTCCAGCCCTGTACTGTTTTTTCGTCAAGCTTTTCGGTCATTTCGGTTTCAATAAATCCTGGAGCCACTACATTTGTCCTGATATTCCTGGAACCAAGTTCCTGAGCCATCGATTTTGAAAACCCAATGATCCCAGCTTTAGAAGCTGCGTAGTTTGATTGTCCGGCATTTCCAGTAACTCCTACTACAGAACTCATATTAATGATACTACCAGAACGTTGCTTAAGCATGGTTCTTTGTACGGCTTTGGTCATATTAAAAATAGACTTCAGATTAACCTCGATCACCTTGTCAAAATCTGCTTCGCTCATTCGCATTAAAAGGTTATCCTTTGTAATACCAGCGTTGTTGATCACGATGTCTATAGATCCAAATTCAGCATTTACATCATCGATCAATTTCTGTGCTTCTTCGAAACTGGCAGCATTAGATTGATAGGCTTTAGCTTTTACACCTTTAGCTTCTAATTCTTTTGCAAGATCTTCAGCAGACTGTGCCGAAGAATTATAGGTGAATGCGACATTGGCTCCATGCTCGGCAAAAACCTGAGCGATTCCTTTTCCAATACCTCTACTACCACCTGTGATGATGGCATTCTTTCCTTGTAGTAATTTCATATAACTTGATCTTGGTTAATTGTCTTTCCAAATATAGCAAAAGCCTAATGCATTGCATAAAAAAACCCTTCTTAGAGTATAAGAAGGGTTTCAAATTATTTCGGGTTTGCTTATCCTTTTAAAACTTCAGCAACTTTCATCCCTATTTCAGCAGGAGAATCAACCACGTGGATTCCATTCTCTCTTAAAATTTTCTTTTTAGCCTGAGCAGTGTCTTCACTTCCTCCAACGATCGCACCGGCATGTCCCATTGTACGTCCAGCAGGAGCAGTTTCTCCAGCGATAAATCCAACAACTGGCTTTCTGTTACCGTTTTGTTTTACCCACTGTGCAGCATCAGCCTCAAGCTGACCTCCAATTTCACCGATCATAACGATACACTCAGTTTCATCATCGTTCATCAACAATTCTACAGCTTCTTTCGTAGTAGTTCCAATAATTGGATCTCCACCAATACCAATCGCAGTAGTGATACCAAGACCTTGTTTTACAACCTGATCTGCAGCTTCATAAGTAAGCGTACCGGATTTAGAAACGATTCCAACTTTTCCTTTTTTGAAAACAAAACCTGGCATAATACCAACTTTAGCTTCTCCTGGAGTGATCACACCTGGACAGTTAGGCCCAATAAGTCTGCAATCACGGTCTTTAATATAATCTGAAGCCTTTACCATGTCTGATACAGGTATTCCTTCAGTAATAGTAATAATCACTTTAATTCCAGCATCGGCAGCCTCCATAATGGCATCTGCAGCGAAAGCTGGTGGTACGAAGATGATAGAAACATCTGCTCCAACCTGCTCTACAGCTTCAGAAACTGTATTAAAAACTGGCTTATCAAGATGCTTTTGTCCTCCTTTACCAGGAGTAACTCCACCAACTACATTTGTACCGTATTCTATCATTTGTTCAGCATGGAAAGTACCTTCACTACCGGTAAAACCCTGCACGATTACTTTAGAATCTTTATTGACTAAAACGCTCATAAATGTCTTTTAATTTTGGAACACAAAAGTATGTTTTTAAATATAAAACCTAAAGTCATTTTATAGATTATTGCGAGAAAAAACCTTAAAGTTGATATAAAATTAACCTGAAATGAAAATTCCCGGGGGAGTTTACATCTGAATTTCTAAAATTATCTACTTCCCGTAATCTTCATAGAACCTTCGGAATCTCCTGTTTGGTTGACAACGATCTTCGTATAGTTCTTTGATTCTATAATCTTAGTTGCTTTTTTAGCCGAGATCTTTTTGCCATTATAAAAAAAACTGCCACCCTCTGCATTGATTTTCTTGATAGTTTTTAATGGATCTGGAGCAGTTGGCGGTGCTGGAGGATTTGGTACTGCTTTTTGTTTGTTCTTGTCTTTAACTTTTGACCTGTCCTTTAATTTCTGGTCTTTACTGTCCATCTCTACCTTGATATAGTTTACCTCTAAGGATTCAGTGGCTACTAAGTCTTCCTCAACTGTTACATATTTCCCTGTTTTAGGCGCCTTGGGAGGCTTGGGAGGTTTTGGTGGTTTTGGTGCCTTTTGTGGTTTTGCTGATTTAGGCGGTTTTGGTGGCTTTGGAACTTGATGATCTTCACCACGGTGCACTGGAGGCGGCGGTGGAAGTATATCATGACCGCTAACTTTAGACATTCTGCTTTTTCTGAATTCACTATTCAGAGATTCCATAAGTCCAGGTGCAGGGTCGATCACTTGCATTCTGAAATTATAATTTTTCAGCTCTTCGTCTGTTTTCCCTTCGGAAAGCTTATCCAGAGTTTCACTTAACTTATTAGGATTCGTTTTTACTCCGTTTACTCGAAGCGTGTTGCCGGATACCTGAATACTGAAGAGATTGTCTCTCTGTTCTCCAACACTTGAATTTGAGCTTTTGGAGGCTGGATCTCTGCCTTCTACAGCCTGTACTGGCGGTGGCGGAGGTGGTGGCGGTGTTGCACCAGTTTCTGGAGTGCTTGGAGCTAGAAACTCAGTTCCTGAAATTCTGGATAGTTCAGTTTTGCGATACTCAGCATTAAGTTTTTCAATAAACCCAGTAGTTGAATTAGCGAAGTCTACATAAAAATATGGGTTTTTCAACTGCCAGTTGTTCCAGTCCTTTGTAATTTTATCCAACTCTTCAGCAAAATCCTTAAGAGATACTGGCTTGTCGTACAATAGAATATCTTCTTTGTTCACTGTGATATAAACCGATTTTTTCTTCTGAAGCTCGATCAATTCCGAGTTCTCATCAATTGATAGCACTGGCTTCGCTACAATTTCTTGATTGAAAGTATAGATGCAACCACCAAGAATGGGTATCAATACCAGCATTTTCATACTCAGCCGTCTGGCTGAAAGATTTTTTGTCATCATAAGTATTCGTTTTTTGATTAATGAATGATTAATGGGACTTGCCAGAACGTTATGATCCTGTCCCCGGCTGTAACCTAAAAGAAGTTCACTGTAATCTCTCAGATTTTGATGCTTTGCAAGTACTTGCTCATCTGCGAGAAACTCATGGTTTAATTTGATGGAATTTTTGATGTATATAAATATTGGATTGAACCAGAAAATCGCATTCACCAGTTCCAGAAATAGAAGATCCCAGGAATGTTTTTGATCTACATGCGCTTTTTCATGTGCTATCACCGCTTCTGAAATCTGTGCGTTCTTAAATTCCTTTCTACTGAAAAATATGTAATGCAGGAAACTGAAAGGATTGATGGAAGTACCAAGCAGCACATAGATATACGGAAGTTCTTTTTTAAGCTGACCTGTTTTTATCGTCAATCGCATTCTATTAAGATTCCATAAAAACCGAAGCAAAAAAGCGAAATACCCTATGAAATAAATGGTTAGCAATATCTGACTCCCATACTGGTCGAAAAAACCAATTTCCTGTACAATCGATGAGTTTTCAGATGGTTTTACTATCATCGGCGCAGTGTCAACGAATTCTTTGGCCGCAACCTCGTAAGAAATGCTAATGAATGGCAGGATCGCTGAAAACAACAGCATGAAGATCAGATAAAAACGCTTTAGCCTGTTGAATTTTTCAGCTTCCAGAAAAAATTTATAGAAGGCAAAAAGAACCAGCAAACATCCCGCAGATTTTAAGATATACTCAAGCATCTCAATCCTGTTTTATTTTATCATCAATCAGTTTTCTCAATTTCTTCAACTCATTATCAGTAAGATCTGTTTCTTCAGTAAAGAAAGATGCAAACTGCGAGGCAGAGTTATCAAAAAAGGATTTGATCATCCCATTCATTCTTTTAGAGAAATACGCTTTCTTGCTTACTTTAGGATAATATTCCCTGGACCGGCCTATCTGCTCATAAGCAACAAAATTTTTATCCTGCATTCTTTTAAGCAAAGTTGCGATAGTCGTGGTTGCAGGTTTTGGATCGGGATAAGCTTCGATAAGTTCTTTCATAAAAGCTTTCTCCTTTTTCCAGAGCAATTGCATTAGTTCTTCTTCCGCATTAGAGAGTGACATAGAAAAGATATTGATTCTCTACAAATGTAGAATAAATATCCCATTCTACAAACGTAGAAGCGATTATTTATAAAAAAACCCTCTGATAATCAGAGGGTTTAAAGTTTTATGACCAGGGATCATCGTCGATCTCTTCACCTAGCTGACTAATTTGAGTGCCCTTGTAGAGTTTTCCATCTTTCAGCTCCCACATTGCGACGAAATGCGCTAGCGGCATTTCCTCTTCGGGGTTTTCTATAGTTCTTACGAAATAGGTAAAATGGATAGCAGCTTCATTCCCATTGGAGATGATCTTTTCAGTCTCAGCTCGCAATGATTCGTATGATTCTGAAATCTCTTTCGTGATCTCAGAAATGCCTTCCAAATTTAATTTTCTGAATCCTGTAGTACCGTACCAGCGTAATTCAACATCTGGATGAAGATATGCTTTCAGCACTTCTTCATCTTTATAGAAGTTGGATTCATAAAATTTGGTTACAATATCTTTAGTCTCTAGATCCATAAATCTTATTTTAATTTTTTGACAATCTCCGGCAATTGTTTAATCGCCGCATATTCTCTAAGTTTTGTTCGTACTTCACCAAAAGGCGTGCCCCAATAGGTTGTGCCAGGTGTAGTATCCTTTGAAACTCCGCATTGTGCCATAAGAACCGTTCCTGTAGCAATTCGAACATCACTTCTAATTCCAACCTGTCCCCAGATCGTGACATCGTCTTCTACGATTACACAACCGGCTATTCCAATTTGAGATGCTAATAAACAATTTTTTCCGATAACAGTATCATGCCCGATCTGAATTAAATTATCCAGCTTGGAACCTTCACCGATTGTAGTATCTCCAGTAACCCCGCGATCTATCGAACAATTCGTTCCTATCTCTACATGGTCCTGCACTACTACTCTACCACCTGATAATAATTTATCAAATCCTTCTGTTCTCTTTTTATAATAAAAAGCATCACCGCCCAGTACCGTTCCACTATGGATAATCACATGATCACCAATCACACAATTATCACCGATGGTAACATTTGCGTGGATAAGACAGTTCTTACCAATGGAAACATTATTACCAATAACGGCGTTTGGTTGCACGATAGATCCTTCGCCGATCTTTGCAGATTCTGCGATAGTAGCATGTAGCTTTTCGAATGGCTTAAAATAGCGTGTAAGCTTATTGAAATCGCGAAATGGGTCTTCAGAAATTAGCAAAGCTTTCCCATCTGGACAGTCCACTTCTTTATTAATAAGAATAACAGTCGCTGCAGAGTTGAGTGCTTTATCATAATACTTAGGATGATCTACAAAAACGATATCTCCCGGATTCACCACGTGAATCTCATTCATACCCAGAACAGGAAAATCTGCATCACCTACATACGAACAATCAATAAGATCTGCTATCTGAGATAGCTTATGTTCTTGAGGGAATTTCATAGATTATTCCTTAATTCTCTCTTTGTAAGTACCTTTTTCGGTTTCGATCTTGATCTTATCACCTTCATTGATAAAAAGAGGAACATTCACCTCATAACCAGTTTCTACGGTTGCTGGTTTTGTAGCATTTGTAGCGGTGTTTCCTTTTAAACCAGGTTCTGTATGTGTAACTTCTAATACTACACTTCCGGGCATTTCTACTGAAAGTGGCATGTTATCTTCAGTATTAATAAGAATTGTTACCACTTCGCCTTCCTTCAAAAGCTTCGGCATATCCAGGGCATTTTCGGTAAGTCGAATTTGTGTATAATCTTCCACGTTCATGAAATGCCAGAATTCGCCATCTTCATATAAGAACTGAAATTTATGAGTTTCAACTCGAATATCTTCAATCTTATGCCCTGCGGAAAATGTATTATCAAGAACTTTTCCTGTAGTAACACTTTTTAGTTTAGTTCTAACGAATGCCGGACCTTTCCCCGGTTTTACATGTAAAAATTCGGTTATCTTATAAATATCGTGGTTGTAACGAATACATAAACCGTTTCTGATA
Organism: Christiangramia sp. LLG6405-1; assembly: GCF_045055805.1. Lineage (GTDB taxonomy): Bacteria > Bacteroidota > Bacteroidia > Flavobacteriales > Flavobacteriaceae > Christiangramia. The sequence continues at coordinate 2,403,309 of NZ_CP159330.1, read as the reverse complement.
TCACTGGTACTAGCCATAAGTTTTTAGTTTGAGCTGAAGTATCCTTTCATGATACCTCTTTGTGAGTTTTTAATAAATTCTAATATTTCATCCCTTTCTGCGGTTGCCTGCATTTCAGCTTCAATGATCGCTACCGCCTGGGAATTATTGTAATTTTTCTGGTATAGTATTCTATAAATATCCTGAATTTCCCTGATCTTTTCCGTAGAAAAACCTCTTCTTCTTAGTCCGATAGAATTGATACCTACATAACTTAGAGGTTCTCTACCCGCTTTTACAAATGGCGGAACATCTTTTCTAACCATAGATCCACCGGTAACAAATGCATGTTTTCCAATGCTACAAAATTGCTGAATCGCTGCCATTCCCGCGAGAACTACATGATCCCCAACATTTATGTGACCTGCAAGCGTACTGTTATTTGAAAAGATACAATTATCCCCTACGATACAATCATGAGCAACGTGGCAATAGGCCATGATCCAGCAATTGTTCCCAATTACCGTCTTCATTCTATCTGTTGTTCCCCTATTTATGGTAACACATTCACGAATCGTAGTGTTATCACCTATTACAGTAAGAGTATCTTCGTCATTAAATTTCTTATCCTGAGGCACCGCAGAAATTACTGCGCCTGGAAAAATACTACAATTCTTACCAATACGCGCACCTTCCATGATGCTAACATTGGAACCAATCCAGGTACCTTCTCCAATCACTACATTATTATGTATGGTCGCGAAAGGTTCGATAACCACATTCTTGGCGATCTTTGCTCCCGGATGCACATATGCTAAAGGTTGGTTCATAGTTTTTATTTTGATTTTACAATTTGTGCCATAAGGATGGCTTCAGTCGCTAATTGTCCGTTTACATAGGCATAACCCTGCATCTGGCAAATACCACGACGAATAGGAGCCAGTAACTCCAGCTTAAAAATTAAAGTATCCCCAGGCACCACCTGTCTTTTGAATTTCACATTATCGATCTTCATAAAGAAGGTTAGATAATTTTCAGGATCCGGAACCGACTTTAAAGCTAATATTCCACCGGTTTGAGCCATAGCTTCCACCTGCAACACTCCAGGCATTACTGGTTTCCCAGGGAAGTGACCAACAAAAAATGGTTCGTTCATCGTCACATTCTTCATCCCGATCACGTGAGTATCTGTCAGCTCATAAATCTTGTCCACTAAAAGAAACGGAGATCTGTGCGGTAACGTATCCATGATATCATTCACATCCATAAGTGGCGGTTGAGAAAGATCGATCTTAGGTACATTGTTACGTTTTTCAGCTTTAATAACCTTGGCTAATTTCTTAGCAAATTCAGTATTGATATAATGACCAGGTTTTGTGGCAATGATTTTACCTCTAATCCTTGTCCCTGCTAGAGCCACATCCCCAATAACGTCCAGCAGTTTATGTCTTGCTGCTTCATTTGGATGATGTAATGTTAAGTTATCCAGAATCCCATTAGGTTTTACTGAAATATCATCTCTATCGAAAGCCACTCTTAGCTTCTCAAGAGTATCTTCACTAATCTCTTTATCTACATATACGATCGCATTGTTTAGATCGCCACCTTTAATAAGGCCATGCTCCAGTAAAGTTTCAATTTCATGCAGAAAACTAAATGTTCTGGAATCGGCAATTTCAGTTTTAAATTCTGAAATATGCTCTATAGAAGCATTTTGAGTACCTAATACTTTGGTTCCAAAATCTACCATGGTCGTTACCTGATATTCATCTGCAGGCATAAGAATGATTTCAGAACCATTATCATCACGATAACAAATAATATCGGTCACCACGAATTCATCTCTGTCTTCTTCCTGTTCTTCAGTACCAGCTTTCTCAAGAGCTTCTACGAAAAATTTGGAAGAACCATCCATAATTGGTGGTTCCGGAGCATTCAGCTCAATATATAAGTTATCTATTTCAAGACCTACACAGGCAGCAAGTACATGTTCCGAAGTCTGGATCGTAACACCTTTTTTATCGAGGTTAGTTCCACGCTTAGTATTTACAACGTAATTTACATCTGCCTCTACTTCAGGAGATCCTTCAAGATCTGCTCTTCTAAATACATAGCCCGTATTTACAGGCGCTGGTTTAAAAGTCAGCGTTACTTCTTTTCCAGTATGCAGGCCAACGCCTTCAAGAGAAATCTCTTCCCTTATGGTTCTTTGTTTTGAAACCTTATTAGCCATTATTAATCTTTTTATCCAGTTGGTGAATTAATTTCATTGTTTTCGGTAGGTTTTTGAAATGAATGTAGGACTTATTGTAATCACCATAACCAAATGCTGGCGACCCCTGAAGCATTTCATCATCCTTGATATCTCTACCTATACCAGATTGCGCCTGTATCTTTACACGGTCTCCAATCGTTAGATGCCCGGCGATTCCTACCTGTCCTCCAATAAGACAGTTCTTTCCAATCTTCGTAGATCCGGCAACACCAGTTTGTGCAGCAATAGCAGTATTCTCTCCTATTTCTACATTATGTGCGATTTGTATATGATTATCCAGTTTCACGCCTTTTTTGATAATCGTGGAACCCAAGGTTGCTCGATCTATAGTCGTTCCTGCACCAATATCCACGTGATCCTCAATAATAACATTCCCTATCTGCGGAACCTTACTGTAAGCACCAGTTTCTCCTGGACTAAATCCAAAACCATCAGCACCTACTACAGCGCCACTGTGAATAGTTACATCATTTCCTATAATACTTTCAGAATAGATCTTCACTCCGGCAAAAATAGTCGTGTTATCACCTATCTGCACGTTATCACCTATATAAGCATTCGGATAAATCTTTACATTTTCTCCCAGTTTCACCTGTTCTCCTATATATGCAAAGGCGCCTAGATACAGTCCGTCACCATGAGTAGCAGATTCAGCAATAAAACTGGGATTCTCGATCCCAGACTTATTTAGCTTGATCTGGTTATAGTATTCAAGTAAAGTTGAAAAAGCCTTATAGGCATCCTTTACTTTTATCAATGTAGTATTTACGGGTTGCTCAACCTCGAAGTTCTCGTTAACGATTGTAACGCTCGCATTCGTGGTATATAAAAAGCTGTTATATTTAGGATTACTTAGAAAAGTTAGAGAGCCTTCACTCCCCTCTTCTATTTTAGCAAGTTCAGAAACTTCGGCTTCAGGATTCCCCTCCACCTTACCTTCCAATATCTCGGCAATTTGTTTTGCTTTAAATTTCATTCTGGCAAAAGTAAAAAAAATGAACTAATCTTTAACTTTTGGATAACACATATAGTATTTGGTCACAGTATTTGTAAGA